>DATFRC010000016.1:0-28170 GCA_035263725.1 Jatrophihabitantaceae bacterium | reverse complement strand
ACTTCGCGAGCTGGTACGTACTTTGCAGCAACAGGCGAAATACCACGAGTCGATGGCGCCCAAGTACCGGGTCATGCTTGCCCGGCTCGAGCGATTCGAGGCGGCCGGGCCACCGCCGGACAAGCCGCGCGAGGAACGCGTGAGCATGCGGCTGCGCGGTGGACGCACCGGCAAACGCGCTGTCGCGTGTGCCGGCCTGGAGATCGCCGGCATGATCCGCCCCATGGGGACGGAGATCTTCTACGGCGAGCGGGTCGGTGTGCTGGGCGCGAACGGCGCCGGCAAGTCGCATTTCCTGCGACTGCTCGCCGGCGAGTCGATTGTCCATAGTGGAGAGTGGAAGCTCGGAGCTCGTGTCGTGCCGGGCCTGTTTGCTCAAACGCACAGCCATCCTGAATGGTTTGGTCGGACCCTCGTTGACCTGCTGTGGCACGGCGAACCCGGACGGCACGGCGTCGAACGCGGTCGTGCGATGGCGGCGTTGAAGCGATACGGCTTGCAGCAACAGGGTGATCAGACGTTCGGCTCGCTGTCGGGCGGGCAGCAGGCGCGGTTCCAGATACTGCTGCTCGAACTGTCCGGGGCGACGCTGCTGTTACTCGACGAGCCGACCGACAACCTCGACGTGATCAGCGCTGAGGCGCTCGAAGAGGCGCTGGAGGCGTACGAGGGGACCGTCCTTGCCGTGACGCATGATCGCTGGTTCGCCCGCTCAATGGACCGCTTCCTGGTGTTCGGGGCAGGTGGCGTGGTCTACGAATCCGATCAGCCCGTCTTGTGAAATGTGCCGTGCCGGACCAGGTCGCCGCGGCCTGCTGCACGGCTGATTTGGCCGGGTGCTGTCCGGACCGGTATCGTGATCTCTCGGACACGCCCGTCGCGGCGCGTCCACGGCCATGTCCCGGGGTCACACGACCGCGGGGGCGGTGCCAGCCCGGCGCCGTGAAGACCGACTAGAGAGAGATCATGTCTACGTACACTCCCAAGCCCGGCGAGGTTTCGCGCGCCTGGCACGTTATCGACGCCAACGACGTGGTGCTCGGCCGGCTGGCGAGCCAGGCAGCCCAGTTGCTGCGCGGCAAGCACAAGCCGCAGTTCGCCCGGCACGTCGACACCGGCGACTTCGTCGTGGTGGTCAACGCCGAGAAGGTCGCACTCACCGGCCAAAAGCGCGACGACCACCGCTACCGCCACTCGGGCTACCCCGGCGGCCTGTCCCGGCGTAGCGTCGGCGAGCTGCTCGAGCGTCGTCCGGAACGGGTGATCGAGCTCGCAGTCCGCGGCATGCTCCCGAAGAGCAGCCTCGGCCGCAAACAGCTGAAGAAGCTCAAGGTGTATGCGGGACCCAACCACCCGCACGCCGCGCAGAAACCCCAGCCCTTCGAGATCAAGCAGGTAAGCCAGTGACCAGCCCAGCCCCGACCGTGGGCCGCCGCAAGGAGGCCATCGTCCGCGTCCGGCTGGTGCCGGGTAGCGGCGAGTTCAAGCTCAACGGCCGCACGCTCGAGTCGTACTTCCCGAACAAGGTGCACCAGCAGCTGATCCGTGAGCCGTTCGTCACCCTGAACAAGGACGGCCAGTTCGACGTCATCGCGTCGCTTCGCGGCGGCGGCGTCACCGGCCAGGCCGGTGCGCTGCGTCTCGCGATCGCGCGCGCGCTGATCGGCCTGGAGCCCGAGGACCGTCCGGCCCTGAAGAAGGCCGGCTTCCTCACCCGTGACCCCCGAGTCAAGGAGCGCAAGAAGTACGGCCTGAAGAAGGCTCGCAAGGCTCCGCAGTACTCGAAGCGCTAGCAACAAGTTCTCCGTGTGTCGTGTCGTTATAGCGAGGCAGCACACGGACTACTTCGGATGAGGGAGCGCGGTGGGTCGCTATTTCGGGACGGACGGTGTTCGCGGGCTCGCGAACGGCGACCTGACGCCAGAGCTGGCGCTGGGCCTCGCCCAGGCGGCGGCGCGGGTGCTGATCGGGCACGACCCGTCACATCGCCCGCTGGCCGTGATCGGACGCGATCCGCGGGCCAGCGGTGAAATGCTCGAGGCCGCCGTCGTGGCAGGCCTCGCCTCCGCGGGTGCGGATGTCCTGCGCGTCGGCATGTTGCCGACCCCGGCCGTCGCATTCCTGACCGCCGACTTCGACGCCGACCTCGGCGTCGTGCTTTCCGCGAGCCACAATCCGATGCCCGACAACGGCATCAAGCTCTTCGCCCGGGGTGGGCACAAGCTACCGGACGAGATCGAGGCCGAGATCGAGGCAGCGCTCGGCGCACCGGGTGCCCGGCCGACTGGTGCCGCGATCGGCAGGGTCCGCGACGCCGACGATGCCGCCGAGCGTTACCTTGCCCACCTGCTCGGCGCGGTCCCGCAACGCCTGGACGGGCTGCGGGTCATCGTCGACTGCGCGCACGGGGCGGCGTCGCGCGTTGCGCCCGAGGCGTATCGACGCGCCGGCGCAACCGTCATGGCGATCGCGGCCGACCCGGACGGCATCAATATCAACGACGGCGTGGGATCGACACACATCGAGGCGCTGGCCAAGTGGGTGGTAGCAGAGGGCGCTGATCTCGGCATCGCCCACGACGGCGACGCCGACCGGTGTCTTGCCGTCGACGCCGACGGCCAGATCGTGGACGGCGACCAGATCCTCGCGCTGAGCGCGATGTCCCTGCGTGCTGCCGGCCGGCTGCGCGACGACACGATCGTGGCGACGGTCATGAGCAACCTGGGCCTGCACCACGCCATGCGCAGTGCCGGGATCTCGGTGGTGACCACGGCCGTCGGGGATCGGTACGTCCTGGAGGAGCTACGCGCCCGCGGGTTGTCCCTCGGCGGCGAGCAGAGCGGACACGTGATCTTCAGTGAGGCTGCCACCACCGGCGACGGGCTACTGACCGGGCTGAACGTCATGGCCCGCATGGCGTCCTCGGGGACACCGTTGGCCGCGCTAGCAGCTGTGGTGCAGCGCCTCCCACAGGTGCTGGTGAACGTTCGGGTAACGGACCGGCTGCGCGCCTGCGAGGCGGACACCGTCAAGGCGGCACTTGCGGACGCCAGCTCCGAGCTCGGTGACGCCGGCCGGATCCTGCTGCGCCCATCCGGCACCGAGCCGCTCGTCCGGGTAATGGTCGAGGCCGCGACCCACCAACACGCCGACGAGATCGCCCACCGGTTGGCGGAGGTGGTGGCCGGCTCCGGTCAGGCCACCGCGTAGTGCGCCACGCCGTCGGGCCCGACCGAGACGGTGAGCCAGCCGCGCATCACCAGCACGTCCAGGTGCGCCATCGTCTCGGTGACGGCGAGCATCTGGTTCAGCCGGTCCAGCTCGTCGAAGTGCCGCCGCCGGCGGGTCCAGCGCAGCATGCGGGCGGCCTCGGCGGCGGTGTCCGCGCCCTGCTCGACGGCCTTGGCCGACTCGGTCAGGCGCTGCTCGTGATGGTCGAGCAGCTCGTCCACGCGGGCGTGCACGCTCGGCGCCACGGGACCGTGGGCCGGCAACAGCACCGCATCCGGGAGCGAGCGCATCAGCCGCAGCGACTCGAGGTAGTCGCGCAGCGGCGACTCGGCGGGCGGAAACTCGAACCCGATCGAGGGCGTGATCTGCGGCAGGACGTGATCGCCGGCGAACAGCGCACCGGCGCCTGCGTCGTAGAAGACGACGTGGCCGCGGGTGTGCCCGGGCGTCGCAATCACGCGCAGCGTCCGGGTAGAAAGCGGCAGATCGGCGCCGTCGGCGAGCCACTGGTCGGGCAGCTCCCAGTTCGGGCCGGGGTCGCCGCCAGGCGCATTGCCGGGCAGCAGGCCGGGGGCGCCGGCGCGGACCAGGTGCGGGGCATCGGGCCGCCGCCTGATGCGGATGGCCTGTTGGATCGCGTCCAGGCTCGGCCGTTCGCCCGCGCCCAGCGCGACCCGAGTGCCATGCGCCCGGCGGATCGCGACCGCCTGCGTGTAGTGATCTCGGTGGACGTGGGTGACCAGGAACTCGCGGACGTCGACCAGCCGGTAGCCGATGCTGTCGAGCGCCCGGACGAGTAGCTCCTCGCTCTCCGTCAGCGCCCAGCCGCTGTCAATCAGCACGAGCTGCTCGCCGTCCGCGATCGCGTAGACGTTGACGGCCCGCAGCCCGTCGTGCGGCAACGGCAGCGGTATCCGATAGACGCCCTGGCCCACCTGGTACGCGCCGGGCTCGATCCATGCGCTCACGAGTCCCGTCTACCACACATCAACTCCCGTACGCTGCTCCCCATGTGCGGGATCGTGGGGTACGTCGGCCCGAGGCAAGCGGTCGACGTAGTGCTGGAGGGACTGCGCCGGCTCGAGTACCGGGGCTACGACTCGGCGGGCGTTGCCGTCGTCGGCGACGGCTTGCAGACGGCGAAGAAGGCCGGGCGCATCGAGAACCTCGACAAGGAGCTGTCCGGGTTGTCGATCATCGGCACCACCGGCATGGGCCATACCCGCTGGGCCACCCATGGCGCGCCCACAGACCGCAACGCCCACCCGCACCTGGACGGGGCAGGGCGGTTCGCCGTCATCCACAACGGGATCATCGAGAACCACGGCGAGCTGCACGCCGAGCTCGAGCAGGCAGGCGTCGAGTTCGCCAGCGACACCGACACCGAGGTGGTGGCGCACCTGATCGCCCGCCACGACGGCGACCTCGCCGCCGCGTTGCGCGCCGTGTGCCGCCGCCTGGACGGCGCGTTCACCCTCGTCGTGGTCGACCGTGACCGCCCCGACGTCGTGGTGGCGGCGCGACGCAATTCGCCGCTGGTGGTCGGCATCGGCGACGGCGAGATGTTCCTGGGCAGCGACGTCGCCGCGTTCATCGCGTATACGCGGGACGCCGTCGAACTTGGGCAGGACCAGGTCGTCGAGATCCGCCGCGACGGCTATGCGGTCACCGACTTCCATGGCGCTCCGGTCGACGGCAAGCACTTCCACATCGACTGGGATCTGGCCGCCGCCGAGAAGGGCGGCTTCGACTACTTCATGCTGAAGGAGATTCAGGAGCAGCCCGCCGCGGTGGCGAACACCCTGCGCGGCCACCTGGTCGACGGCCAGGTGGTCCTGGACGAGCAGCGCCTCGAGAAGCAGGAACTACGCGACGTCGACAAGGTCTTCGTCGTGGCGTGCGGCACGGCGTTCCATTCCGGGCTGATCGCCAAATACGCGATCGAGCACTGGACGCGGATGCCGGTAGAGGTCGAGATGGCATCCGAGTTCCGGTACCGCGACCCGGTCCTCGACCGGCAGACGCTCGTCGTCGCGATCAGCCAGTCGGGCGAGACGGCCGACACGCTCGAGGCGGTCCGTCACGCGCGGGCGCAGAAGGCACGGGTGCTGGCGATCTGCAACACGAACGGTGCGCAGATCCCACGGGAATCCGACGCCGTGCTGTACACCCACGCGGGCCCCGAGATCGGGGTGGCGGCCACGAAGACGTTCACCGCGCAGGTTGCCGCCGTCGAGTTGGTCGGCCTGGCATTGGCGCAGGCGCGGGGCACCAAATACAGCGACGAGGTGGCGCGCGAGTACGAACTGCTCGCCGAGGTCCCGGAGCTGATGGCCCGGACACTCGGCGTCGTCGAGCCGGTTCGGGCGCTGGCTCGCGAAATAGCGCAGTGCCGTGCCGTGCTGTTCCTCGGCCGGCACGTCGGCTACCCGGTGGCCCTCGAGGGCGCACTGAAGCTGAAGGAGCTGGCCTACATGCACGCCGAGGGATTTCCCGCCGGTGAGCTCAAGCACGGCCCGATTGCCCTCATCGAGGACGGGCTGCCGGTGGTCGTGGTCATGCCGTCGCGGGAAGGGCGTCCCGTCCTCCACCAGAAGATGCTGTCGAACATCGCCGAGATCACCGCGCGCGGCGCGCGCACCGTGGTCGTCGCCGAGCAGGGCGACACCGCCGCGCGCCGGCACGCCGCGCACCTGATCGAGGTGCCGGTCGTGCCTACGCTGCTCGCCCCGTTCGTGGCGACGATCCCGCTCCAGGTGCTTGCCGCCGAGATCGCGCAGGCGCGCGGCTATGACGTGGACAAGCCCCGCAACCTGGCTAAGTCGGTCACGGTGGAATAGCGCCGAAGCGCCCGGCTGCCTGGCGCTGACCCGCTCCCGTAGTCTCGCGGTGTGGCCACCAAGTCCGTCGACCTGCTGATCGTCGGCGCCGGTCCGGTTGGGCTTTTCGGCGCCTATTACGCCGGGGTGCGCACCCTGAAGACCGCGCTCATCGATTCGCTCGAGGAACCGGGCGGCCAGATCACGGCGATGTACCCCGAGAAGGCGATCTTCGATGTGGCCGGGTTTCCGGCGATCCGGGGCCGCGACCTCGTCGAGGAACTCGTCAAGCAGGCAGCGCCGTTCGATCCGGACTACATCCTCGGCCGTCAGGCAGTCGGGCTCGAACGTGGCGACGGCGCATTTGCCATCACCACGTCAGAGGGGCTGCGCATCGAGACCCGCGCGATCGTGATCACGGGCGGCATCGGGACGTTCAGCCCGCGGCCGTTGCCGACCGGGCAGGAGTATGTGGGACGCGGTGTGGTGCACTTCGTCCCGGATCCGGGCGCCTACGAGGGTTTGAACGTCGTCATCGTGGGCGGGGGTGACTCGGCGCTCGACTGGGCCTTGATGCTCGAACCGATCGCGAAGTCGGTGACACTGGTGCACCGCCGGGCTCAGTTCCGCGGCCATCCGCACTCCGTGGAGCTGGTACGCGCGTCGTCCGTCGACATCATCACCGACGCCCAGGTGTCCGCGCTCGCCGGCGAGCCGGAGCTCTGCGAGGCGCAGGTGAACGTGGCCGGCGAGTTGCTCACGCTGCCGTGCGACCGGCTGATCGCCGCGCTCGGCTTCCTCGCGAATCTCGGCCCGCTGCTCGAGTGGGGTATCGAGATCGTGGGCAAGCGACACATCGCCGTCGACACGAAGGGCCAGACGTCGGTCCCCGGCGTGTACGGCGCCGGCGACATCGTCGACTACCCCGGCAAGCTGCGGCTGATCGCTACCGGGTTCGGCGAGGTGGCCACCGCGGTCAACAATGCCGCCGCCTGGCTCAACCCGGACGTGTCGGCGTTCCCGGGGCACCTGTCCGACTATGCGCCACCCGGCGCCACCGGCTCGCCCACTTCGCAATGATCGGCGATGAGCGCTCGCGCGGTGGGCTTCTGTGATCGTGGGCGTCGGCATCGACGTCGTTCCCGTCGAGCGGTTTGCCGAGTCGCTGCGCCGCACCCCGTCGCTCGCGTCCCGGCTGTTCACCGCCGCCGAGCAGGTGACCGACACCGGTGGGCAGCGCAGCGCCGAGTCGCTCGCGGCGCGTTTTGCTGCGAAGGAGGCGCTGGCCAAGGCGCTCGGCGCGCCCGGCGACATGCGGTGGACGGATGCCGAGGTGGTGACCGACCGGTTCGGCCGCCCGCATCTGGAGGTACGCGACACAGTGGCTGTCCGGGCGGCGCAGTTGGGCGTTACCCGCTGGCATGTGTCGCTGTCGCACGACGGGGGGATAGCGTCGGCCACCGTAATCGCCGAGGCGTGACCGATCGCGCAACATTTCCTCGTCTCTCGCGAGCAAATGTTGCGCAATCGGGGAAGGGACGGGCATGCGCGGGGTCTGGCCGGTCGCGGAGATTCGGGGCGCCGAGGCGGCGGTCATGGCGCGCCTACCCGACGGTGCGCTCATGCAGCGCGCGGCCGCTGCGCTGGCCGTCCACTGTGGACAGCTGCTGGACCCGATCTACGGCGCCCGCGTCGTCCTACTTGTCGGGAGCGGCGACAACGGCGGCGACGCGCTTTATGCCGGCGCGCGACTGGCCCGGCGTGGCGCCCGGGTCAGCGCCGTGCTGGTGAACCCGGACCATGCCCACCCCGGAGGACTCGCTGCGTTGCGAGGCGCGGGCGGACGCGTCGGTGACGCGGTTGCGCTCGACCACGCCGACCTGGTGATGGACGGGATCCTCGGCATCGGTGGTCACGGCGGGCTGCGTGAGCAGGCAGCCAAGCTCGCCGCCGCGGCGCGGGAGCGGCTCACGGTCGCGGTCGACCTGCCCTCCGGCGTGGACGCCGACACGGGCGCGGTCGAGGGCGACGCGATCCGCGCCGATACCACCGTCACGTTCGGGGCGTTGAAGCCCGGACTGGTCAGCGGCGAGGGTGCCGAGCGCGCCGGCGAGGTGCGCCTGGTCGACATCGGCCTCGCGCCCGAACTGCCGGACGCGCGCACCCACGTGCTCGAGGCGCCGGACGTGGCCGCGCGCCGGCCCGCCCCGCACGCTGACGACGACAAGTACACGCGCGGCGTCCTCGGCGTATTGGCCGGATCCCCCGCTTATCCCGGAGCGGGCGTGCTCGCGACCGGCGCGGCGCTACACGGTGGGGCCGGCCTGGTGCGCTATCTCGGGCGGGTGCCCGACGCGGTTCGGGCCCGCTATCCGGATGTCGTGGTGCACCAGGACGCCCGTCCGCACGAGGTGCGCGTGCAGGCCTGGGTCGTCGGCCCGGGCCTGGGCACCGACGACGTCGCGATGGAACTGCTCGCCGACGCCTTGCGCAGCGACCTGCCGGTGATCGTCGACGCCGACGGCATCACGCTCGTAGCGCGGGCGCCAGGGCTGGTGCGCGGACGGCAGGCACCCACTGTGCTGACCCCGCACGACCGCGAGTTCGCCCGGTTGGCCGGCGACGTCGGCCCCGACCGCATCGGCGCCGCCCGGCGCGCTGCCTCTGACCTTGGAGCCACCGTGCTGCTCAAGGGCAACGCGACCGTCGTGGCCGAGCCGGAAGGACGCGCATACGTCAACCCGACCGGCACGCCCTGGCTCGCCACCGCTGGCAGCGGCGACGTGCTCAGCGGCCTCATCGGCTCGTTGCTGGCCACCCGTCTCGACGCCACCCTGGCCGCGGCGGTCGGGGCGTATGTGCACGGCGTGGCCGGTCAGCTCGCCGCGGCTGACGGGCCGCCGTCGGCGATCGACGTACTCGAAGCCCTGCGCGAGGCTTGGCTGGCGATCTGACGCACCAGCTCCTACGGCCGGGCGTCCAAGATCCGCCCACGCGTCCGGTCGTCGAGCAGGCGCAGTTGCAGGTGGGTGATCAGCCGCTCGTCCGGGTCGTCCAGGTTCAGTCCGGCGATGTGCAGCAGGCGGCTGAGCCGGTAGCGGAATGTGTTCCGGTGCACGAACAACGACTCGGCGGCGGCCGGCACGTCGCCGAAGTGGTCGAGGTAGGCGCGCAGCGTGGCCACGTAGCTAGTTCCCTTGCTGGCATCGTGCGCGGCAAGAATGGCTGCCTTGCCTGCCCGCAGCTCGGGGTCGGTCCCGGCCAGCGACTGCAGGCGGTGCAGCGCGATCGCTGCGCGTAGCTGTTCGACATGCCCGATCCGCTGGCCGCGTTGGCGCACGACTGCCAGCGCGTGCTCGGCCTCGCTGCGCGACCGGCGGATCTCGTCGAGTCCGCTCACCGCCGAGCCGATCCCGACCACCACCGGCCGCTTCACGCTGCGTTCGGCATCTTCGCTCAGCTCACTTGCCAATTCGCACATGCGCGCCGGGTCGCGAGTCTCGTCCGCCGCCAGCAGGATGTAGACGAATTCGCCGATGGATACCACGTGTGCGGTTCGGTGAAACACCTCGAGGTGCAAAGTCAGCACCGCCTCGAGCGCGTCGACCGCCTGGTCGACGAGATCCGCGTCGTGCAGGTCGCACGCGAAGGCGAGCACGGCCAGCGGCACTCCGTCCGGAAGCCGAAGGCGGATCCCGATCGACGCAGGCCGGTCACCCGCCAACACGGTGCGCAGCTGCTCTGCGCGCCGCCCGCGTTCGAGATCGATGGCGCTCCGATAGTGCAACACGTGCATGGCGGCAATCTGCGCGGCTGTGCGCAACGACTCCTCCGCCTCGCCCGTCAGCGGACGGTCGCCCTCGACAACCCAGATCGAGCCCAGCGGCTCGTCGCCTGCGCGCATCGCGATCGCCAGGCGAGGCCGCCCGTCGTCGGCGTCGAGGCCGCCTGGCGCCGGGCCCAGCCGATCGATGCGGACGACCTCGCGGCTGCGGTAGAGCTTCTGAAAGATGCCCTGCTCAGAGATCACGCGTGACCAGCTGGGCGGAACGCGTCGACCGAGGATGGTGTCTTGGCGCACCTTGTCGATTGGGTGACCGAGACTGGAGAAAGCGAGCACGTTGGACTGCAGGTCCTCGATGGTGGTCGCGCCGCCGACCGTTGCCGCGATCGCGTTCGCCAGACCGAAAAGGTCGCCCACGCTGAGCTCCTCCGCAGAGCCGCCGTGGCTGGTCGGCGCGCGGGCGGCGCGTGCAGTGCGCATCAGGCTGAGCAGCTGGCCCCAGCTGGTGCCGGCAGGCACGGCGAGCAGGGCCAGGTGGCGCTCGCGAGCGGCCTCGACAAGGCGGTCGGGCGGGGCACGGTCCAGCTTGACCACCGCGGCGGCGGCACCCAGTCGTCCGACCCGGTCGAGCGCGTCGACCGCCGTCGCCGAACTCGCATCCACACCGACCATGAGCACGACGTCGTGTGCGGTGGCCCCCGGGCCGCCGGAGGGGTCGTAGATGAGCGGTTCGCCTACCGGAACGTCCAGCCCGTGCGGGGCGACGACGACCTCGACCAAAGCTCCGAGGGCGTCCTGTAGGTCGGCCAAGGTCGGCGCGCGCGTGTCACGCATCGCCACGGCGGCACCTCCGCACTGATCGGCCGCGTCGAGCAGTCACAGCATTGCTCATTCGCCAGCCCGTGAATAGTCGCTGGGACGAATCGAGGGCCAGAAATTCGTACGTCGGCACCAATATCGAACGGCGACGGTCCCGGTGAGTTCGTCGCGTCGTGGCCAGTGATACGCGCCACATGTGCCGATCCACTGCTGGTTCTCAGACAGAAACATGTTAGATGCGCGATATAGGACGTTTACCCAAGCAAGGCAACAGGCCGAACGTACGGAGTTGCCGCGGGAACACGATTGCGGCGCTGCGACGGCATGGTGCACCGGCACGAAGTGATGCCGCTGAAATCTGGCTGTGGGACGAATCGCCGACACCGGGTGGACAGCGAACATAGTGGTTGTGACGGATGTGCAAGCCACATTGCTGGAGCGGCTGCCGGAGCCCCGACGCATCCCGCCGGCGCTGGATGGATATCTCTGGTCCTGCCCCTCGCCCGGATCCGGCGCGCGCCGACCTGCTCGGGCACGCTCACGGCTCGGGGGGTTGCTCGCGCCGATCGGCCGACGTGCGCCGGTCGAATTGCCGTGTCAGGTGCACGATCCCGATCTCTGGTTCGCTGATGCGCCGGCCGACCTCGAGTTCGCCAAGGCGTTGTGCGCTGATTGTCCGGCCCGGCAGATGTGTCTGGTCGGTGCGATAGAGCGGCAGGAGCCGTGCGGTGTCTGGGGTGGCGAGATCTTCCATGACGGCGACGTCGTGCCGTTCAAGCGGGGGCGTGGCCGGCCCAGGAAGGACAGCACCCGGTGCGCATAGCGGATCCGTAACGGTCTGAGAATGGTGCTGTAGCCTCGCACGCTCTTGCTCCAGCAGGGCGGCGGTCGTCCACCCGGCGAGCGATTACGCAAATGGGAGACTGGACGGCGTGTTGCGCACCGAGGCAGTAGTAGATCTGGACGCGATCCGCGACAACGTGGCGACTTTGCGGGCCGGGACGCCCGCCGAGATCATGGCAGTTGTCAAAGCGGACGGATATGGGCACGGACTGCTGCCGTCCGCGCGAGCGGCGCTCGCCGGTGGGGCGACATGGCTCGGCGTCGCGGTCGTGGATGAGGCGCTGGCCCTGCGTGCGGCGGGCATCACCGCACCGATGCTTGTCTGCTTGTGGACGCCGTCCGAGGCGAGCAGTGTCGCGGCCGCGATCAGTGCCGGCATCGACCTGACCGTGAACGGCCGATGGGCGCTCGACGCGGTGACCGCCGCCGCGCGTGAGGTCGGCACTCCGGCGCGCGTGCATCTCAAGATTGACACTGGATTGTCGCGAAACGGCTGTTATGTGACCGACTGGCCCGACCTCATCGACGCGGCTGCCAAGGCCGAGGCCGGTGCCGAAGTCGAGGTGATCGGCATATGGAGCCACTTCGCGTGCGCGGACGAGCCGGGCCACCCCTCAATCGGGCGCCAGGTGCGTGCCTTCCGCGACGCGCTGGGCGTAGCCGGCCGCGGCGGCATCACGCCGCTGGTGCGACACTTCGCGAACTCCGCGGCCACGCTCACGTTGCCCGACTCGCACTTCGACCTCGTTCGTCCCGGCATCGCGGTTTATGGGCTCTCGCCCGTACCCGGCGACTTCGGGCTGCGGCCGGCGATGACGCTGAAGGCGGAAGTGGCGCTGGCCAAACGGGTTCGCGCCGGCGAGGGCGTGTCGTACGGACACGTCTACACGACGCCGCGCGAGACCACGCTGGCCCTCGTGCCGCTCGGGTATGGAGACGGCATCCCCCGAGCCGCCTCGAATGTCGCCCCGGTGGCCATCAACGGGCGGCGCTACCGGATCAGCGGCCGGGTCTGCATGGATCAGATCGTGGTGGACGTCGGCGACGACGAGGTGGCGGCCGGCGACACCGCCGTGCTGTTCGGTCCAGGTTACGACGGGGAACCCACCGCGCAGGAATGGGCGGATGCCCTGGACACCATCCACTATGAGGTCGTGACCCGGATCGGCCCGCGTGTCGCGCGCACCTACCTCGGAGCGTCGCAATGAGTGTTCGCGCGGCGAGCGACGCGCCCGGCGGGCCGACACAATGACCAAGCGGGCCGGCGTCGTCGGCGGCGTTCTCGGCGGGGCGACTGCCGCTGCCGCAGCCGCTGCCGTGGTCGTCGAACGCCGCGCGGCGGCCGCCCGCCACCGTCGCCGCGGCGTGCCCGAGCAGCCCTTCCCGCCGCTACCGTACGACCGGCAGGGCACGGTGGTCGCTGACGACGGCACGGGCCTGTACTACGAGGAAGTGGGTCCGGTCGACGCGCCGCTCGCTGTCGTGTTCGTCCACGGATACACGCTGAATATGAACGCGTTCTACTTCCAGCGGCAGGGCATGCGGGAAGAGTTCGGCGATGCCATCCGGATGATCTTCTACGATCAGCGCAGCCACGGTCGCTCCGAGCACGGCGACCCGAAGCTGTCGACGATCGACCAGCTCGGCCGCGATCTGCACACCGTGCTCGACACATTGGTGCCGGCCGGACCGGTCGTGCTGATCGGTCACTCGATGGGCGGCATAACGATCTTGGGTTTGGCCGACAGCCACGGTGAGCTGTTCGAGACGCCACCCGGCCGCCGTACGGGACCGCGCGTGGTGGGCGTGGCGCTGCTGGCCGCATCGGCCGGCGGCCTCGGGGCGGTGACGCTCGGGCTGCCCGCATTGCTGGCCAAGATCGGCGGGCCGTTGGTGCCGTTCTTGCTGCGCGGTGCCCGGCGGCGGGCGAACCTGATCGAGCGCGGCCGGGCGGCTGGGAGCGACATCGCATGGGTGATCACCCGCAAGTTCAGCTTCGGCAGCAAGGACGTGCCCGCGTCCACCGTCGAGTACCTCACCAACATGATCGCCTCGACCCGGATCGAGGTGATCGCAGACTTCTTTCCGGCGTTGATGTCGCACGACAAGCTGCCCGCGCTGCCGGTGCTCGCCGAGACCCGAGTTGTGATCATCTGTGGCGATCGCGATGCGATCACGCCGCTCGAGCACAGTAAAGCGATGGCCGAGGCGCTACCCAAGGCGGAGCTCGTCGTCGTCCCGCAGGCAGGCCACGTGGCATTGCTGGAATACCCGGACGTCGTCAACGAGGCGCTGAGCGGGCTCATCGAGTCGGCGCTCGACGACGTAGGGCGCCGGCGCAGGTGGTGGCGGGCCGGGTGACGTTGCCAGTTCGTCTGTCCACTGTGGACGATACGCGCGCGTATGGAGCAAAGTTGGCCGCGGTGCTGCGCGCGGGCGATCTGGTCGTGTTGACCGGCCCGCTCGGTGCGGGCAAGACGGCGCTCGTCCAGGGCATCGGCGCCGGGCTCGGCGTACGGGGGCCGGTCCTGTCGCCGACGTTCGTCATCGCCAGGGTGCACCGGCCCGGACGGCTGCCGCTCGTCCACGTGGACGCGTACCGCCTCGGCTCGTTCGCGGAGGTTGACGATCTTGACCTCGACGTCGACCTCGCCGATTCCGTGCTGGTCGTCGAGTGGGGAAGCGGCAAGGTTGAACAACTGGCGGACTCGCATCTCGAGATCGAGATCGCACGGACGCCCGATTCCGAGATGCGGACCCTGACGCTGCGCCCGCGCGGCGGCGACTGGTCCGAGCGCATCTCCGCACTAATGTGAATCGCCGTGCTCGTCGTCGCCATCGACACGTCCTGCGCCGCCGTAACGGCCGGGGTGGTCGCCGTGGACGACGAGGTGCGCACGCTGGCGCAGCGAGTCACGATCAACCCGCGCGCACATGGGGAGCTGCTCGCCCCGTCGGTCGCAGCCTGCCTGGATGAGGCGGGTGCCGCACCCCGCGACGTGGGCGCGATCGTGGCCGGCGTCGGGCCGGGCCCCTTCACCGGACTGCGAGTCGGGCTCGTCACGGCGGCCGCGATGTCAGACGCGCTCGGCATTCCCGCCTACGGGGTCTGCTCGCTGGACGCCATCGCCGGCGCTCTCGGCGCCGCGTCGCTGCTGGTCGCGAGCGATGCTCGCCGCCGTGAGGTGTACTGGGCGCGCTATGTGGACGGTATCCGCGTCGACGGGCCGCATGTCGACCACCCCGCTGACGTGTCCACGGTGGACAGTGCCGCAATGGCCGGTGCCGGTGCGCGACTGTACGCCGGCGTACTGAACTTGCCGCTTCTCGATGCTGATTACCCCGAGCCCGCCCCGCTGGTAGAAGCCGCCGCCGAGCGGGTACGGGCACACGCCGCGTCCGAACCGCTCACGCCGCTCTACCTGCGCCGCCCGGATGCCGCAGTGCCGCACGCCCCCAAGCCGGTGAGCCCCCGATGAGCGCTTGCGCGAACGGTGGGTGGGATCAATGAGTGTCATCGACGTCGTGCCCATGACGCGGGCGCATATTGACGCGTTGATGCCGTTCGAGCGGGAGATGTTCGGCACCGAGGCGTGGAGCGCCGACGGCTACCGTGCCGAACTCGCCGATACCAGGCACCGCTACTACTTGGCAGCGGTCGACGAGAACGAGAGTTTGCTCGGCTGGGCCGGTGTGCGCGTCGTCGGCGACACCGCGGAGATCCTGACCGTGGGCGTCGTTCCGCAGGCGCGGCGGCAGGGGATCGGTGGCCGGCTGCTCGCGATGCTGCTGGACGAGGCGACCCGGCGCGGGGCCGTCGAGGCCTTCCTCGAGGTACGCGTGGACAACACGGCGGCGCAGCAGTTGTACGAGCAGGCGCGGTTCGTGCGGGTGGGCATCCGCCGTGGCTACTACGCCGAGGGACGGGTCGATGCGGTGGTGATGCGCCGTGCCATCTGAACCCCTTGTGCTGGGCATCGAGACGTCCTGCGACGAGACGGGCGTCGGCATAGTCCGGGGTACCACGCTGCTCGCGGACGCGGTCGCGAGCAGCGTTGCGGAGCACGCCCGCTTCGGCGGCGTCGTGCCCGAGGTAGCCAGCCGGGCGCATCTCGAGGCCATGGTGCCGACGATGCATCGCGCCCTGGCCGAGGCCGAGGTAGGCGTAGGCGACCTGGACGCGATCGCCGTCACCGCCGGCCCGGGCCTTGCCGGTGCGCTGCTTGTGGGCGTGGCGGCCGCAAAGGCGTACGCCCTGGCGCTCGGCACGCCGCTGTACGGCGTCAACCACCTGTCCGCCCACGTCGCGGTTGACCTGCTCGACAACGGCCCGCTGGCAGAAGCGTGCGTGGCGCTGCTCGTGTCCGGCGGGCACTCGTCGCTGCTACTCGTGCCGCGCGTGGGGGGCGAGGACGTCACCGAGCTGGGCGCAACCGTCGACGACGCCGCCGGCGAAGCGTACGACAAGGTGGCCCGGCTGCTCGGGCTGCCGTTCCCGGGTGGCCCGCCCGTCGACCGGCTGGCCCGTGACGGCGACCCGGACGCGATCGCGTTCCCGCGCGCGATGAGCGAAGCGCCGTACTCGTTCTCCTTCGCCGGGCTGAAGACCGCGGTGGCTCGCTGGATAGAGGAACGCCGGCGCTCCGGCGACACGGTGCCGACGGCAGATGTGGCGGCGAGCTTCCAGGAGGCCGTCGCGGATGTGCTCACCGCCAAGGCGGTGCGCGCCGCTCAAGACCAGGGCGTGGACTACCTCCTGATCGGCGGGGGTGTCGCGGCGAACTCCCGGCTGCGCGCGCTGGCGGCGCAGCGCTGCGAGCGCGCCGGGCTGCGGCTACGGGTACCCCGTCCGAAGTTGTGCACCGACAACGGTGCGATGGTCGCCGCGCTCGGCGCCCAACTCGTCGCCCACGGCGCCACGCCGTCCGCGCTGGACATTCCCGGTGACTCGTCCTTGCCCGTGACGGACGTGCTGGTGTGACCGTGATGCTCGGCATTACCGCAGGGCGGACGGGCCGGCCCGTGTCGTCGTGATCGACCCGGCCGGCCAGGGCATACCGTACGTACCGCCCGAACTGCTCGCGAGTCCACCGCACCATTGGACGTTCGAGCCGATCTGACGCAACCGGGGCGTGCCCCGACGTGTCATCTTGCCGTGATCCTCCTGAGCGGCACGGAGCAGCCCAGGCATGCCATTGTTGAGCTGCCGCGGCCGCGGGAGGGCTGGATGGACAACGACGTGCTGTTCGCGCAGTTTGTGCGCGAGCACACCACGCAGTTGCTCCGTTCGGCGTATCTGCTCACCGGCAGCGCCTCCTCCGCCGAGGATCTCGTGCAGGAGACGCTGCTGCGCCTGTACCCCAAGTGGGACCGGGTCATGGCCGCCGACGTTCCGCTCGCCTATGTGCGGCGGTCCCTGGTCAACGGGTTCCTGAACCAGCAGCGCCGGCCGGCAAGCCGCGAACTGGTGCTCGAGGAGCTGCCGGAGCGTCCCGACGACCGCGATCTCGGCACCGACGTGACCACCCGCGATCTGGTGTGGCGGCTGCTAGCCACGCTGCCGGACCGGCAGCGCGCGGCGCTGGTCCTGCGCTTCTTCCACGACCTGAACGACGACGAGATTGCCGTGTACCTGAACTGCCGGCTCGGCACCGTGCGCAGCCTGATCAGCCGTGGGCTCGCGTCCCTGCGCCAGACACACGCACCGGCGGGTGAGAGATGAGCGACATCGAGCGCGAGCTTCGCGACAGCCTGGCTGAGAATGCGCGGCGTGCCCCGGCCGGCGGCGGGCTCGCAGAGCGGATCATTGCCGATGCCCAGCGCGGACGCGGCGCGCACGACCGCCCGAGTGCGCGGTCGCGCTGGCGGGCCTGGTCGCTACCGGCCGTTGCGGCCGCGTGCGTCGCCGGTGTAGTGGCGTTGATCGCCATCGTAGCCAGCCTCCAGCACCCGCAGACGCATTCGGCGAGCACGTCGAGCTTGCACACCACGCCGCCGCCGACGAGCGCCGCCGTGACCAGCTCAGCGCCTGCCAGCACGGCGGCATCGTCGAACCCGGCGACGTCCAACGCCCCCACCTCTCCGGCGCCAGGCACCGGCCGGGTCCCAGACGGCTTCACGGTCAGCGATCTGACTTTCGTGGGCTCGGAGGAGGGGTGGGCGCTCGGCAGCGCACAGTGCCTGAAGAACTCTGCAAAACGCTGCATAGCGCTGCTGTGGACCACCGACGGCGGCCAGCATTGGGGAAGCGTGAAGAACCCTGCGGCGGACGTCTCGATCGCCGGCAAGTGCGACGCCCCATGTATCGAGCACATCCGGTTCGCCGACGACAAGGTCGGGTACGCGTACGGGCAGAACGCGCTGTTCATGACGACCGACGGCGGCGCCCACTGGACTCGACAGGCCGGCGGCGCCGACGCGCTGGAGACCCTGTCCCACAACGTCATCCGCGTGACGGATACCGGGAACTGTCCACCTGCCTGTAGCTACGAGGTTTGGACCGCGCCGGTAGGCGGCAGCGAATGGCAGAAGGCGGGGCTTCCTGGCAGCGTCAATGGCGACAGCGTGCTGCTCAGCAGGACGGGAGACGCCGCATACCTGCTGATCCGGCAGAACCCGGCTGGCGGGGCGGGATCGGAGCAGTCCACGTTGCTCGCCTCGTCCGACGACGGCCGTTCGTGGCAGAAGCGGGACACGACATGCCCGCAGAGCAGCGGCGAGATTGACGCAAACCTGATGACGACGGCCGACGACGGCTCGGTCACGCTGCTTTGCACGCCACGGCTCGGATCGGGCCCCCAGTTCACGGTGACTTCGACCGACGGTGGCTCGACGTTCCGGCCCGGGCGCCGGCAGGCACTCGGTAGCTTCTCCGCCGGAGCCCTCGGGGCGGCGTCGAACTCGGTGCTGCTTGTCTCATCCGACGACACCTACCGCAGCATCGACGGCGGGCAGACCTGGAGCCGGCTGGGCGCCAATAGCGGCTCCGATCCCGGACAAGTGTCCTGGATCGGATTCGAAAACGGGACCGTCGGACGCGCGATCTCGACAGACGGTCGCACGGTCTGGACCACCACCGACGCCGGATCCACCTGGACGGGACACACGTTCAAATAGCGCGGCGCGCATAGGCTAGATTGAGCGTTGGCACTCACCGCGTTAGAGTGCCAACGGTGGCCCACTGACACCCGCGACGACAGCTGGGCCCGCGACATGAGGCATGTACATCCCGAGAAGGGGAGATCCACCGTGACGACCGCTACCAAGGTCAACATCAAACCGCTTGAGGACCGCCTCGTCGTCCAGGCCAACGAGGCCGAGACGACGACCGCCTCGGGCATTGTCATTCCGGACACCGCCAAGGAGAAGCCGCAGGAGGGCACTGTCCTCGCGGTGGGCCCGGGCCGCTTCGACGACAACGGCAACCGCGTCCCGCTGGACGTGAAGGTCGGCGACACCGTGCTGTACAGCAAGTACGGCGGCACCGAGGTCAAGTACGCCGGTGAGGAGTACCTGGTCCTATCGGCCCGCGACGTTCTGGCGATCATCGAGAAGTAGAGCGCGTCTCGACACGCCCCGGCGCGCTGACGCGTGTCCGGGGCGTTTGTCGACCGCGCCCACCTAGGAAGGAATTTCATGCCGAAGATCCTCAGCTTCGACGAGGATGCGCGGCGCGCGCTGGAACGCGGCGTCGACAAGCTTGCCGATACGGTCAAGGTCACTATCGGCCCGCGCGGCCGCAACGTCGTGCTGGACAAGTCGTTCGGCCCGCCGGTGATCACCAATGACGGGGTGACGATCGCCCGCGAGGTCGAGCTGGACGACCCGTTCGAAAACCTCGGCGCGCAGTTGGCAAAGTCCGTGGCTACCAAGACGAACGACGTGGCCGGCGACGGCACCACGACCGCCACCGTGCTGGCTCAGGCGATGGTTCGCGCCGGGCTCAGGAACGTCGCTGCCGGTGCCAACCCGGCCGACCTGAAGCGCGGCATCGACGCCGCCGTGTCTGCGGTGACGGAGGCGCTGGACAAGGCTGCGACGCCCGTGCACGGCCAGGAGGAGATCGCGCGCGTTGCGACGATCTCCGCACAGGATCCCGCGATCGGCAGGCTGATCGGGGAAGCCTTCACCAAGGTCGGCAACGAGGGCGTGATCACTGTCGAAGAGTCGCAGACCCTCACCACGGAGCTTGAGTTCACCGAGGGGATGCAGTTCGACAAGGGCTACATCTCGCCGTACTTCATCTCCGACCTCGAGTCGGGCGAGACGGTCCTCGACGATCCGTACCTGCTGATCACCACCGAGAAGATCTCCGCCATCGCCGACCTGTTGCCGTTGCTGGAGAAGGTCACCACCGACGGCAAGCCGCTGGTGGTCATCGCCGAGGACGTCGACGGTGAGGCGCTCGCCACGCTTGTGGTGAACGCGATCCGCAAGACATTCAAGGCCGTTGCCGTCAAGGCGCCGTTCTTCGGCGACCGTCGCAAGGCGTTCCTTCAGGACCTCGCGATCGTCACCGGCGGGCAGGTCGTCGCACCCGAGGTCGGCCTCAAGCTCGACCAGATCGGCACTGACGTACTCGGACGTGCCGGGCGCGTCGTCGTCACCAAGGACACGACGACCGTCACGCACGGCGCCGGCTCGCAGGATGCCATCGACGACCGGATCGCCCAGATTCGCAAGGAGATCGATGAGACCGACTCCGACTGGGATCGCGAGAAGCTCCAGGAGCGGCTGGCCAAACTGGCCGGCGGGGTCGGCGTGATCAAGGTCGGGGCAGCCACCGAGGTCGAGCTCAAGGAGCGCAAGGCGCGCATCGAAGACGCGATCTCGGCGACCCGGGCTGCCATCGAGGAGGGCATTATCGCGGGCGGCGGATCGGTGCTGCTGCACGCGGCGTCGGCCCTCGACGGGTTGTCGTTGAGCGGCGACCAGGCGACGGGCGCGCGCGTCGTCCGTGAGGCTCTGGGGGAGCCGCTGCGGTGGATCGCGGCCAACGCCGGGCACGAGGGCAACGTCGTTGTCGCGAAGGTGCGCGACCTGAGCGGTAACGAGGGCCTCGACGTCGCCACCGGCGACTACGGCGATCTGTTTGCCAAAGGCATTGTCGACCCGGTCAAGGTGACCAAGGCGGCACTGGCCAACGCGGCATCGGTCGCATCGCTGCTGCTAACCACGCAGAGCCTGGTCGTCGACAAGCCGGAGGAGCTCGCCGAGCACTCACCCAACGGGCACGGTCACAGCCACGGCCATGGCCACAGCCACGGGCCTGGTTTCTGACGCGTCGGCACACCCTCCCCCATGGGCAGATGATCTTGGACTTGTGGCGATATAGCGACCACAAGTCCAAGATCACGCCGGGGGAGGGCGGCGATCACGCAGGAGAGAAGGCGGCGATCACGCCGGCGCAGATGTAAGCAGAATCCCGCGCTCCTCGGGGGATAACCCACCCCACACGCCGTACGGCTCGCGGGTCGCCAGCGCCCAGCTCAGGCAGTCAGTAAGCACCGGGCACGTTCGGCAGATTTGCTTTGCCTGCAGGTCGCGGCGGCGGCGCGACGGACCCCGCTCGTTCTCCGGGTGATAGAAGATCCGCGTATCTGCGCCGCGACACGCTGCCCGTTGCTGCCACTGCCGGTCCGGCTGTATCGGCACGGCCAGCGCGGGAACCCCCACCATCGCTGTCCCCTCCGCCTGCGAACGTCCTGAGGGATCCGGTCGACCCCTTCGGTGCCATCAAAGAACGAGGCGGGGAAAGGTGACGCGGACCGCGCCAACTCAGTGGCGGCGCGCGGCCGCCTTGGTCGCATCGGTGTAACCACGTGCGTAGTCCCAGCTGACGAACGCCTCGGGGTCCGGCTCGAAGGCCGGCTCGTGCACGTGGGTGCGGCCCTCGCCGATCAGCGCGCGAAGGTTCGCGGCCATCAGGTCCCAGCTGAAGTAGTGCTGCTCACCGCAGTCGCCGCACTCGACCGCGACGCCCAGAATGCCCCGCGGCTCGAGCGCGCCGCGAAACTCGCTGAGCTCGGAGAGGTCCGCCAGCACCTCTGAGCGCTCCTCGTCGCTTAGCGGCTCGATGGGCTCCGGCCCGTCGAGGACAGCGGCCGGATCATGCGGGTCGTTGAGGAACGGGTCGACCGGACCGTCTGCCGAGGTCATCAGGCGGGTCTCTCTTGGCCCCGCAGGTGCGCAGTCACGCCTCCACGGTAGAGCGTGACGTGGGCGGATGGCCAACCCGCCCCCGTCCCGCGGCCCGATCCCCCCCGCGACCGGGCGTGTCGTTCAGGCCTCGGCGATGGCCGAGAGGGGGCGGGTGCGCGCCGCCCGGACCGCCGGCCACAGCGCCGCGAGGACGCCGACGACCGCTGCGATCACCAGGAACAGCACCGCCTGACCCCACGGCACGGTCACCACGGAAAGGCCCTGACCGCGCAGCCGATGGGTGAACAGCGCTCCGAACGTCAGCCCCAGAGCCAGCCCCAGGACCGCGCCGAACACCGCGATCAGCAACGACTCGACGTACACGGTGCGCCGCACCTGGCCGCGCAGCATGCCGACCGCGCGCAGCATCCCGATCTCGCGCCGCCGCTCCACCACCGAAAGTGCCAGCGTGTTGACGATGCCGAGGATCGCGATGATGATCGCCAGGCCCAGCAACCCGTACAGCAGCCCCAGCAGGCTGTTCACCTGCGCGGCCTGCTGCCCCTTGAACTCCGCCTTGTTCTTGACGTCGACGGTGTAGTAGGGGTCGGTGACCCGCAGCAGCTCAGCGCGCAGCGCCGGCGCGGACGTCCCCGGCGCGGCGTGGACGAGAGCCACGATGTCGGCGTACCGGCTTGCCGGGGTGAGCGTCCGGTACGTGTCGCCCGACACCAGCCATGGCCCGAGCAGCTGGCCGTCGTCGTACACGCCGGTGATGGTCGTCGTCACTGATGCTCCGCCCGGGGTGGCCAGCCGGATGTGATCGCCGAGGTTCCAGTGCTTGTTCGCGGCGGTGGTTCGCGAGATCTGCATGGCGTTGCCGGTGAGCGGGCCGCCGCCCTCTCGGTAGGTGATCTTGAGGACGGCGCTGAGCGGACCGTCGACGCCGGTCCCCTCAGCGTCAGCGCCGTTGATCGTCGTGTGGAGGTCATGCAGCTGCGTCATGGACTGCACGCCCGGCACCTTCGCCGCTGCCGTCACGGCAGGCAGGGGGACGTCGGTCTGGCCCGTACCCTGCAGTATGTAGTCTGCCCGGACGTCGTTGTCGACAAGCGCGTTGATGCTCGCCTTCGTAGACGCACCGAGCACGGCGATGCCGCTGACCAGCATCAGCCCGACCGTGAGCGCGAATGCCGTCGCCGCCGTACGCCGCGGGTTGCGCACCGAGTTCGTGCGGGCGAGGCGCCCGACGGTGCCGAACGGGCGGCCCACCACGGCGCCTAGTCCGCCGACGATGTACCTCGACAGTGCCGGGGCAAGCAGCAGCACGCCGGTTCCGGTGACCAGCAGACCGAGCCCGATCAGCAGCGAGCCGGAGCCGACCGAGTGCGTACCCGCACCGGCAATGGCGACCGCGACGCCGGCGGCCGCCACGAGCCCGCCCACGATCGAGCGTGCCCGCAGCGGGCGCTGCGCCGCCACGAACTCTTCGCGCATCGCCTCCACCGGGGCTGTCTTGGACGCACGCCGAGCCGGCCCCAACGCCGATACGAGGGTCACCACGATGCCGACCAGCAGCGCGACGATCACTGTGCGGGCGCTGATTACCAGCGGGCCGCTCGGCAGTCCGGTGCCCGTCGCGTCGAGCAGCGAGCGGAGGCCGATTGCGAGGCCGACGCCGCCAGCCACGCCGAGCACCCCGCCGACTGCGCCGATGATCGTCGCCTCGAGTATCACGGAGCTTCGCACCTGCCGACGCCCCGCTCCGATCGCGCGTAGCAGCGCGAGTTCGCGGACCCGCTGGGCGATGATCATCGAGAACGTGTTGTAGATGATGAACGTCCCGACGATGAGGGCAATGAGCCCGAACGCCAGCAGGAACGTGTTGACGAACGACAGCGACTGCGACACCGAGTTGCGGTCGTCCTTGCGCACCTGGTCGCCCGTCTTGGCGCGTAGGTCGCTCGGGAGCAGCGCGGCGACCCGGTTGCGCAGCACCTGCTCGGAAACTCCGGCGGCGGCGATGCTGACGGCGTCGACGTGTGTCCCATCGGTGAACAGGCGCAATCCCTGCGCCTTGGTGAACTCGACGCCGACGTAGCCGCCGGTCTGCGTGTTGGTGCGGTAGATGCCGGTAACCGTCACATCGACGACCCCACGCGTCGGCAGCACCACCTTGGTGTGGTCGCCGACGCCGAGCTTCGACTTCTTCGCGGCGCCCTCGTTGATGACGACCTGTCCGGGCGCCACCGGTGCGGTGCCCGCGATGAACGTCGGCGGTGCTTTGATCGACTCGGCAGGTGGGTTCCACAGCATGCCTTCGCTTGGAGCGCCGCCGGAGTTCACCCGCTTGCCGTCCTTGCCGATCAGCACGATCGGCGCGCTGACCTCGAGCTGAACGGCGCGCACGCCGGGCGTCGACCGGATGCGGTCGGCGAGCGCGACTGGCACGCCGGGGTCGCTCGCGTTGCGGGCGTCGACACGGACGTCCACACCCTTGTCGGCGTCGCCGAAGATGCCGTTGAACGTGTGTTTGAGCGTGTCGGTGAATACGAATGATCCGGCGACGAACGCGGTCCCGAGCACGACCGAGATCACGGTCAGCGCCAGGCGCACCTTGTGCGCCACTAGGCTGCGCCGTGAGACCCGGCGCATCGCCTTACCCCCAAGCATGATCAGCCCTCCAGGCTCTTCATGCGGTCGAGGACGCTGTCGGCGGTGGGCCGGCGCATTTCGTCGACGATCCGGCCGTCGGCCAGGAACACGACACGATCGGCGTAGCTGGCTGCATGCGGGTCGTGGGTCACGATCACCACGGTCTGGCCGAGCCGGTCGACGGCGTCGCGCAGGATGCCCAGTACCTCGCCGCTCGAGCGCGAATCCAGGTTGCCGGTGGGCTCGTCCCCGAAGATGATCTCCGGCTGGCTCGCCAAGGCACGTGCGCAGGCGACCCGCTGCTGTTGGCCGCCGGACAACTCGGCCGGCCGGTGGTGCAGCCGGTCGGCCAGGCCCAGCGTGTGCACGATCTGCCGCAGCCAGGCTGCGTTCGGCCGGCGCCCGGCAATGTCCAGCGGCAAGCTGATGTTCTCGATGGCGGTGAGCGTCGGCACCAGGTTGTAGGACTGGAACACGAACCCGATGCGGTCGCGTCGCAGCTTGGTCATCTTCTTGTCGGACAGCGCGGACAGGTCAGTGGCACCGACGGTGACCGTGCCGGACGTCGCCGTGTCGAGGCCGGCCAGGCAGTGCATCAGCGTGGACTTGCCCGACCCGGACGGCCCCATGATCGCGGTGAACTCACCGCGGCGAAACTCGACTGAGAGCCCGTCGAGGGCGCGCACGCCGGTGTCGCCAGAGCCGTATACCTTCACGAGATTGATCGCCCGGCAGGCGATGCCTGCGTCAATGGACGTGGTGATCGTCATGTATTCGAGGGTCGGGGGTCGGCGGCGTCCGGACCATACGGTTATCCCCCCAGCGGACCCTGATTTTTCTTCGTGCTAGCGCGCTGTCTGATCAGGGTGTCCACCGACCGTACGATGAGTCATGGCCAACCCCGACCTGCCCCTTGGGCTGACCTTCGACGACGTCCTGCTGCTGCCCGGCGAGTCCGACATCATCCCCAGCGAGGTCGACACCACCTCGCGCGTCACCCGCAACATCGACATCCGCATCCCGCTGCTGTCGTCGGCGATGGACACCGTCACCGAGGCGCGCATGGCTATTGCCATGGCCCGGCAAGGCGGGGTGGGCGTCCTGCATCGCAATCTGTCCGCCGACGAGCAGGCCGCGCAGGTCGACCTGGTCAAGCGCTCCGAGGCGGGCATGGTGTCCAACCCGGTGACCTGTGCACCGCACGCCACGCTCGCTGACGTCGAGGCGCTGTGCGCGCGCTACCGCATTTCGGGGGTGCCGGTCGTTGCCGACGACGGCGTGCTGCTCGGCATCGTCACTAACCGTGACATGCGCTTCGAGACCAACCACTCACGGCTCGTCCGCGACGTGATGACACGCATGCCGCTCGTCACGGCGCCGGTGGGCGTCAGCCGTGAGGACGCTCTTGCCCTGTTGGCCCGCAACAAGATCGAGAAGCTACCGCTGGTCGACTCGGCAGGTCGGCTCACCGGGCTCATCACGGTCAAGGATTTCGCCAAGAGCGAGGCGTTCCCCTTTGCCACCAAGGACGCCCACGGACGGCTCGTGGTCGGCGCTGCCGTCGGGGTGGGCGAGGACGCGTACAAGCGGGCCCTCGGGCTGGTCGACGCCGGCGCGGACTTCGTGGTGGTCGACACCGCGCACGGCCATTCGCGTGGCGTCGTCGAGATGGTTGCCCGGCTCAAACGCGACACGACTGTGGACGTGGTCGCCGGCAATGTAGCAACCCGAGCTGGGGCGCAGGCGCTGGTCGACGCCGGTGCGGACGGCATCAAGGTCGGCGTCGGCCCGGGTTCGATCTGCACCACCCGGGTGGTGGCCGGCGTAGGCGTCCCGCAGGTGACCGCGATCATGGATGCAGCGTCAGCGGCGCGTCCCGCGGGAGTGCCGGTCATCGGCGACGGCGGCCTGCAATACTCGGGCGACATCGTCAAGGCGCTCGTTGCCGGTGCCGACACGGTGATGCTCGGCTCGTTGCTCGCCGGCTGCGAAGAGTCGCCCGGCGAGCTGATCTTCATCAACGGCAAGCAGTTCAAGACGTACCGCGGCATGGGGTCGCTGGGCGCCATGCAGACCCGCGGGCAGAAGGCCAGCTACTCTCGGGACCGGTACGGGCTGCAAGACGTCGCCGACGACGACAAATTGGTCCCCCAGGGTGTCGAAGGCCAGGTGCCCTATCGCGGACCGCTCGCCGCAGTGGCGCACCAGCTGGTCGGGGGCCTGTCCGCGGGCATGGGGTTCGCCGGCGCACAGAGCATTCCCGAGCTTCAGGAGCGCGGGCAGCTGATCCGGATCACCGCCGCCGGCCTGACGGAGTCGCACCCCCATGACATCCAGATGGCGGTTGAGGCGCCCAACTACTCCAGCCGCTGATTCTGTTGCGGATGGTGCCGCAGGGAAACCAGTGGCCGTAACGGCGGACATAACGACGGCATAACGGGACGCTATGGAGTGGGATCAGTCACCACACCTGGGGTCTACGCTTCCCCCACCCGAGCCAGGACACGGGTGCCGGCGCGGCTGCGCTAGGCGCGACAACGCAATGAGGAGGAGTCGTGCGGTATCGCTCGATCATGGCCGCGGTGGTGGCCGTGGCGGTCACTGCGCTTTCACTGACCGCTTGTAAGAGTTCGAAGAGCAGTAGCGGCGGGACCACCGGTAGCACGAGTGCTGGTGGTGGCGGCGGTGGCAGCGCCAAGACGCTGGTAATTTCCACGGACCTGCCGATGCAGGGCGCGTCCGCTGACGCGTCCACGGACACCATCCGTGCTATCCAGCTCTACCTGGACCAGGTCAACCACAAGGCCGGCAACTACACCATCCAACTGAAGACCTACGACGACTCGACGGCAGCGGCGGGTAAGTGGGACGAGGCGACGTGCGCGAACAACGCCCAGGCGCACGTGGCGAACACCAACGAGGTCGCCGTGATGGGCACCTACAACTCCGGATGCGCGAAGATTGAGGTCCCGGTGCTGAACGCGGCGCCCATGCTCATGATCTCGCACGCGAACACCAACCCCGGCCTGACCAAGAAGTGGGACCCGGGCGAGCCGGACAAGTACTACCCGTCCGGCAAGCGCAACTACGCCCGCGTGGTCACCACGGACGACTACCAGGGCGCCGCCGCGGCAGACTTCGCGTCGCAGGACCTGAAGGTCAAGAGGGTCTTCGTCCTGAACGACAACGAGACCTACGGGCAGGGCGTCGCGACGGCGTTCGTCAACCGCGCCAAGACCGACGGCCTCACCATCCTCGGCAACAAGGCCTGGGACGCCAAGCAACCGAGCTACGCGGCGATCTTCCAAAACATCAAGACGATGAACCCGGACATGATCTATGTGGGCGGCATCTACGACAACAACGGTGGTCAGCTGGTCAAGGACAAGGTCTCCGTGCTGGGTGACAACAACAAGGTCAAGTTCATGGCACCGGACGGTTTCGTCGGCTACCCCCAACTCCGCGCTCAGCCGCAGGCGCAGGGCATGTACCTGAGCTTCGCCGGTCTGTCGACCGAGCAGCTGATCAAGGGCGGCGGCGCGGGAGCGCAGCTGATCAACGCCTACAAGCAGAAGTACGGCTCGGAGCCCCGGACGGACTATGCACTGTACGGCGTGGCGGCAGTGCAGGCCATCCTGGCCGCGATCTCCAAGTCGGACGGAACCCGGCAGGGCGTGATAAACCAGGTGTTCAGCGGTAGCGGGGTCGACATCCCGGCCAGCCAGTCGGTGCTCGGCAAGGAGATCAAGATCGACCCGCAGACCGGTGACACCAACAACAAGGACATCTCCATACTGCTCGAGAAGAACGGCCAGGACTCCTATTTGAAGGCCCAGCCGGTAACGTGAGGCAGCCGTGGGGCCCGGATAGTCACCTCTG
>DATFRC010000015.1:0-26299 GCA_035263725.1 Jatrophihabitantaceae bacterium | reverse complement strand
GATCCTGTGCGACCAGGTCGCTGTTTCCGCTGCGGCGCAATTCGTCGAGTGTGTTCTGGAGATCCGCGATCTGCTGATTGAGCCGGTCGGCGCGCGCGTTCTGGTCGTCGAGGATGCGGATCAGGTCGTCCTCGCGGGCGTACTGCAGGCTGTCCGACGACGAGTTCGAGCGCACCTGGACGGCGATAGCGAAGCCCAGCACGGCAGTGAGCACGCCGATCAGGGCACCGGCGCGCCGATGCTTATTCGCCGGGCGCGCCGCCCGATCCGGACCACTCGCTGCGCTCGGGCCCGTCTCGCTCGGCGCTCCTCGCTCCGCTCGGTCCGCGTCGCGGCCGGCGAGCTCTTCGCGCGAGCGCTCATCGCCGGGTGATCGCGTTTCCGTCGCCTGGTTTTCGCGGTAGCTAGGGTCCTCGCGGTCCTCGCCCGGCGGTCGCGTTTCCTCTGGACGGTCCGCGCGGCCGGCGGGCTCTTCGCGCGAGCGCTCATCGCGGGGTTCTGTCATGCGCGGAAGACGTGCCTTCTGATCGCGGCCGCGTTGCCGAAGATCCGGATGCCCAGTACGACGACGACCGCCGTCGAGAGCTGGCCGCCGACGCCGAGCTTGTCGCCGAGGAACACGATCAACGCCGCGACCACGACGTTCGACACGAACGACACCACGAACACCTTCGCGTCGAAGATGCCGTCGAGGCGGGCCCGAATACCGCCGAATACAGCGTCCAGCGCGGCGACCACCGCGATCGGCAGGTACGGCTCGAGCACATGCGGAACGGTGGGCCGGAGCACCAGGCCGACTAGGACGCCGACGATCAGCGCCAGCCCGGCGATCATCGGCTGCTCCGGGTCGGGGCCGGGCTGGCGTAGCGCGGCGTCACGGCGGCAGTGGCCGGCAGGTGCAGCTTGTGTTCCTGCGTCCAGGAGAACGAGATGCCCTCCACCGAGGTGAGGGTGTGATAGCGGCCTGCCACGTCGCTGTCGGCAAAGCTGGTTACGAGCACGTCGCTGTCCCCAATGGCATCAATCGTGTACGGCGAGGTGATGGGGGCGAAGTCGACCAGGACGGCCTGGCCGGCGAACCGGATGGCGGAGGTCGGCGTGAGCCGCACCCCGTTCACCGCGATCGCCTCCGCGCCGTCGTGCCACAACTCGTTGACGACGCTGCGCACGTCGCGGTCGGTAAGCAGCTGCGCACGGTAGACGGGTGTGCTGCCCGGCCTGCCGGAGCTTGCGGCCGCGGTGGGCTGTGGCGGGTTCGCGAGCTGGACCACAAGCCCCTGCCCCACCGCCGGGGTAGCTCCGGCCTGCAGTTGCGCGCCTTGCAGGGCGCCTAGCGACGTCCTCGGCAGCGCCCGCTGGCGCAGCTTTGCGATCTCACGGTCGAGCTGCTGGGCTTTCGCCTCAAGGGCGTCGCCGGTCGCCTGCACGGCCTTGACACGTACGACGAGGCTGTTGTGCACCTTCGCCGCTTCGGGCGCCGATCGGTGCGTGTGCACATACGCAACGGCCAGCGTGAAGCCGATCAGCAGACAGCCGAGCACGACGGCCGGCTGGTCAATCCGGCGGCGCTTCGGGCTCGCGCCGCGCCGGGCCGCGGCTGCCGCATAACCGGGGTCGGCGGTATTCGTCACTAAGTCGATAAGTTGCTCTGTCGCTGAACTGCTACGTCGAGAAGTCACGTCACCGGGCCTGCCGGGTGAGCTGCCCCACCTGCACCAGGTACAGCGCACCGGCCCACAGATACAGCGCCGTCCCCCAGATGGTGAACGCCCAGGCGATGGGCCGCGCTATGTCCGCCAGGGTGCCGTGGTGTGCGGCGAGCAGCAGCAGCGGGAAGGCATAGAGCAGGCAAAACGTGGCCGCCTTGCCGAGATAATGCACCGGGGGCGGGCCGTAGCCGTGGCGGCGCAGGATCGGCAGCGACAGGGCCAGCAGCACGTCCCGCCCGACGATCACCGCGGCGAGCCACCACGGGATGATGTGCCGCAACGTAAGGCCGATCAGGGTGGCCAGGATGTAGAGCCGGTCAACGGCCGGATCCAGCAGCGCCCCGAGTCGGCTCTCCTGGTGCAGCTTTCGGGCCAGGACCCCGTCAGCCCAGTCCGAAAGTCCTGACAGCGCGAGCACCACCAGCGCGGCGATGTCCGCGTGCGGGCCGAGCAGCAGCCACAAGAACAGCGGCACGCCGAGCAGGCGCAGGACGCTCAGCGCGTTCGGGACGGTGACCACGCGGTGCGCGGCTACCTCATCGGTGTTGTCCGAGGCGCCCGACGCCACGCCACCTCCGTCTTGGGCTGATCGGGCCGGCACAGCCGGCACCCGAGGACGAGTCGGGACGGCGGGATTTGAACCCACGACCCCCTGACCCCCAGTCAGGTGCGCTACCAAACTGCGCCACGTCCCGGTCGTGCGGAACCCTAGCGTAGCTGCTGCCCGGCGCTCAGCGGCGCGCAAGCCGACGCTCGCGCACGCGTACCGAAATCTCGATCGGCGTGCCGGTGAAGTCGAAGTCTTCGCGCAGCCGACGCTCGATGAAGCGCCGGTATCCGGCCTCCAGGAATCCCGTGGTGAACAGGACGAACCGCGGCGGACGGTTGTCGGCCTGGGTGGCGAAGAGCACCCGCGGCACCCTACCGCCTCGCCCGGGCGGAGGCGTCGCCGCTACGACGTCGGTCAGCCAGGCGTTCAGACGTCCCGTCGGGATGCGCCGGTCCCACGATGCGAGGCTGGTGCGCAGCGCACCGGCTAGCTTCTCCACCGCCCGGCCCGTCAGCGCAGAAACGTTGATCCGCGGCGCCCACTGGACCCGGGCGAGTTCGCGGCTGACCTCACGCTCGAGACGCTCCCGCCGGTCGTCATCGACCAGATCCCACTTGTTGAAGGCCAGGACGAGGGCGCGCCCGGCGTCGATCACCGCGCCGATGACCCGCTGATCCTGCTCGGAGATCGGCTCGGAGGCATCCAGCAACACGACGGCGACCTCGGCTGCCTCGATGGCACTCGCCGTGCGCAGGCTGGCGTAGTACTCCATGCCGGCGGCTTGGTGAACGCGCCGGCGCAGGCCCGCCGTGTCGACAAACCGCCATGTCTCGCCAGCTAGATCCACCAGGCTGTCCACGGGGTCGATCGTGGTACCCGCCACCGGGTCGACGACCGAGCGATCGTCGCCGGTCAGCCGGTTGAGCAGGCTGGACTTGCCGACGTTCGGGCGCCCGACCAGTGCCACCCGCCGGGGGCCTTCAACGTCTGGGACTTCCGCGGGAACGTCGGGCAGCAGCTCGAGCACGGCGTCGAGCAGATCGCCGCTCCCTCGGCCATGCAGACCGCTTACGGGGTAGGGCTGGCCCAGGCCCAGGCTCCACAGGGCGGCCGCGTCCGACTCGCCACGTTCGTCGTCGACTTTCGTCACCGCGAGCAACACCGGCCGCTTCGCCCGTCTCAATGTCCGGGCGACGGTGAGATCAGTCTCGGTAGCGCCGGTCTGACCGTCTACGACAAAGAGCACCAGGTCGGCGGTTTGGACGGCCCGCTGCGCCTGCGCGGACACCGTGGCCTGTAGTCCCTGGGCATCCGGTTCCCAGCCACCCGTGTCGACCAGGGTGAACCGCCTGCCGGCCCAGATCGCGTCGTAGGCGACCCGATCCCGGGTTACCCCTGGCACGTCCTGCACGACGGCCTCGCGACGGCCCAGCATGCGATTGACGAGGGTCGACTTGCCGACGTTCGGCCGCCCCACGACCGCTACCACCGGTGTCACTCTCGCCGCCGCGTCGTTGCGCAGTTCGTCGGGCCCGGTCACCTCGTCAATCCTGCCGGACGCGGTGAGCTGCCCTTGACGGGGACGCCAGAGCATCGCCGGCGCCGGGCGCGCGCCTCGTCCGGACGTCAACCGTCGGCGACGGCTCGCTCTAGTGCTATGTCGACAAGACGATCTACCACTTCAGCAATAGATAGATCAGTCGTGTCCACCACCACAGCATCCCGTGCCCGCATCAGCGGACTCACCAGGCGCGTGCTGTCCAGTTCGTCGCGTCGCCGCAGATCTGCCGCGACAGCGGAGACATCCGCCCGGGGGCCCAGCTCGGCGGCCCGCCGTGCCGCGCGTGCCGGCGCCGACGCAGTCAGGTAGAACTTGACCTGCGCGTCCGGGCATACGACCGAGCCGATGTCGCGTCCCTCGACCACGATCGGGCCCTCGATCAGTGCGCGCTGCTGCCTGACCATAATCGTGCGCACCTCGGGGATCGCCGAGACGGCGCTGACCGCGGCGGTGACGCCGGCGGAACGGATCTCCGCGTCGACTCGGCGCCCGTCCAATTCGACGGCCACGCGTTCAGGATCGGTCGTGATGCCGATACGCGCGCCGCGGACGATGTCCGTCACCGCAGCCTGATCCTGCACCGGCACGCTGCGCTCCAAGACGGCCAGCGTCGCGGCGCGATACATCGCGCCCGTGTCGAGATAGCGCGCCCCAAGACGTCGCGCCAAGTCCCGCGCCACCGTCGACTTGCCCGTTCCCGAGGGACCATCCAGCGCGACGACGCCCTCGAAACGGGCTGCCGGGCTGCTCGCCGGCTCACTCGCACTGGTGCCGGCGCGGTCTGGTGTCACGTTCTGTCCTGAGGGTCCGACCTGGTGATCACCGGCAACCTACCGTGTCATGACCCACGACGCCGCACGCGGCGGCCCTGTCGGCGCGGCCTCGCCCGAGTCAGGCGACCTGGCGCCACCACTGTCTCCGGGTCAAGGGCACGCAACAACCAGGGTGCGCCAGATCGGCTAGCTGTCCGGTTGAAGGTGAGCCCTACTGTGGGAGATCCGTGCGCAGCGCCGCAGCGCCACCCAGGTAGACGTGGCGGATCGCTTCACGAGACCGGTCCGACTCGGCGTGGACCAGAACGCGCAGCACCCGTGGCATCGCGCCCGGCACCGCGATCTCGGTCGCGCACAGCAGCGGTACGTCAGTCAGGCCCAGCTGCCGAGCGGCATATGCGGGAAACTCTGCGGTGAGGTCGGGAGTCGCCGTGAAAATCATGCTGATCAGGTCGTCCGGCTCGATGGCATTGCGTTCGAGGACGTGCTGGATCAGGGTCGCAGCGCAGTCGAGGATCGCCGTACGGTCGTCGACGTCGACCTGTATGGCGCCGCGCACGGCCCGTACTGCGCGCACTCGAGACCCTCTCCTCCGACGACCCACACACCGCTACAACGACATAGCACTACAGCTAGACATACCTGAAGCAGCTTAGGTCTATACCGCTACAGCGCTCTGGCAACGACACGCTTCAGTGTTTTATCGACCTATCAAGCTCATGACTCATCGTGTCGTCGTCTCCGTGAAGTCCGTCTTGGTCGCCGCCGACCTTCAGCGATACATCGACTTATGGGCTTCTATCGTCACGCCCACAGCCGGCCTGCACGGTGACCGTCCTAGGTCCTCGAAGCCCAGAATGCGGGCCCTATCCAGCTGCTACCGACCACTTAACTGCTTACCGATTTAGCGACATGGCTAAGGTCTGGCGCCCGACCTGCCCAAACCGACTAAACGATGAACTGCTAAAGCTTTAACTAGCTTTAGTGCTTCATAACTTCAGCGATCCGTCAACTTACTGATCTACTAGCTAAGTGCTTTGGTGCTACATCGCTAGAGCGCTTCAGCGATGAACTGTTAGATCGCTACAGTCCTAAATCGCTGCATCACTTGTTCGCTTTGTCGACAAGGTCATACAGCTCGCCGACCTCCGCCGTCGTCAGCGCGCGGCTCACGCCGGGGCGCAACGTGCCGAGCCGGACGGGCCCAACGGCAATCCGGACCAGGCGTAGCACCGGGTGCCCGACTTCGGCCAGGAGGCGGCGCACGATGTGCTTGCGCCCCTCGTGAAGCGCCACTTCCACGAGTGTCTGGTCGGCCGTGCTGTCCACCACCCGAAACCGGTCGGCTCGCACTGGTCCGTCTTCAAGGTCGACGCCGGCGCGTATCCGCGGCCCGACCTGCCGGCCGACCCGTCCCTGCACGGTCGCGAGGTAGACCTTCACCACCTCGAACCCGGGATGCATCAACCGATGAGCGAGCTCACCATCGTTGGTCAGCAGCAGCAGCCCTTCACTGTCAGCGTCGAGCCGACCGACGTGAAACAGGCGCTGCGGGCGATCTGCGATCAGATCGCCAACGGTGCGCCGGCCGCGCGAGTCGGACATGGCGCTGAGGACCCCGCGTGGTTTGTTCAGCGCCAGATACACGAACTCGTCCCGGACCGCGATGCGCGCGCCGTCCACTCGGATCACCGCGGTCGCCGGATCGACGCGTACGCCGAGCTCGGTCACCCGAACGCCGTCGACTTCTACCCGGCCCGCCGTGATCAGCTCTTCGCACGCGCGGCGGGAGCCGAGGCCTGCTGCCGCAAGAACCTTCTGGAGTCGTACGCCTTCAGGCGACATGTCTCACCGTCAACCTGACAGTTCGTCGCCTTCTAGGCTAGCCAGATCAGGTAGTAGTGGAGCAAGAGACGGAAGCTCGTCGAGCGTCCGCAATCCCATCTTCTCTAGGAACAGTTCGGTCGTTCGGAACAGGCCGCCGCCGGTATCCGGGTCCGCGCCGACTTCCGTGATCAAGCCACGCGCGATCAGCGTCCGAACAACACCGTCGACGTTCACACCTCGAATGGCCGAGATCCGGGCCCGCGTCACCGGCTGGCGATAGGCGACGACGGCCAGCGTCTCGAGGGCCGCCTGCGTCAATCGAACCCGCTGGCCGTCTATCAGGAACGACTCGATCCAGCCGGCGAGGTCAGGGCGGGTGTAGAGCCGCACGCCATCAGCGACGGCGCGCAGCTCCATGCCGCTTCGTCGGCTATCGAGCTCCTGCCCCAACTGGGTCAGCGCCGTCTCGATCTCCGGTACCGGCCGCTGGAGACCCGCGGCGAGCGCCGTAGCAGTGACGGGGGTGTCGGACACAAACAGCAGCGCCTCGACGGCAGCGCGCAGCGCCCCCGGCTCGCTGAGGTCAGCACGCTCCGAAGTCGGCCCAGCCGGCTCGGACCGGTGTGGTTCGGGCCGGGTGGGATCCGGTTGCCCGGTGGCCGCCGCATCGTCGGTAGGGCCGCGGCTGTCGCCTGCCGGGATATCTATGGCGTCGTGCACGTCGTTCTCTGACGGGGGTGAGCTCGGCCGGGCACCGTTCCGGTCGGCGGTACCCGGTTCGAATCCTGCGTCGGTCACCCGTACTCCTCGTCCACCGTGTCGTCCTCGAACTCTGCGCCCTCGGCAGCGATCCAGCGGACGCGGAGCTCGGTGAGGGCGGCCGCCTGATCGAACGCCACGGCGCCGTCGCGATACAGCTCCAGTAGGGCGAGGAAACGGGCCACGACCTCTAGGGTGTTCTGGCAGTCGGCGACGATCGCGCGGAAGGTTGCCGCGCCGTTTCGGCGCAACCGCTCCCGGATCATCAGCATGTGCTCGCGGACGCTGACGCGCGGCACGTGCACGTGATCGATCCGAAGCTCCGGTGCCGGCCTGGGCGCCATGGCGAGCGCCGCGAGCTTCGCGAAGCGCGACGGTGTCACCCCGATCAGGATGTCCGGCAGCAACTGAGCAAAGCGAGGCTCCAGGCCGGCGTTGCGGCCGTGCCGGCGTGACTGGGCTCGTTCCAGGTCGGCGAGGTATGCCGCGGCCAGCTTGTAGGCGCGGTATTGCAGCAACCGGGCAAACAGCAGATCGCGCGCCTCGAGTAGCGCCAGATCTTCCTCGTCCTCGACATCGCCGGCCGGTAGCAGTCGCGCCGCCTTCAAGTCGAGAAGGGTGGACGCGATGACGAGGAACTCCGTGGCCTGGCCGAGGTCCCACTCCCCCGCCGCCGTCAAGTAGGAGAGGAATTCGTCGGTCACCTTGGAGAGCGCGACCTCGGTGACGTCGAGCTGCCGCCGGCTGATCAGGCTGAGCAGCAGGTCGAAAGGTCCCTCGAAGTTGTCCAGCCGCACGTGAAAGCCGTCGGCGAACTCGCCCCCAGCGGATTCGCCCGCCAGCGACTCGATCCCGGGAGGGCCGTCGACGGGCAGACTCACGCGCCCCGCAGCCTGCGCACCAGGATCGATGACTCACCCTTCGATTCGAGGTCGGCGAGCACAACGGCCACCGCCTCTCGCACGATCCGCCCTCGATCGACGGCCAGGCCGTGCTCGGCACGCAGGTGCAGCCGGGCAGACTCGAGGTCGACCAGCTCGTCCGCGGAGCAGTACACGGTGATCTTCTCTTCGTGTCGTTCCCGGCCACTTGGCGAGCGGTCGCCGACCGCGCGGATCCGGCGTCCGCCGCGGGGCGGTCGGGAGGCCGCCGCAGCAGGGCGGGGACCCGGAGCCGGCTCGGGATGCTGCTCGTCGCTCGGCATGGCGGCGTCCGGCTGCGCCGGCGCAGGCACCGCCCCGACACCGGGATGGTGCACGACCTCCTCGGGCTGGGCTGCCGCGGCCGACGTCGCGCGGAACAGCTCGGATGCGCCCGGGAGACTTGTCCGCCGGGTCACGATCCTGCTCGCTTTCGTGCGCTTCCATCGTCGCGCGCCGGCGTCGCACCCGCGCCAAGCCACCACCGAACCCGGCTCGTCTGCATCATCGCGCGAGCACCTCCCGTGCGAGGTTGCGATATGCCTTGGCCCCGGCGGACGTCGGTGCCCACGTCGTTATCGGTTCGCCAGCGACGGTCGTCTCGGGAAAGCGCACCGTCCGGGAGATCACCGTGTCGAACACCTCGTCGCCGAAGGCTTCCACGACCCGCACGAACACCTCGCGACCGTGCAAGGTGCGGCCGTCGTACATGGTTGCCAGGATGCCGGCCAGCTTCAGATCGGGGTTCAGCCGCTCACGCACCTTGTCGATCGTGTCGATCAAGAGCGCCACGCCACGCAGGCTGAAGAACTCGCACTCCAGCGGGACGATCACCTCGTTCGCCGCGGTCAGCGCGTTCACGGTGAGCAGGCCCAGCGACGGCTGGCAGTCGATGAGGATGAAGTCGTACTCGTCGACGACCGGCCTGATGACCCGGGACAGCGTCTGCTCGCGCGCCACCTCGCCGACGAGTTGGACTTCGGCCGCCGACAGGTCGATGTTGCTCGGCAGCAGGTCCATGCCCGGCACGGCCGTCTTGAGCAGGATGTCGTCGATCGCGACATCGCGCTCCATCAGCAGGTTGTACGCGGTGCGGTCGAGTTGGTGAGGCTGTACCCCGAGCCCGACGGACAGTGCGCCCTGGGGGTCGAAGTCGACCAGCAACACGCGCCTGCCGTACTCGGCGAGGGCCGCCCCCAGGTTGATCGTGGACGTCGTTTTGCCGACCCCGCCTTTCTGATTGCACAGCGCCACGATCCGCGCCGGCCCGTGCCGTTCCACGGGCTGGGGTTCGGGCAACTTGCGTCTGGGCCGGGCGAGAACCGGGTCAGCCGACTTGGCGTCGACGGTGAACAGGGCATCAGAATCAGGGCTGCCTTGACTTGTCGACATAGCCATGAACCGCTTAGACCCCCTGCCTGCTTATCTTGGCGCCGCTCGCAGGCTACTCCACCCGCGCTGCGCCACGACACCGAAACGCTGACCGGCGATGAACGCTCGCGCGAACAGCGCATCCCGCGCACCACTTACTTGAGATCGGCGGCTCGCGCGAAGAACGTGAAGCTTCACGTCTTCGCGCGCGGATGGGTCGCGGCGTATACCTCGCGCAGTTGGTCGACGGTGACCAGCGTGTAGATCTGCGTGGTGGTGACCGACGAGTGCCCGAGCAACTCCTGCACCACCCGGACGTCGGCGCCGCCTTCCATGAGGTGCGTCGCAAACGAGTGGCGCAGCGTGTGCGGCGAGATGCCGCTGCGGAGCCCGGCCCGGTCCGCGGCCTCGCGCAGCACGGTCCAGGCCGACTGGCGAGACAGCGGGCCCCCGCGCGCGTTCAGGAACAGCGCCGGCGTGCCGCGGCCCTTGGCGGCAAGCGCCGGCCGAACACGTATCAGGTATGCATCCAGTGCCGCGGCTGCGAACGAGCCGAGCGGCACTCGCCGCTGCTTGCCACCCTTGCCGCAGAGCAGCACGCTGCCTCCAGCCAGATCGATGTCGTCGACCGCGAGGCCGACGGCCTCAGATATGCGGGCACCCGTCGCGTACAGCGTCTCGAGCAGCGCACGGTCGCGGATGGCGAGCGGCGTGCCGTCGAAGCCGGCCGCGTCGAGAAGGCGCTCAACGTCGTCGACGCCGATGGCCTTCGGTAGCCGACGAGGCGGCGCGGGTGGACGCACATCGTGCGCGACGTCCACGTCGACCAGCCCGTCGCGCAGGGCGAAGCGGTGCAGACCGCGCACGGCTACCAGGCCGCGTGCCGCCGACGCGGCTGACAGCGGTGGATGCTCGGTATCGCCTTCGCGTAGATATGCGAGGAAGCCGGAGACGGCCCCGGCGTCAACGTCGGCCAGCGAGGTCACGTCGTGGGCGGCGAGGTAGCTGCGGTACCGGTCGAGGTCGCGTCGGTAGGACGACAGGGTGTTGCCGGCCACCCCGCGCTCGACGGCGAGGTGGTCGAGATAGCTGCGCACCACAGCTGCGGGCGCGAGCCGACCGGCGACGGTCGCGGACGGCATCGCGGTCAAAGCCCGGGCCGAGCCGACCACGGTGCATCGGCTGGCCGCAGGTCGCGCCACCCGTTCGCGCGCGCAAGCGCAACTGCGCAGATGCCCGCGACTGCGGCCGCGTTCGTGATCTCGCCGGAGAGCGCCCGGCGCACCGCCTGATCGAGCGGAATGCGGGACACCGTAAGCGTGATCTCCTCGTGCTGCGGTGCGAAACGCTCGAGCGCGTCGGACAGGCCGCGAGCGAGGAACACCCGAATGGCTTCATCGGTCATGCCCGGAGACGTGTAGAGGTCGACGAGGACGTGCCAGTCGGAAGCGGCGATTCCCGCTTCCTCGGACAGCTCGCGGCGCGCAGCCTCCAGCGCCGCTTCACCGGGCACATCGAGCAAGCCGGCAGGCAACTCATCGAGGTAACCGCCGACCGGATGGCGGTATTGGTTGATGAGGACGATTCGATCGTCGTCATCGAGCGCTACGACGCCGACGGCGCCGGGATGCTCGACGATCTCGCGGGTGGCGACGGTGCCGTCGCTCATGCGCACCTCGTCGGTGCGAACCGAAATCACATTGCCCTCGAAGCGCCGGGTGGAGGCCAGCACCGCGTACTGGTCGACACTCACCGCACGGCGCTCTGGTACGCCGGCGAGCCGGTAAATGATCGCTGGCCGTCCACCGGCATGATCGCGCCGGGCGTCTCGGGGATCTCGACGGGCAGCCGCTCGGCCGCGTTGTATGCCAGGGCCGCGTCGATCAGCCCGCGGAACAGCGGATGCGCCCGCGTCGGCCGGGACTTCAGCTCCGGGTGCGCCTGTGTGGCGACGAAGTAGGGATGCTGCGAACGGTCGAGCTCGATGAACTCGACGAGCCGCCCGTCCGGCGACGTGCCGCTGAACACCAGTCCGGCGGCGGCCAGCTCTTCGCGGTAGGCGTTGTTGACTTCGTAGCGGTGGCGGTGCCGCTCAGACACCTCGCGGCTGCCGTACGCGTCGGCGACCAGCGACCCGGGCAGCAGCACCGCCGGATACGCACCGAGACGCATAGACCCGCCGAGGTCGGCGTTGCCGGCCACGATGTCGACCTGATCGGCCATCGTGGCGATGACCGGTGCGGGCGTATCGGGATCGAATTCGGTCGAGTTGGCACCCGCGATGCCGGCGAGGTGCCGCGCCGTCTCGATCACCATGCACTGCAGTCCTAGGCACAGGCCGAGCGTCGGGATGCCGTGCTCGCGGGCGTAACGCGCCGCGCCGACCTTCCCCTCGATGCCACGCACACCGAAGCCGCCCGGGATCACCACACCGTCCACTGTGGACAGTTGATGCGCCGCGCCGGCCTCGTCCTCGCAGGTGTCGGCGGGTACCCACTTGATGCAGACCTTGGTCCGGCGGGCGAAACCGGCCGCGCGCAGCGCCTCGGTGACGGACAGGTACGCGTCCGGCAGATCGACGTACTTGCCGACCAGGGCGACGGTGATCTCCTGCCGAGGGTTGCGCACCCGGTCGAGCAGGTCACCCCAGAGCGTCCAGTCGACGTCCCGGAAGCGCAGGCCGAGCCGGCGCACCACGTACGCGTCGAGGCCCTCGCTGTGCAGCACCTTGGGGATCTCGTAGATGCTGGCCGCATCGCTCGCGGAGACCACGGCCTCGGCATCGACGTCGCACATCAGCGAAATCTTGCGTTTGACATTGTCCGGGATCTCACGGTCGCTGCGGCACACGATCGCGTCGGGCGTGATGCCGATGCTCCGCAGCGCGGCGACCGAGTGCTGGGTGGGCTTCGTCTTCAGCTCACCGGAGGGAGCGAGGTACGGCACGAGGGAGACGTGCAGGAAGAAGCAGTTCTCCCGGCCGACGTCGTGGCGTACCTGGCGGGCGGCTTCGAGGAACGGGAGCGACTCGATGTCGCCGACGGTGCCGCCGATCTCGGTGATGACGATGTGCGGCGGCAACCCGTCGCTGCCCGGAGCGCTCATCGCGCGGATGCGGCCCTTGATCTCGTTGGTGATGTGCGGGATGACCTGGACGGTGTCGCCGAGGTATTCGCCGCGGCGCTCCTTGGCGATCACCGTCGAATACACCTGCCCGGTCGTGACGTTCGCCGAGCCGTCCAAGTCGGTGTCGAGGAACCGCTCGTAGTGGCCGATGTCCAGATCGGTCTCGGCACCGTCCTCGGTGACGAACACCTCGCCGTGCTGGAACGGGTTCATCGTCCCGGGATCGACGTTCAGGTAGGGGTCGAGCTTCTGCATGGTCACCCGCAGGCCGCGCGCCTTGAGCAGGTTGCCGAGGCTGCTGGCCGTCAAGCCCTTGCCGAGAGAGGAGGCGACACCGCCGGTGACGAACAGGTGTTTAGTGGGCGCCGCGACAGGCGCCAGCGTCCGATCCACGGAAGTCCACGGTAACACGGCGGGCGCTTCGAACCGGCGCGGTCCCGGCGACGCGCCGGTCGCGGCTACTTCGGTGGATCCGGAAAGAGTGCCTTCGCGCTACTTGCCGTGCCGTAATGCCCGACGACGGTGTTCGGCTGTGGCTTACCGACCTCCGCCAGGGCGAGGACGGTCGAGACCTGGCCCAGTGCGGTGTCTGAGTCGTCGACCGTGGCGACGGCGGAGCGATCCGAGCTGTCGCCGCGCACCATGGCGACCACGCCGCTCTCCTTGGCCGACGCCGTGTCCCCGGCGACCACCGCGTGCGCGCCCTGCTCCTGCAACTGCGACACCAGCGCGAGCTCGGTCTGCGCACGAGCATCGTCGGCGGGGAGCGTTCCGCTCGCGACCACCACGACGTTGGTCGTCGGGGTGATGCTGTCGCCGCCCTCCAGCTTGACCATGTGCATCTGCGCGAAGCCGGCGATCACCTGGGTCAGGTCGGTCGTCTGGCCCTTGCCCAGCAGGACGTACGCCAGCAGCGCGCCGCCAATCACGCCGGCCTGGTCGGTGTTCGGGTACGTGAGCCCGACCGGCTGGACGCCGCCCGTGGCGAACCTGGTCATGGCGTCGGCCTGCTTGGGGTCGACGTAGTCGCCGGTGAGCTGGAGCCGTCCGGTGACCTTGCCGCCGGCCGCGGCGATCTCGGTAGCGAGTCCGTCCTTCACTTGGCTGGACGCGCCGGGCATCCCGATGATCAAGACGTTGGTCTCGTGCAGCGTGCCGTGCACGATCTGCGCCCCGTACATGGCACCGAACTTCTCGCCGTTGCCGACCTGGCTCTGCAGCTGCTTGACCTGGTCGGAGAGGGAGTTGCGGTCGCTCTTCAGCGCATCGACCTGATGCCGGAGGTCCTTCGTGATGGGTCCGTTCAGAGCTGTGGTGCCGACGACGATGCCTAGGGCAAGCGCCAGAAAGACGGCGATGATGGAGACGAGGTGATATCGGAAGGAGATCACGAGAACAGACCTTGCACCCAATCGAGGAACTTATCCCACTTGTCGGCGAACAGATCAAGGTAGGTGCGGCCCGCGTCTGAGACCACCAGCGCGGCGCCGATTGCTGCGAACGCCGCGAGCACGAGTATCAACAGCGCCGCCGCGGAGATGCGGCTGCGATAGAGGCGGGTGACGCCCTTGGCATCGACGAGCTTGCCGCCCAGGCGCAGCCGGGTGAGGAACGTGGAGGCCATGCCGCCGCGGCCCTTGTCGAGGAATTCGACGAGCGTTGCGTGCGTCCCGACCGCGACGATGAGCGATGCGCCTTTCTCGTCTGCCAGCAGCATCGCGATGTCCTCGCTGGTCCCGAGAGCAGGAAAGGTGACCGCGTCGATGCCCAGGTCTTGGACACGTGTGAGACCGGGAGCCCGCCCGTCCGGGTAGGCGTGTACGACCACCTCGGCGCCGCAGTTCAGCACCTCGTCGCCGACGGAGTCCATGTCGCCGACGATCATGTGTGGCTTGTAGCCCAGCTCGTGCAGCGCGTCGGCGCCGCCGTCGACACCGACCAGCACCGGCTTGTACTCGCGGATGTAGTGGCGCAGCGCGGTGAGATCCTCTTTGTAGCCGTACCCACGCACGACGACTACCACGTGGCGTCCCTCGAACTTGGTACGCACGTCGGGCACGCCCACGCCGTCGAGAAGCAAGGCGCGCTCGCGCTTCACGTACTCCATGGTGTTCATGGCGAACGCCTCGAGTTGGGTCGCGAGCCCCGTCTTTGCTTCGGACATCTGCAAAGCGATCGAATCGCTGTCCTGCTCGCTACCGGTGGCCACCGCCTGGTCACCCACGTAGAGCGTGTCGCCGTCGAGGCGGACCCGGGTGCCTTCCTTCACCGTCGCGAACACCTGGTTGCCGACGTTGTCGAGCAGCGGAATCCCGCTGGCTACCAGCAGATCCGGCCCGAGGTTGGGGAACCGGCCGGAGATGCTGGGCGCGGCATTGACCACTCCACCGACCTTGGCCGCTACGAGTGCTTCGGCCGCGACACGGTCGAGGTCGACGTGGTCGATGATCGCGATGTCCCCAGGATTGAGCCGGCTGACCAACCGCTGCGTGCGCCGATCCAGCCGTGCAACACCGCTCACACCGGGGGCGCCACCGCGCGGGCGGCGCATGGTCGCGAGCTTCATGGCTCCCTATCGTGCCACCGTCGACGGTGAGGCCGTCCATCCGCCACGCAGGTTCAGCGGGACTCCGTCTCGACGGCGGCGATCAGCTCGGCGGCGTGCTCGCGGGCGGTGTCCGACTCACTGCCGGCCAGCATGCGGGCCAGCTCGGCGATGCGTTCCTCGCCCGCGACCAGTCGGACGTCGCTGCGGGTGACGCCTTCGGCGGCCGCCTTGTCGACGACCACGTGCTGGTCCGCGTAGGCGGCGACCTGCGCCAGATGCGTGACGACGATCACCTGGTGATCGTGCGCCAATCGAGCCAGTCGCCGGCCGACCTCCACCGCTGCCCGCCCGCCGACGCCGGCGTCCACCTCGTCGAACACCATGGTCGGAACGGGGTCGGTTCCCGCCAGGCACACCTCGATCGCCAGCATCACCCGGGAGAGCTCACCGCCGGACGCGCCGCGCTGCACCGGCAACGCCGGCGCGTCCGGGTGCGGGCGCAACAACAGCTCCACCTCGTCCGCGCCGTCAGCCGCGGCACTCGCCTCGACGCCGCCGATTCTCACCACTGGGGCACCGGCGACCAGGGGTCGGCGACGCACCTCGATCGTGACCTCTGCGGCAGGCATGGCCAGGCCGGCGAGTTCGGCGGTGATGGCCGTGGCGAGTCGCGCCGCCGCCTCGGTGCGGCGTGCCGAGATGTCCACTGCCAGCTCGGTGACCCGCAGCGCGGCGGCGTCGCGCTCGGCGGTGAGCACGGCTAGTGCCTCGTCCGAGACGTCCAGCTCGGCAAGCTGTTTGCGGGCTCCGTCTGCCCACTCCAGCACGGCGTCGATGTCGTCGCCGTACTTGCGCGTGAGCCCGGCCAGTACGGCGCGTCGGTCCTCCACTTGAGCCAGACGCTGCGGGTCTGCGTCCAGCCGCTCGCCGTAGCCGGCGAGCTCGGCGCCTAGGTCGGTAACGAGGGCGTCCACGTCGGCAAGCCGTGCGGCCAGCGCGTCCAGCTCGGCGTCGTCACCTGCTTGCTGCAAAAGCGCCCGGCCCGCGAGGCCGAGCAGGCTGCTTACGTCCGCAGCATCGCTTGCCGGGTCGTCCGGATCGCCGAGCAGCGCGTCGTGCGCGGTGCGCGCCGCGAGCCGCAGCGCGTCGGCGTGCGCCAGCCGGCTGGCGAGTGCGGCCAGCTCAGCGTCCTCGCCGGGCTGCGGATCCGCCGCCTCGATCTCGCCGATCCCGTACGCGAGCAGATCTGCCTCGCGCTGCAGTTCCCGAGCGCGGGATGTCCGGTCGGCCAGGCGTGCGGCGAGCTCGCGCCACTTCGTAAATGCCGCGGCGTATTCGGAAAGCTCGATGCCCGCGTAACGATCAAGGGCCGCGCGCTGCTCGGCCGCACGGGTTAGCCGCTGCTGGTCGGACTGCCCGTGGACGGCCACCAGCCGCTCGGCCAGTGCGGCGAGCACTCCTATCGGTACGCCCGCCCCGCCGACGTGTGCACGGGAGCGTCCGTTCGCGCCGACCGACCGGCGCAGTACCAAGGCGCCGTCCTCGTCGAATTCACCGCCCGCGTCGGTGGCCCGCTCGGCGACGTCCGACGTCGACGGCACCCGCACCCGGCCGTCGACGCTGGCCGAGTCGGCACCGGAGCGCACCTGCGCCGAGTCCGCCCGGCCACCGAAGAGCAGCAACAGCCCGGTCACCACCATGGTTTTGCCGGCACCTGTCTCGCCGGTGACGACGGTGAGCCCTGCTCCGAGCGGCAACGTGGCGTCCCGGATGACCCCGAGGCCGCGAATGTGCAGCTCTTCCAGCACGCGTTGGAGGCTAGTCGTTTCGGCGGGGGTCTGCCCCGTCTCCGTCACGGAAACTGCGTACCGGCAACTGGAACTTGGTGACGAGCCGCTCGCCGAAGCTCCAGTCGTGGATGCGGGCGATTCGCACCGGCTGCGCGCCGCGTCGCACCCGTACCCGGCCACGCGGCGGGATGTCGACGGAGCGGCGCCCGTCACAGGCGAGCACGCCGGGATGGTCGTCGCCGAGCAACTGGACGTCTATCACCGACTGGGGCGACACCACGATCGGGCGGGCGAACAGCGCGTGCGCGGCGTTCGGAACCACGAGCAGCGCGTCGACGTTCGGCCACACGATCGGCCCGCCTGCCGAATAGGCATAGGCCGTCGAGCCGGTCGGCGTCGAGCAGAGCAGGCCGTCGCAACCGAACCGCAGCAACGGGCGGCCGTCGACCGCGACGGCGAGCTCCAGGATCCGTTCCCGGGTGCTCTTTTCGACCGACGCCTCGTTCAGCGCCCACGAGCTCGCGAGGACAGTGCCATGCTGTGCCGACACCTCCACGTCGAGGGTGGTGCGCTCTTCGACCTCGTAGCGACCGTCGACCACCGCCTTGACGGTTGCCGGCAACGCCTCCGGGTCGGCCTCGGCGAGGAAGCCGACGTGGCCGAAGTTCACCCCGAGCATCGGCACTCCCGCCGGACGGGCGAACTCGGCGGCACGCAGGAACGTGCCGTCACCGCCGAACACGAGCACGATCTCTGCCCCGTCAGCGGCGCCCTGGTCCGGTACCACCGTGGCGGCCGTATCGCACCCGCATTCGGCCGCCTCGCCGGCAAGCATGCGTACCTCGAACCCCGCGGCACGCAGTTGCGTCGCGGCGTCAGCAGCCATACAGGTGATCTCGTAACGGGTCGTGTGAGCGACGATCAGCGCTGCCCTCAATCCTCGGCCCTCCGCCCCGCCTGCTCCACTACAGCCGCGATGTGTGACTCGTCCACCGACCGATCATCGCGCACCGCGTCCCGGCGCAGCCACAAGAAGAACTCCACGTTGCCCGACGGTCCGGGCAGCGGGCTCGGCGTCACACCTGCCACACCCCATCCGCTGCGCGCCGCCTCCCTCGCCACGCCGATCACGGCGTCGGCACGTAGCCCCGGATCGCGCACCACGCCGCCGCTACCCAACCGCTCGCGTCCCACCTCGAACTGCGGTTTGACCATCGGCAGCAGGTCACCGTCGTCCCGGGTGCACGCGGTGAGCGCCGGCAGCACCAGCCGCAACGATATGAACGACAGGTCCGCCACGGTGAGCTCGACCGGTCCGCCGATCTGCTCCGGCGTCAGCGCCCGGACATTGGTGCGCTCGACCACCATCACGCGCGAGTCGGTGCGCAGTGACCACGCCAACTGCCCGTACCCCACATCGACTGCGACAACGCCGGCGGCGCCGCGGCGGAGCAACACATCGGTGAACCCGCCGGTCGACGCACCGGCATCGAGACAGCGTCGGCCGGCAACGGTGAGACCGGGCAGGGCGTCCAAGGCACCGGCGAGCTTGTGCCCGCCCCGCGACGCGTACTCCACATCATCGCCCGTCAGCCGCAACGGCGTGTCAGCGTCGACGCCGGTCGCCGGCTTACTTGCCCTGATGCCCCGCACCTCGATGCGCCCGGACGCGATCAACAGCGCGGCCTGCTCCCGCGAGCGCGCCATGCCGCGCCGGACCAGCTCGCTGTCCAGGCGCCGCCGCGCCACGCTCAGCCGCTCTCGCCGTCGATCTCGACGAGCGCGGCCTGGAGTGCGGCGTGCACTTCGTCATAGCGCTGGGCGTGTTCGGCAAGCGGCATGTCCGCGATGCCATCGAGCGTGGCCACCTGCTCACGAACGCGCTGCTCGACCGGCACTGCCCCAACCGGCACTGCCCCAACCGGCACTGCCCCAACCGGGCTTGCCTCGACCGGGCTTGCCTCGACCGGCGTCGCCTCGTCCGCCTCGTTCGGCACCTGAACACCTCCTCGTCCCCTTGGCGCTGCTACGAACGTTACGACCGTACCGCCGCTGGGTCGGGTACCGTCTCGGCATTGCGTCGGACAGCTCCCGGGAGAACGTGCCATGGCCACAGTCGAGGAGTGCGAGAAGGCGCTCCACGAACTCGCGGCCAAGCTTGCCGCGATGGACGCGAACAACCGCAGCCAGGTCGTTCTCGACCGTTCACTCAGCTGTACGTTGCGCGACCTCGGCGTGATCTTCGGCGGGCAGCTCCGCGGCGGTGAACTGCTCGATGTCCGTCAGGTTCCCAAGGCTGACGCGCAGATCAAGCTGAGCATGACCAGCGACGATCTGATCAAGCTCACGTCGGGCGAGCTGAACTTCGCCCACGCCTGGGCGACCGGCCGGCTACGGGTCGACGCCAACGTGTTCGACCTGCTCAAGCTGCGCTCGATTTTCTGAGGCCCAGCTCGGTCAGGGCCGCCTCTGCGTGCTCGTCGTCCGCGGCACACCGCGTCACACCCGTGCGCCAAGCCGCAACGCACAGGCTGCGCAGCGCGTCGAGCGGACCGCGTGGCGTCTGCCCGGGTAGCGTCGCCAACCGCAGCTCGTCCCCAGGTGCCACCGACCAGGCGCCGCACGTGATAGTGCCTTCCGCTGCCTCGGGTGCCGGGTGTCCTTCGAGGAGGCCACGGAGGCCCTGGGCTATATAGCTCGGACGCTGCCTCTCGGGTGCCGCTAACAGGTCAGCCGCCGAGGTCACGCCAGTCAAAACGAGCATGCTGGCGCAGCCAACGGCATTCGCACCCTCGATATCGGTGTCCAGCCGGTCGCCGACGACCAGCGGGCGCCGGGCTCCGGAACGCTCGACCGTTTCGCGGTGCATCGACGGGTCCGGCTTGCCGGTCGAGACGGGCGTGGCGCCCGTAGCGTGCCGTAGCGCCGCTACCAATGAGCCGTTGCCCGGCAGCGGGCCACGGGATGACGGCACGGTGGCGTCGAGGTTCGTCGCTACCCACGGCAGGCCCCGCCGGATCGCGACGGCGCCTTCGGCGAGCATCCGCCAGTTCGTGTCGGGCGAATACCCCTGAACGATGGCGGATGGCTGATCGTCTGCCCCAGACACAGCCACCAGGCCGCGTTCGCTAAGCGCTTCGACCAGCCCCGTCGTGCCGACGACCAGGACCCTCGAGCCGGCCGGCAGCCGTTCGGCGAGATAGTGAGCGGCTGCCTGTGCCGAGGTGATGACTTCACCGGGGACAGCCGGCACACCAAGCTCTGACAGATGCGCCGCCACGGCCGACGGCGGACGCGCCGCGTTGTTCGTAACGAACGCGAGTCGCATCCCGAGCTCACGGGCGGACGCCAGCGCCGCAGCCGCGCCGTCGACCTCGCTGGCGCCCACATAGACGACACCGTCGAGGTCGAGCAGCGCGACGTCGTAGCGCGTCGCCAGTGCTTGCGGACTCCCCAGCAATCCGGCGTCCGGCATGATCCTCCTTGTCGCTCTGGGTTCTTCTGACGCTACAAGGGGGTGCTGCCCCGCCCCGCTCGGCGTGCTACCCCGCCCCGCTCGGCGTGCTGCCCAGCCCGCTGGCGTGCTGCCCTGCCCCGTCGGCGCGGCGCCGTCGCGCCCGTACCATCGCGTGTCGTGAGCACTGTCGGTTCCTCTGTGTCCTCCGGCCTCTCGCTGACCCCGTTTCGTGCGCTTCGGCCCAGCGTCGATGCCGACCGGCTCGGCAAGCTGCTGTGCCCGCCGTACGACGTCATCGACGACGAAGAGCGGGCGCAACTACTCAAGCTGGACCCCGACAATGCCGTCGGCATCATCCTGCCGCGCCCTGATGGCGGCGCGGACGCATACGCCGTGGCCGCGCGCCGTCTCGCCCACGCGGTTCGCTCCGGGCTGTTCGCAGTCGACCCCGATCCAGCGCTGTACATCTACGAGATGCACCCCGCGGACGGCGCGCCAACCCGTGGCCTGCTCGGCGCCGTCGAGCTACGCGAACCGTCCGAAGGCGTGATCTTGCCGCACGAGAACACCATGCCCGGCCCGTTGGCCGACCGGCTCGCGCTAATGACTGCGACGCAAGCCGATGTCGAGGCGATCTACCTGGTGTACGACAGTGCCACGGCGACATCACAGCTGGTTCGCGACGCCGACGACGAGCAGCCGGTCGCGGCGGGCACAACTCCAGACGGCGTGCGGCACCGTCTGTGGCGGCTCACCGATCCGGAGCAGCACGCTGCGATCGCGGCTGACCTCTCGACACGGCACGCCCTCATAGCCGACGGCCACCACCGCTACGCGACCTACCTTCGGCTGCAGCACGACCTGCGTCAGGAGCGCGGGCCCGGACCGTGGGACCGCGGCCTCGCCCTGCTCGTCGACTCATTCACCTATGGCCCCCAGGTGGAGGCGATCCATCGGGTGCTGATCGGCCTGCCGCTGTCGGCCGCGGTCGAGCAGGCCCGCGAGGCATGCACGGTGCGGCAGATGGCCAGCACGACGCAGGCACTGGACGAGCTCGCCCGCACGCCCGGCTTTGCCGCCGTGCTCGCCGACGGCGCCGACACCTACCTGCTCAGCGATCTGAGTGGCCGCCTGGCCGAGGCGGCACGGATGCCCGGCGAGCCGCGCGCGCTGGCAGAGCTCGATGTCACCGTGCTGCACCGCGTCCTCGTCATGCAGGTCTGGCACCTCGACGACACCGTCGAGGCGGTCGGGTTCGCGCACAGCGTCGACGAAGCGCTGGCCGAGGCACACCGGACCGGAGGCACCGCCGTCTTGCTCCGCCCGACGCCACCCGCCGCGGTCGCCGCCATCGCCGCGGCCGGCGGGCGCATGCCCCGCAAGTCGACGCTGTTCACGCCGAAGCCCGCCTCGGGTTTGGTGATGCGCAGGTTCGTCGACCAGATGTAGCGGCTCCCGCAATCGCGGCTGAGGAACGCAGATCTGCGCCGACGCGGCCGCGAGTCATGTCACTCGCCCTCACTTCGCTTACTCCGGACGGAGCGTGCCGTCTGATCGCCGGCCGGACGGTCCGCACGCAGCTTGCGGACATCGCTGACCTCCACCTCGTAGCGGCTGGCCGGCGTTCCGGCAACGCTGCGCCAGAATCGTCGGCGCAGGCTGCCCGCAACCTCTAATCGCTGGCCGGGCGAACATCGCGCCACGGCTCTGCGAACGGCGGCATGAGTGCTGGCACAGTCGATGCTGTCCGATCGTGCGCGGCCAGATGTCTCGGCAGGGCGTGGCACCGTCAACCGGAACGAACACAGCTCGTCGCCGCTTGGCAGAGTGCGCAGATGTGGCTCGGCAGCAAGCGAACCGCGCAGTAGTACATAGTTGTCGGCCGAGTCCAAGGGCTGATGGGTCATGAACACATGTTCGTGGGCGACGAGCGACGGTGGGACACGAATCCGCAACCTGTGGACGAGCATGCGGGTTGTGGGCGAGGCATGGGCTTTCCGTCAGACGGGCGTTGACAATGCAGCGCCCACCGCCGGTGGCGCTTTCGCGTAGTCGCGGTGCCTAGGCCAGATCAGCCGCGCGCTCGGCCGCGTCGGTCTCGCCGGCCACGTCGAGCGCCGCCGCGGCGGCAAACCACTGTGCGGCTTCCTGTCGTCGGCCCGCGGCCACCAAGGCGTCCGCGTACGCGTACCACAGCCGGATCGACGCCGGCCCGGGCCGATCACGATCCAGCCCACCCTTGGCGAGCACGGCGAGAGCGGCGTCTAGCTGGCCCAGGTCGCGCCTGGCGCCGGCGACGACGATGAGCAGCTCGGCGTACGTCTCCGCATCGAGCTTGCCGACGTCGCGATCACGTAGCAGCCGAATGGCCTGCTGCGGGCGGCCCAACGCGCGTTCGCAGTCAGCCATGACAGGCAGTCCGCGCGGATCGCCGGACATGCGCCGCGCCGCGCGCAGCTCACTCAGGGCCTCGGCCCATTCCCCTGCCCGGTATGCGGCAATACCGACCGCTTCGCGCACCACCGCCACGCGCGCGGCACGTCCTCGCGCCGCGCGCGCGTGGGCGAGGGCACGCTCCGGGTTCGTGTCCAACAGATCTCCAGCAGCAACCAGATGTCGTGCCACAGCCTCGGCGTTCGGCTTGCTCAATGTCCGAAGGTCGGCCCGCGTCGCGGGATCGAGCCGTCCAGGGTCAGCGTCGTCCGCGTTCAGTTGCGCCGCTGCGGTGCCTTCCGCCGCATCGCGCCGGGTCGTCCCCCCGCGGGGGCGGGAAGTCGGATGACCGGTGCGTTCGGATCGGGTTCCCTTGCCGCCACGGGACGCAGCGCCCCCACGACTGGTATCGCCGCGCGCCCGACGCTGCTCCCCAGCGCCTTCACGGCTCGCACGCCGTTCACGATCCGGGCGTTCTCCGCCACGCCGGGGGGATTGTCCACGACCGGACCGCCCACCCGCGTTGTTCCTCATCGAAATCGAATTCCCTACGAACCAAGTGAGCGAGGGCCGACCGGTCATGGCCGGCGGCCCTCGCTTCCAAGTTGTGTCCGGCGACGTCCTACTCTCCCACGCAGTGGCCCGCGCAGTACCATCGGCGCTGAGAGGCTTAGCTTCCGGGTTCGGGATGGGACCGGGCGTTTCCCTCTCGCTATGGTCGCCGAGACGCTATTGAGATATTCGGTCCGCACCGCTCGGCTGCACTTCAGTAGCACAGCAGGCGGGGACCGTACCTCAGGAACCGCACAGTGGACGCGTAGCAGCCAGCCCGAAGGGCCAGCGAAGTTTTGTGGCAAGTCCTCGGCCTATTAGTACCGGTCAGCTCCATGCGTCTTTAGTCCGCACTTCCACTTCCAGCCTATCAACCCGGTGGTCTAGCCGGGGGCCTTACTCCACGAAGGATGGGAGATCTCATCTTGAAGCGAGCTTCCCGCTTAGATGCTTTCAGCGGTTATCCCTTCCGAACGTAGCCAACCAGCAGTGCTCCTGGCGGAACAACTGGCACACCAGAGGTTCGTCCGTCCCGGTCCTCTCGTACTAAGGACAGCTCTTCTCAAATCTCCTGCGCGCGCGGCGGATAGGGACCGAACTGTCTCACGACGTTCTAAACCCAGCTCGCGTGCCGCTTTAATGGGCGAACAGCCCAACCCTTGGGACCGACTCCAGCCCCAGGATGCGACGAGCCGACATCGAGGTGCCAAACCATCCCGTCGATATGGACTCTTGGGGAAGATCAGCCTGTTATCCCCGGGGTACCTTTTATCCGTTGAGCGACGGCGCTTCCACAAGCCACCGCCGGATCACTAGTCCCGACTTTCGTCCCTGCTCGACCCGTCGGTCTCACAGTCAAGCTCCCTTGTGCACTTACACTCAACACCTGATTGCCAACCAGGCTGAGGGAACCTTTGGGCGCCTCCGTTACTCTTTAGGAGGCAACCGCCCCAGTTAAACTACCCATCAGACACTGTCCCTGATCCGGATCACGGACCCAGGTTAGACATCCAGCACGACCAGACTGGTATTTCAACGACGACTCCACAAACACTGGCGTGCCTGCTTCAAAGTCTCCCAGCTATCCTACACAAGCCGAACCGAACACCAATATCAAACTGTAGTAAAGGTCCCGGGGTCTTTCCGTCCTGCTGCGCGAAACGAGCATCTTTACTCGTAATGCAATTTCACCGGGCCTGTGGTTGAGACAGTCGAGAAGTCGTTACGCCATTCGTGCAGGTCGGAACTTACCCGACAAGGAATTTCGCTACCTTAGGATGGTTATAGTTACCACCGCCGTTTACTGGCGCTTAAGTTCTCAGCTTCGCCCCACCGAAATGGAGCTAACCGGTCCCCTTAACGTTCCAGCACCGGGCAGGCGTCAGTCCGTATACATCGCCTTACGGCTTCGCACGGACCTGTGTTTTTAGTAAACAGTCGCTTCTCGCTGGTCTCTGCGGCCACCACCAGCTCAGGCAGCACGTGCCCTCACCAGCAGCGGCCCCCCTTCTCCCGAAGTTACGGGGGCATTTTGCCGAGTTCCTTAACCATAGTTCACCCGAACGCCTCGGTATTCTCTACCTGACCACCTGAGTCGGTTTAGGGTACGGGCCGCCATAAAACTCGCTAGAGGCTTTTCTCGACAGCATAGGATCATCCACTTCACCACAATCGGCTCGGCATCAGGTCTCAGACTGTGTGCAGGGCGGATTTGCCTACCCTGCGTCCTACACCCTTACCCCGGGACAACCACCGCCCGGGCTGGACTACCTTCCTGCGTCACCCCATCACTCACCTACTAACCGCTTGGTTCAGCGGCTCCACCACTCCCCTCAACTCCGAAGAGATCAGGGCGGCTTCACGGCCTTAGCATCACGATCCTCGATGTTTGACGCTCCACAGCGGGTACCGGAATATCAACCGGTTATCCATCGACTACGCCTGTCGGCCTCGCCTTAGGTCCCGACTTACCCTGGGCAGATCAGCTTGACCCAGGAACCCTTAGTCAATCGGCGCACACGTTTCTCACGTGTGTATCGCTACTCATGCCTGCATTCTCACTCGTCAACCGTCCACAACTACCTTCCGGTGCTGCTTCACCCGGCAGACGACGCTCCCCTACCCATCACGATCCCCGTTGGGGGTACATATCGCAATGACACGACTTCGGCGGTACGCTTGAGCCCCGCTACATTGTCGGCGCGGAATCACTTGACCAGTGAGCTATTACGCACTCTTTCAAGGGTGGCTGCTTCTAAGCCAACCTCCTGGTTGTCTCTGCGACTCCACATCCTTTCCCACTTAGCACACGCTTAGGGACCTTAGTCGGTGTTCTGGGCTGTTTCCCTCTCGACCATGGAGCTTATCCCCCACAGTCTCACTGCCGCGCTCTCACTTACCGGCATTCGGAGTTTGGCTAAGGTCAGTAACCCGGTAGGGCCCATCGCCTATCCAGTGCTCTACCTCCGGCAAGAAACACACGACGCTGCACCTAAATGCATTTCGGGGAGAACCAGCTATCACGGAGTTTGATTGGCCTTTCACCCCTAACCACAGGTCATCCCCCAGGTTTTCAACCCTGGTGGGTTCGGTCCTCCACACGGTCTTACCCGCGCTTCAACCTGCCCATGGCTAGATCACTCCGCTTCGGGTCTTGGGCATGCGACTATGGCGCCCTGTTCGGACTCGCTTTCGCTACGGCTACCCCACACGGGTTAACCTCGCCACACACCGCAAACTCGCAGGCTCATTCTTCAAAAGGCACGCAGTCACCCCTCAAGGCTCCCACGGCTTGTAGGCACACGGTTTCAGGTACTATTTCACTCCGCTCCCGCGGTACTTTTCACCATTCCCTCACGGTACTATCCGCTATCGGTCACCAGGGAATATTTAGGCTTAGCGGGTGGTCCCGCCAGATTCACAC
>DATFRC010000014.1:0-4550 GCA_035263725.1 Jatrophihabitantaceae bacterium | reverse complement strand
AGCCGCGCGGTCCTGCGCCGACTGTTCCCGGACGCTGTCCTGGCGACCGAACACGACGCCGCCGTGCTCGGCCTTAACGCCGTCACCGACGGCATCAACATCGTCCTTTCAGCACAGGCAAAGCACCTGGCGCAGCAGCTGGGCGACCGCGGCTACCGGCCCATCGCGGTCGACCTGTCCGAGCTCGTCAAGGCCGGCGGCGGCGCCAAGTGCTGCTCGCTGGAGATCCGGCAGTGACGGGGCGGGAATGCAAGCTTGCTCGTCAATGTTGTCGCTGTCAACATCGATTGAAGGAGAGCGGTTCCGATGTCATCTTTGAGCTCGCGCCGCCGGCTGGCGGTCCTGCTGACCGTCTGCCTGGCGGTATTCGCGATCAACCTGGACACCACCATCGTCAACGTCGCCCTTCCCGACCTAGCCCGTCAGCTCGCCGCAACGACCCGGAACCTGCAGTGGATCGTGGACGGTTACAACCTGGCCTTCGCCGCGCTGGTTCTCGTCGCCGGTTCGATCAGCGACCGGTTCGGGCGACGCCCGGCGCTGCTGACCGGGTTGATCGGGTTCGCAGTTGCCAGCGGCATCGGCGCGTTTGCCACCGGCGCCGGAGCGCTGGTGGTCGTGCGGCTGGTCATGGGCGGCTTCGCCGCGCTGATCTTCCCGACCACACTGTCGATCATCACGAACGTCTACCCCGACCGTGCCGAGCGGGCCAAGGCCATCGGCGTGTGGGGCGCGGTCACCGGTCTGGGCGTCGCGGTCGGCCCGGTCACCGGTGGGCTGCTGCTGGCCCACTTCTGGTGGGGCAGCGTGTTCCTCGCCCTCGTCCCGGTCGCCGTCCTCGCCGCCGTGCTGACTTATCTAGTGGTGCCGGAGTCCAGTGATCCCGCCCAGGCGCGCATCGACGTGCCCGGCCTGCTCACCTCATCGGCGGCCATCGGCCTGCTGGTCTACACCATCATCGAAGCGCCCACCCGCGGCTGGACCTCACCCTGGTCACTCGCCGGCTTCACCGCGACCGCGGTCATCACCGTTGCGTTCGTCGCGATCGAACGCCACCAGGCTCACCCGATGCTCGACGTCAGCCTGTTCCGCACCCCGGCCTTCTCCGCGGCGAGTGGCTCGGTAACCCTCGCATTCTTTGCGCTGTTCGGATTCATCTTCCTGATCACTCAGTACTTCCAGTTCATCCGCGGCTACGGCACCCTGTCCACCGGCGTGCGCATCCTGCCCGTCGCCACCACCATCGCGGTGGGATCGATCCTCGGCGCCCGGTTGGCCGATAGGGTCGGGACCCGCGCCCTCGTCGCCACCGGACTGCTCCTGCTCGGCACCGCTTTCGCTTGGATCGCGGTGTCATCCACCTACCGGCCCTACAGCGTCATCCTCGTCCAGATGGTCCTCATCGGCACCGGGCTCGGCCTGGCCACCACACCGGCCACCGAATCCATCCTGTCCGTACTGCCCGCCGCCAAGGCCGGCGTCGGATCTGCCGTGAACGACGCCACCCGCGAAACCGGCGGCACCCTCGGCGTGGCCGTTCTCGGCAGCATCTTCACCTCCATCTACGCCCACCACCTCGCCGGCACCAGCGTCGCCGCGCTGCCACACCACGTCGCCGTCGCCGCTCGTGAATCGGTCGGCGCCGCGTTTGCAGCAGCCAGCCACGCCGCCCCACCGGTCAGCCACCAACTCATCACCGACATCAACGCCTCGTTCATGAGCGGCCTGCAAATCGCCTGCCTGGTCGCCGCCGGCATCACCGGGCTCGGCGCCCTCGCCGCCCTACTGCTGCCCGGCCGCCGCACCGCCGCCGCACCGGCATCGGTCATCACCCCCGTTGCGGTCCAGCCAGCCGCCGCCTAGCAGCCACCGGGAGCGGCATGTGTCCCTAACCCAGAGCCATCAAGTCCGCGCAGCGCGTCTCGAGATACGGCGGCTACCGGCGGGACGTGCGGCGTTCCGGCTGGTAGCTGAATTCAGCGCTGCGCTGATGCCTCGGACGAGCAGGCGCTCGCCGCAGGTCACGACATCGTCGCGGTGACGCGCCGGGCCGCTCAGTTCCCGATTGCGCACGACCGCCTCACCGTCACCGAAGCCGACGCGCGCGATGCGGCGGCGGTGGACCGGGCAGTCGACGGCGCAGACGTGGTGCTCTCCACGCTCGGGGTGCCCTTCACTCGTAAGCCGATCAACGTGTACAGCGATGGCATCCGCAACATCGCAGCCGCGATGACCAGCCACGGGGTCATGCGGCTGGCCGTGGTGAGCTCGAGCGCCACCGAGCCGCACCACCATGCCGACGGCGGATTCCTGCTCAACCGCATCATCCAACCGTTGGTCACCGCGACTATCGGCAAGACCACCTACCGCGACATGCGAAAGATGGAAGAGATCCTGCGCGGCAGCGATCTCGACTGGACGATCATGCGCCCCTCCGGTCTGTTCGACGCTCCAGGCGTGACCGACTACGAACTGAACGACGAGCGCGCGCCCGGCATCTTCACCAGCAGAACCGATCTGGCTGCCAGCCTCCTCCAGCAGGCTACCGACCGCCGATTCGTGCGCAAGGCCGTCGCCGTAACGACCACGCACGGGACGCCCACGCTATTTCAGATCCTGCGCCGCGAAGCCTTCGGCCGCGGCTGACCGTTTCCGGGATCGGCACACCGGACTGGGTGGCCACCGCGCGCTGAGAACCCGGCTGCTGCATCCTGGAGCGATGCCCGCCCCGCCCGGCTGCCTTGACGCGCCGGAAAAGACCGCCGCGAGATGGCGGGGCGGTGTACAACGGGAGTGGCGCGGTTCGGGGGTGCGCTATGCGCGGAGTGCTCGCGGCGCTCGTCGGGATGGCGATGCTTGCCGGCTGCGCGACGACGGTGAGCGGGACCGGGCGGGAACTTTCGGCGGCACCGTCCACGCGGTCGAGCAGCGCCCCGCCGTCCGCGACGCGGTTCCCGTCGTCCGCGCCTCCCTCGACGACGCGACCCGCCCCGCCGAGCCGATCGCGGCGCGTACCAATCGACAACCTCCACGTGGGCGATTGCATCGATCCGGCCCCGACCGGATCCGGCTCCGTTTACACCATGCCGGTCGTTTCGTGCGCGCAGGCGCACGACCAGGAGGTCTTCGTGTCGCGGAACCTCAGCCCGGCTCCCTGGCCCGGAGACGCCGCGCTCGACGCACGCACCGAGAAGCTCTGCACGACCGAGTTCGCGCGGTTCATCGGGATCGCCATCGACGAGTCCTTGCTCGACTTCGACTACTACTTCCCGGACAAGGAATCCTGGCAGGGCGGCGACCACCTTGTGCTCTGCTTGGCCTTCGACCCGGAGGGGAAGACGGTCGGCACGCTGCGCGCCGCCCGTCGCTGACACCGCTCGTCGCTGGCACAGTCATAGACTGATCCGGTCGAGGATGACTCGCGATTCACGGCAACCTGGTCGCGGAGCCGGCCGGTAGTCGCGTTCGGCTCGTGGGTCCACCGATAGACCCGGCTGCGTCCCTGCGTACCCGAGGATCTGCATTGAGCACGTCCAGGTCGAGAGCGAGGTCGCGCGGTCAGCGCCGGATGCCCCGGCGATACGCTCTGGGACTTTGGCGCTGCTAGAGCCGGCGACCTCGAAGCCGTGGCTTGATACGGTCGCGGACATCGATGCCTAGCGGCGCGGCGATCGTGATGACCGCGAGCGCGATGGCCGTGAGACCTGAAGGGCGACGATCGATCAGCTCGGCGTGTCGAGCGCGTAGAGAACGTCACTCGCTGCCTGGGGTCTCGCGGGTGGCCGCGCTTTCGAGGAGGATTTCGGCGACGCGGGCAGGCTGTTCCAGGGCGGCGAAGTGTCCGGCGTCGGGGAGTGTGATCGCTCGAGCCTGTGGGAGCAGTGCGAGGTTGGCCTCGCGTTCCGGCAGGTGCGACCAGTCGTGTTCGCCGTAGATCAGCGTGACGGGTGCGGTGACGCGGCCGTAGAGTGCTCGGGCGGCGATCATGCTGTCGATGTTGCGGTACACCTCGCGCGCGACGCGCGGGTATCCGCGGCGACGGCCAACCCGGCGCAGCTCGGCGAGGTAGTGACTTGGGAGCTTGCCCGGATCGCGCAAGCCGCCCCGCAGGACGATGCCGAGGACGGGCTTGTTCTCCATCCTCGTGACGACCGGGCCGATTCCGGGCAGTCGGGAACTGCTGATGTAGATCGACGCCACGCGATTGGCTCGAGCCACGCCCTTGGCGTAGTCGTACGGGTTACAGGCGACGACGGCTCGCACCCGGCCGTCGAGTTCGGTTGAGGCCGACAGCGACACGGTTGCGCCCATGGACTCGCCCGCCAAGACGGCGTCTGTGATGTCGAGCGCCGCGACGACCTCGACGACCGCGCGGCGCAGCGCCTGCTCACCGTAATTCGCGTTCGGCGTGATGTCTGACCAGCCCATGCCGGGCAGGTCGATCGCGTAGACGGTGAAGGCGTGCAGGAGTCTCGGGATCACGAGCTGGAAGTGGTCGAGCTGCGTGCGGACCGTGTGCAGCAGGATCAGCGGCGTCGGGCCCGATCCGG
>DATFRC010000013.1:0-8413 GCA_035263725.1 Jatrophihabitantaceae bacterium | reverse complement strand
GGCGGCACAGCCCTGCAACGCGTTGCACTGGATCGCGGCGCATTTGCCTGCGTCTTGGGCGGTCCCGACACGGCGACACTGTTCATCGTGGTCGCCGATTGGCAGGGCATGACCGAATCCGACCTGGTCAAACCCGGCAGCGGCCAAGTGCTCACGACTCAGGTCAGCACACCCGGCGCAGGCTGGCCATAGTGCACATCCAACCGACCGTGCACGCTCGATAAGCGTGACGCCTCTCGGGAGTTGTTCGGCGAGCGAGCTGTTGATCAGCGCAACTCCGCGGCCGCGTGCAAGGTAGCTCCATACCGTATTGCCCGATTTGCCTGTCCCCCCTTCCGGAACCTCGATGTCTAACCCCATGCTCGACCGTCAGATGCGCCTCGCGCATCGCCGCCCGGGTTGATTGCCGACTCCACCCCACGACATAGGCACGGCTTCGGCGGCGTCGCTGCGACCCGCGCAGCAGGCCTCGTTCCAGCGCCAGCTCGGTACGCCGTTCGCCGGTTTCCAGGCGCAGCCGTGAGCGGCCAACCCGGCCGTGAGTTTGAGCAAACCTTCCAGGTTGACTTGGTGCACCGGTACTCGATGAGGGACTGGGCGGGATGCGTGACGGCATGCGACGCGCGTTGGTGGTCGACGACGAGGCGAACGTCGGCTACCTGGTTAGCACGGCGTTGCCTATGGATGGGTAGACCGTCAAGGTCAGCGAGACCGGTCAGGAAGCCCTTGCCGCGGTAGCGGAATTCGTGCCAGACGTGATCGTCCTCGACGTCATGCTTCCCGACGCGGACGGCTTCGCGATATGTGAGCGACTGAGAAGGCGAGCCGTTACCGCTCCCGTCATCTTTCTCACCGCGCGAGGAGCGGCGACCGATCGGGTTCGCGGGCTGACGATAGGCCGCGATGACTACCTGACCAAGCCGTTCAGTGTCGAGGAGCTCGTCGCCCGCTGTCGGCTGCTCGCGCGCCGGGCGGGCAGCGGTCGGCTGTGCTCCGTTGCGCCGATCTCGAGCTGGACGAAAGACGCGCACCGGGTCACGGGCGCCGGGCGGGCCGTGCGCCTTTCCCCGACCAAGTATCGGCTGCTCCACTACCTGCTGCTCAACGCCGAGCGGGTGGTGTCGCGGGCGCAGATCGTCGATCGGGTATGGGATTACGGCTTCAGCGGCGATGCGGCGAATGTCGAGTCGTTCATCAGCTTTATGCGCCGCAAGATTGACAGTGTCGAGCCGAAGCTGATCCACACGGTGCGTCGCGCCGGCGACGTGCTTCGAGTCGAATCCGGCTGACGATGTCGTTACGGCGTCGACTGATCGTGGCTGGCACCGAGCACGCACCCGCTGCCGGCGATCTGGATCTGGCCTGGCCGACTGGTCGAGATCGTCTGCGTGCACGTGACGGTCTCGGTTGCCGACCCGGACGGTCCCAGGTAGGCGGCGCGCCCGCTGTATGTTGCCGCGAGCGTGTGCTGGCCGGGCGCGAGACTCGTCAGCGGCGTGGTCGTCGCCTTGCCGCCGGTTAGCGCGACGCCGACTCATGCAGCCAGCTGCACCTGCGCGTCGGCGGCGTAGTGCAGTGGGAACTCGAACTCGGTGACGGCGATCGCCACGTCTTTCTGGCTGAGCGTCACCGCGCGGACATGCAACGGCCAGTCGCACTGCTGTACCACATCGCCAGGGTGCAGGTCACGGGCCTTGACGTGTCCTTTCCGTCGGGCGGTTACGTTGTACATGGCTGCCTCCTTGGAAGCGAGCCGGTTAAGTGGTGTAACCGCCGGCGCGTGGCCTTGATCTTGCGGCTGACGCGGCTGCGCCGGAACTCGGCGGCATCGTTGATCAGCTGCTGGTGGTGCTCGGTGGCGACTGCGGCGTTCAGGTAGCTGTTCATCTCTTCCTCGCTATCGGATTGATGTCCAGGAGACTCTGCGTAACTCAGGTGCTGGCACATCGGGAGACTCGCCTAGGTTGGGGTCGGAAGCGCCTCAGATTCCGGGCAGCCCCAAGATGCCGGGTGCTAAGGGACTTAGGCGTCGGCGGGCTCACGTTGGACACGTCCTACTTTCGTGTGCGCCATCGCTCCTCCTCCGTATGGTCGGTTCGCCTGGTGAGCCTGTGACGTTTCAGTCGGCGAGGGCCGGCTGAGCAATGGGCTCGGCGTCGATCGCCGGTTCGGTCTGCGCGGTGCGGCGCTCTGCTGGCCGGACCACGAGGAGCGCGGCGGCTATCGCCGCAACGTTGAACCCGGCAGCGACGAGCGAGCCGCGGCGGAAGCCTTCGGTGAGCGCCAGCGCGCTGGCAGCGGGACCACCGCCGAGGTGGGCGAGTACATCATCGGCGCGGGCCAGGGCGACCGATGCCACGACCGCGATGCCGAGCGCGCCGCCGACCTCGCGGGCGGTTTCCACCATGCCGCCGGCTAGGCCGGTGAACGCTTTCTCGACGCCGATGAAGGCAGCCACCTGCACGGACATAGCCGAGAATCCGATGCCAATGCCGACGAGTGCGAAGCCGGGGAACACGTCGGCCCAGTAGGCCGCGTCGGCGGGGGCGTTGGCGAGGAGCACCAGTCCGACGGCTGAGCTGGCCTGGCCCAGGGCCAGGGTCCAGCCGGCGCCGAGCCGGCCGAGTACCCGCGGCGCCACGCCTGCCGCTGCCACGACTGATACGAGCGCCATCGCGAGGTAGGCGACACCAGTGCGGAGCGGCGAGTAGTGCAGCACCTGTTGCATGAACAGCGAGGCCTGGAAGATCGTCGCGAAGAAGGAGCCGAACACTAGTGCAGCGGCGAGGTTGGCGGCGCTAAGCGTCGGCCGCCGGAGCATGGCCAGGGGCAGCAGGGGCGACGCAGCCCGTCGCTCGACGAGCACGAAGCTCGCCAGGAGCGCGATCCCGGCGGCGCCGAAGCCCATCACCGTGCCCGAGGTCCACGAGTAGTCGATGCTCTTGTTGATCGCGTACACGACCGCTATCAGCCCGGCGGTCACGGTGAGCGCGCCGAATACGTCGGCGCGGCCGCCACGGGCTGCGGGCGCAGCAGCGGGGATGTACCGCACGATGAGGGCCACCAACGTGACCCCGATCGGCACGTTGACCAAGAAGATCCATACCCATCCCGGCCCGGTGGTGAGCAGGCCGCTGGCGATCACCCCCACCGAGGCGGCGCTGCCGCCGACGGCGCCGAAGACGCCCAACGCCTTGGTGCGCTCCGGGCCCTCGGCGAACGTGCTGACCAGGATCGACAGCGCCGCCGGCGCGGCGAGGGCGCCGCCCAGTCCCTGGCCGGCACGGGAGACCACGAGCTGACCCAGCGATCCGGCAAGCCCTGCGGTAAACGAGGAGATCGTGAACAGGGCGAGCCCGGCGAGCAGCACCCGACGCCGGCCGAGCAGGTCGGCGGCCCTCCCGCCGAGCAACAGGAAGCCACCCAGCATCAAGCCATATGTGATCACCACCCACTGCAAATCGGCCTGATCCAGACCGAGATCCTTCTGGATCGACGGCAGCGCGACGTTCACCACCGCAAGATCGAGAATGACCATGAACTGGACCCCGCACACGAGAACGAGAATCACCCAAGGGTGAACCCTGGACCGGGCGGATGGCGCCCAGGTGGTCTCGGCAACAGCTGCTCGTCTCATCTCAGAATCCCTTCTGCCAGGAAGACGGCACCGTCAAGGTTGACTGAGCGCCTCGCGCAACATCTGCCAGCTGGCCGATCTCACGCGGTCACCAGGCTGATCGGTGGTCTGCCGATAATCGGTATTCGAAGGCTGCCGCTGGGTACGCGGCGGCGCCTCGGTGAGGCACCGTAGGAATTACCGAAAGACTTTGCCGCTCCGGCTTGGTCGGCGCCTCGCGCAGAAGCTCGAACTCCGCTCGAGTTCGTCGACCCACGAATGTGTGGCGCTGGCCAGCGCGTCGACCTCCACGTCCACAGTCATCGCGGGAAGCCACGCGGACGCCACGCTGACTGTCGAGCTGTCGAAATGGGGCGCGATGGGCGGTGTCCGGAGCCGGCCCGGATGGGTCTTCGCGGAGGATTTCGACCTGACGTGCCCGCCCTGGCCACGCCACGCTCGTCGTTCCGCTCCTTCTGTCGGGCTCTTCGTCACACCGCTGCGGGGGCTCCTAATTGGCCGCTGACCCTCACCGCCTGGAGGCCCGATCCTGATCTTCCAGGACCGGACGAGTCGCGTCTCATCCCGGCCACACGAGCAACGGCGGGCTAGACCTCACGATGCCGCTCGTCCTCACCGCGCCCGTCTCCGCGAGCTCGCCGGATTAAGGCGTCTCCCTTCGTAGCCGCGTCCGCGAGGCATCTGGCCGGTGGGTGAGGCCGACGCCACCGCCGCCAAGCGTCGCCACGGTCGGCCCGTCGTCACCTCAGCGGCGTTCCTAGTCACCACCTCGATCGGTGCTACCGGAAAGCCCGGGACCGTTCATAACATTCTCGGCATCGACACCGCCCTTGCGGTGCTGGTCGACGCCGTCGGCCTGGACGCCGATCACGTGACCTTCAGGATCGGCGAACATGCCAATGTCGAAGGCGTCGCTCAGTCTGTCGGGCCCGAAGATCCGCGTTCCGCCGAGGCGCCGCGCACGCGCTAGGGTCGCTTCGACCTCGGCGACCGCCACATTGAAGGTGAGGTAGCCGCTGGTGCCGGGCGGCGCCGCGTCCACCGCGCCCTCGACGCGCCGTCGTCGCGCCCGGATGCGTAGTCGAAGCCGCGCGTCGTGATAGCGACGTCGAACTGCCAGTCGAAGAGCTCGGAGTAGTGGCTGCGAAGCCGCCCGCCGTCTGCGCCAATGATCTCGAAGTAGACAATGGGAAATTTGGCACGGCGCATGGCGCTAACTCTTATCGTGGAAGCATGCGGCCGCGAGGAGGTCCCACCGAGGAAGAACCCACCAGATTTCGTGGGGCGGGCGCCGCGGCCTTGCTGGAACGCGCGCCGGTGCTGGCGGCCGTCGACAGCGTGATCGACAGCTGCGGCCAAGGGGTCGGGCAGCTGTTCGTGGTGGAGGGGCCGGCGGGCATCGGCAAGACGTCGGTGCTCGCCGAGGCGCGGTCTCGCGCCGGACAGGCCGGGATGAGTGTGCTGCAGGCGCGTGCGAGCGAGCTGGAGCGGTCCTTCTCGTACGGCGTCGTCCGCCAGCTGTTCGAACACCGGCTGAGGCAGGTCGACGACGCGGCGCGGCGAGATCTGTTCGACGGAGCCGCCGTGCATGCCGCGCGGCTGTTCGACCATCACCAGATCGATGACGCGGCCGGCGAGGTCGACGGGTTCGCGGTCATCCACGGCCTGTACTGGCTAGCCCTCAACCTTGCAGAAGCGCAGCCACTGGCGATCGCGGTCGACGACTTGCAGTGGGCCGATGCCGCGTCGCTGCGCTGGCTGGCGTATCTGGCGCGCCGGCTCGAGACCGAGCAGGTGTGCGCGTTCGGGACCGTGCGTACCGGCGCAGAGGAAGACCCGGTGCTGTCCGAGCTGCTCGCCGATCAGGCCACGATCATCGTGCACCCTGCGCCGCTGACCCCCTCCGCGGTGGCCGAGCTTGTCCGGGCCGGCCTCGGCGGACACGCCGAGGCCGAGTTCTGCGCGGCCTGCCACCGCGCCAGCGGCGGGAATCCGCTGCTTGTCCACGAGCTCGTTCGCACCGTCGAGATGGAGCGAATTGCTCCAACATCCGATTCGGTCGAGATCGTCGAGGACCTTGCGCCGGAGGCCGTGTCCCGGTCGGTGACGGTGCGGCTGTCGCGATTGCCCGACGAGGCCGGCTCGGTCGCCCGCGCGATCGCCGTCCTCGGCGACCGCGCCGACGGTCTGCACGTGGCGGAGCTTGCCGGGATCGACTCCCGCGCGCTCAGCGCCGCCGCTGCGGCGCTGTCCCGGCTTCAGCTCATCCACCACGACCAGCCGCTCCGGTTCGTCCATCCGGTCCTGCGGAGCGCGGTGTATCAGAGCATCACAGGCCGCGAGCGCGCGGAGGCGCACACCCGGGCGGCTGCGCTTCTCGCCACCGCCCGCCAGGCGCCGCGGGTGATCGCCGCTCAACTCCTGCATACCCCGCCGGGAGCGGTCAACGGAGCCACGTCGATCCTGCGCGAGGCGGCCCGAGCCGCGGCCGCAGAAGGGTCGCTCGAGAGCACCGCCACCTACCTGGTCCGCTGTCTCCGGGAGCCGCTTTCCGACCTGAATCGTGCCGACGTCATGGTCGCTCTGGCGCGAGCCGAGATGCGAAGCGGCGCTCCGACCGCCTTGGATCGGCTGTCAGAGGCGCTGACGATGGTGCACGATCCCCAGCGCCGGGCATCGCTGCAATACCAGCTGGCCTGCTATCAGCTGGGATTTGGCAGGGAGCAAGCAGCCACCAGGACACTCGAACAGGCACTCGTCGAACGGCCCGGCGGCGAAGACGACCAGTCACGCCGTCTCGAGGGGGAGCTGCTCATGGCTGCGATGCACAATCGCGACCGGCAGACAGAGGCGCACGCTCGTCTCGACTCGCTCGACCTGGCAGCCTCGGACGGACCCGGCGCACGATTCCTCCTCGGCGTCCGCGCCTATAGCGACACACTTCTTGGCGTCAACCGACAGCGGGCGCTCGCCGACGCCGAGCGCGCGCTCGCCGACGCCACCGACTACCCCGAGGAGAGCGAGTTCTCTCCTGCCTATGGGCGGATGCTCCACGTTCTAATACTCGGCGACAGCTTTCCCGCGGCGTCGCGCTTCGTCGAGGAGCTCGTGCTCGACGCTCGGCAACGTGGCGGCGCCCAGGACCTCTTGAGCGCCTTGGGGTGGCGGGCCGGGCTGGAGTACGCAAGCGGCGCGCTGTACGAGGCGGAGGCGGACATTCGTCTGATGTTCGAGAATCCCCCCGCGACCGACACCGTGGAAACGCCGTGGCTGTATGCGCTTTTGGCGCAGGTGCTCGTCGAGCGGGGATCAGTCGATGATGCCGCAGAGCTCCTCGCGAGCTTCGAGGCCGAGGTCGGCGCGCTTCGCAGCGACCATCCCAATCACCGCGTCTTGTTCCGCGCGCGTGCCCAGGTCGCGTCGACTAGAGGCAACCACCGCGCGGCGCTCGTCGACGCCCTCGTGGCCGGCAGCCTGGCAAGGCAGATCGGCTTCGTCAATCCGGCGGTCGATTTCGCGCTCGGCTGGCGGTCCGAGGCCGCGCTCGCCCATCACCTCCTAGGAGACGATGACGCCGCCCGCGGGCTCGCGAGGGAGCAGCTCGAGCTGGCACGTGCCTGGGGAGCTCCGCGGACGCTCGGGCAGGCACTGCGGATCCTCGGCGTGGTCGAGACCGGCGACGCGGCGCTCGACCGCTTGCGCGAGGCGGTGGCGGTGCTCGAGACGTCGCACGCTCGACTCGAGCATGCCTACGCGCTGACCGACCTGGGCTCGGCCCTGCGTCGCACCAACCAGCGCGCAGCGGCCCGGGAGCCGCTAAGGTTCGCGCTCGAGCTAGCGCAGCGCGGCGGCGCCACGCTACTCGCAGCCCGGGCGCACGAGGAGCTGATCGCAACCGGTGCCCGCCCACGACGCCTGGTCATCAGCGGCGTCGACTCACTCACGCCCACCGAGAGACGGGTCGCCTCGATGGCGGCAGACGGCCTGAGCAACCGCGAGATCGCACAATCACTGTTCGTCACCCTGCGCACCATCGAAACACACCTCACCGGCGCCTTCCGGAAACTGGACCTGAACTCCCGCACCCAACTCCCCGCAGTGCTAGCCAGCACCGGCCACAAGTAAGCCGTCGCAGGTCGACCGGACTAGCCCGTCGCCACCTCGTGGTCTTCTTCTCGACCATGCCCGTGGCGTCGCGCGTATCCCGCTTGGATCGTGCGAACACATCGACGGCAATATCTCCACGAGGGACTGTTGATCTAACGGTGTTTCCGTCGCGTCGTTCGCGTGGATCAACTCGATAGATCTGGTGAGGCCCAGCACGAACTGGCGCAGTCTGGGGTTGCAATACCGCATGGATATCCATCGATCTGTGCGCATCCGAGCCTGATGAGCTACACCACGCCGGCGCGCAGATCGGTCCGTATGAGCCGTGACAGATCGACGCCGATGTCTACCGGACATGCCGAATGTCGTGCGTCCGCGTCTTGCATGTTCATGCGGTTCATCGGATGAACGCTGCGAAGATGACTGGAGCGTTCGTTGGCCGAACGCCTACACAGTGTGTGCTTCGGGTCATGGCGGTGACGGCTGCCGGCGCCACGCTCGCTGAGGCGCGTGAGCGCGCCTACGCACTGGCCGCCACCGTGCATCTGCCCGCGGACAGTTGCGCACCGATATCGCGTTCCGGGCCGTCCAGGACGCAGGATAGTGTGGTGGTCACGTTCGTCGAGCTGGCGCCCGAGGCGGCCGGCCCGACGACAAGCAACTGCGCGG
>DATFRC010000012.1:0-3729 GCA_035263725.1 Jatrophihabitantaceae bacterium | reverse complement strand
TCAACCCGCCTGCGCGTCACGCGATCCGGACCGCTCGCTGCGCTCGGGCCCGTCTCGCACGCCGCTCCTCGCTACCGCTCGGGCCGCGTCGCGGCGGCGGGCTCTTCGCGCGAGCGCTCATCGCCAGCGGGGCTGGGTCATCGGCTAGTCAATGTCGGCTAGCTCGCACCGGGGCGAGAGCCGATCGTCAGCAGTGGCCGTGGCTGCTGGGGCGCCGGGGCTTCGGTGCCGCGCCAGCGGCGGTGCGACGTGATGCCCGCATCGGCCACAAGATGGTGCGGCGCCGCATACGTGACGGCGGTCGTCACGAGGTCGCCGGGAGCGGCCGCGCCGGCCACATGCACCAGCCGGCCGTCCCGTGCTCGCCCGGACACCCGGCCGGTCGCCTCATCCTTGCGGCCCTCCCCGGTGCTGACGAGCACTTCTACCGGCCGGCCGACGAGCTCCTTGTTGCCGGCCCAGGAGATCTCGTCCTGCACCGCGACGAGCCTGTCGTAGCGTTCCTGCACGACAGCCTTCGGCACCTGGTCGGGCATCGTCGCGGCCGGGGTGCCGGGACGCTTCGAGTACTGGAACGTGAACGCTCCCGCGAAGCGGGCCTCGCGCACGACGGTGAGCGTCTCCTCGAAATCAGCCTCGGTCTCGCCCGGGAAGCCGACGATGATGTCCGTGGTGATCGCCGCATCCGGCATCGCCGCGCGAACGTAGGCAATGATGTCCAGATAGCGCGCCTGCCGGTACGAACGGCGCATCGCGCGCAGCACGGCATCCGATCCTGACTGCAGCGGCATGTGCAGCTGCGGCATGACGTTCGACGTTTCCGCCATAGCAGCGATCACGTCGTCGGTGAAGTCGCGCGGATGCGGGCTCGTGAAGCGCACCCGTTCGAGACCGTCGATCGAACCGCAGGCGCGCAGCAGCTTGCCGAACGCAAGCCGGTCGCCGAATGAGCGGCCGTAGGAGTTGACGTTCTGGCCCAGCAGCGTGATCTCCACGACCCCCGATTCGACCAGCGCCCGCATCTCGGCGAGCACGTCGCCTGGGCGGCGGTCGGTCTCCCGTCCGCGCAGCGACGGCACGATGCAGAAGGTGCACGTGTTATCGCAGCCGACCGATACGGAAACCCAGGCGCTGTAAAGGGATTCTCTGCGTGACGGGAGGTCGGACGGGAAGTTCTGCAGCACCTCGACGATCTCTACCTGGGCGTCGGCGTTGTGCCGTGCGCGTTCTAGCAGAACCGGAAGTGCAGCCAGGTTGTGGGTTCCGAAGACCACGTCGACCCACGGGACACGCTCCACGATCGTCCCGCGGTCCTTCTGCGCCAGGCAGCCACCAACCGCGATCTGCATACCGGGACGCCGCTTCTTCACCGGATACAGGTGGCCGAGGTTGCCGTAGAGCCGGTTGTCGGCGTTCTCGCGCACCGCGCAGGTGTTGAACACCACGAGGTCGACGTCGTCGCCGCTGTCCAAGGACGCGCGGACGTAGCCCGCCTCCTCGAGCAGGCCGGCCAGCCGCTCGGAGTCGTGGACGTTCATCTGACACCCGTAGGTGCGAATGGAGTAGGTGGGCATGACCCGTCGAGGATACGTGTGGTGCCCAATGCGTCATGCGATGTGCAGGGCCGAGCGGCCCGCAGCGGCTTAGTCCGGGATGAGCGCGCGCCGCTGCTCCACCTCGGCTTCGGCGCGGGCGATGCGCGCCGCGTCGCCGGAGGCCCGGGCCCGCTCGAGCTTCGCCTCCGCCTCCCCGAGGCGCGCCCGCAGCTCGGAGAGGAACGGGTTCGACTCGGCGCTGCCACGCTTCCACTGCGCGTCGACGGCATCGCGCACCCGCTGCTCGGCGGCGCGCATGCGGTCGTCGTTACGGCGGATCGCCTCACGCGGCACATGGCCGACGTCGTCATAGCGGCTCTGCAGCACGCGAAGCGCTGCCTGCGCCGCCTTGAGATCCTGCAGGTCGAGAGCTTCTGCCTCGGCGATGATCGTGTCTTTCCGGCGCTGGTTCTCGACCTGCTCGGCGTCGCGTTCGGCGAACGTCGCCGAGCGGCGCGCGAAGAAGGCGTCCTGGGCTGCCCGGAAGCGGGCCCAGAGTTGGTCCTCGACGTCGCGCCCGGCGCGGCCCGCTGCCTTCCACTCGGTCATCAGGTCGCGCATCGCGGCTGCGGTATCCTTCCAGTCCGATGACTGGCCGAGTTCCTCGGCGCGCTCGATCAGCTTCTCCTTCGCCTGCCGGGCGGCTCCGCGCTCGGCGTCGAGTTGCGCGAAGTGCTGGCCGCGGCGCTTGCTGAATGCGTCGCGGGCTGCGGCGAAGCGCTTCCACAAGGCATCGTCGGTCTTCCGGTCGACGCCCTTGATCTGCTTCCACTCATCGACGATCGCGCGCAACCGGTCGCCCGACGCTTTCCAGGACGTCGCCGACTCCGCAATCTGCTCGGCCTCGGCGACCAGCTGCTCCTTGGCCGCCACGGCATCGGCGCGAGCCTGCGCGCGAGCGGCAGCGTTGGCGTCGGCCCGCTCGGACGCGGCGTCGATCAGCGCGACAAGACGCACGTCGAGCGCCCCCAGATCGCCTACTGCGGAGGCGGTCGGCAGCTGCTCGTGGAGCTCGACGGCGTGGGTTCGGGTCGCGCCAGGATCGCCGGCGCCCGACTCGAGACGCTGCTCGAGCAGGGTCACCTCGGTCTCGAGGTCCTCGTACCTGCGCACGTAGTAGGCGAGGCCGGCTTCGGCGTCCCCGGCCTGCCACGATCCGATGACGCGCTCGCCCTCGGACGTGCGCACGAAAACCGTGCCGTCCGCGTCGATGCGTCCCCACTCGGAGCTCATGCAGTGCATTAGACACGATCGGTCCAGGTGAAGGGACGGCTACTGTGCCCACGTGATCCTTGGCGCGGCGTTTCTGCCCAATCCGCCGCTGCTCGTGCCCGCGGTGGCGAGCGGCGCCGCCGGCGAGCTGGAGCCGCTGCGCCAGGCCAGCCGCGATGCGTTGCTGCGGGCATACGGCAACGGGACAGGGCGGTTGACGGTACTGGGCCCGGCCGACACATCGGCCATGCATTCGCCCGTTGCCCGCGGCAGCCTGTCCGGGTACGGCGTGTCTCTGGAGGTGCATCTCGGCTCGCCGGGCTGCGGGGGAGCCGTGGAACTCCCCCTGTCGCTGACCGTGGGCGCCTGGCTGGTGGATCAGGCGCTCGGGCCGAGCACCGGTGCGGTGGGCGTCTCCGTCGGTCCCGACTTCGCGGCCAGCCGGGCAGCCGTGGAACTGCTCGCGATGGCCGAGTCGGCCCCGCTCGCCCTCGTGGTGATGGGCGACGGCAGCGCGCGGCGCTCGACGACTGCTCCTGGTTACCTCGATCCGCGCGCGGGGCCGTTCGATGCGGAGGTGGCCGCGGCGTTGAGCCACGGGGACGGCGAGGCGCTGGCGGACCTGGACGAAGGCCTTGGCGCAGAACTGCTCGCAGCCGGCGTCCCCGCCTGGCGGGCAGCTGGCGCCCTGCTAGCCGGTGGCAGCTATGACGCCGAACTGCTCTACGCGGACGCGCCCTACGGCGTGGGCTACTTCGCGGCGGCGTGGACTGCCAGTGCCTGACGTCGTCGCGGTGGTTGGCCCGACGGCGACGGGCAAGTCTGACCTCGCGGTGGCCCTCGCGGAGCGCCTGGGCGGCGAGATCGTCAACGCGGACTCGATGCAGCTCTACGCCGGCATGGACATCGGCACCGCCAAGCT
>DATFRC010000011.1:0-10029 GCA_035263725.1 Jatrophihabitantaceae bacterium | reverse complement strand
CCGGCGCGGGAGTGCGGCACGGGTCTGTGAACGCGACGCCGGTACAGACCGCCCAGATCGCCCCGACCATCCTGCGCCTGCTCGGCCTCAACCCCAACGCGCTGCAGGCCGTTCGGATCGACCACACGCATCAGTTGCCCGCACAGTAAGGCGCGATACCGGCCGGCCTCGTGTCAGAGTGAACCGTGGCCGGCGACGAGGATCAGGTGCTCATCGCGGCGCAAACAAGGGCAGCCGCACTGGCAGCTGGGGATGCTGCGGCGTTGCGCGCGCTGCTGCATCCCGGATTCGGCTGGGTGTCGCACCGGGGCGAGGTCTTCGACCTTGACGGCTACGTCGCCGCGAACACCACGCCCGGCAGGCTGCGGTGGCGGGCCCAACGGCTCGAGCAACCGCAAGTGCGCGTGGTCGGTGATGCGGCGGTGCTGCGTTGCAGTGTGACCGACATCGTCACCGGCGCCGACGGCGCTGAGGCCCGGGCAAAGATGCTGATGACGCAGACCTGGGTCCGCGACGAGACCGGCGGGTGGGTGTGCCTGGCCGGCCATGCCGGCCCACGTCTGGACTAGGCAGGAGCATGGACGTCGCCCGCCGGCGCGGCGGTCATATTCCGGCGACTGTGAGCCGCTGGCGGCGTGCCGCGTCCACCCGCTCCAGTTCGGCGTCGTCGAGCTTGCGGGTGTCCCGCAAATCGAGGAACGGTGTTACGCCTTCGGGTAAGCCCGCCTGGAGGAGCCGCTCCCGCTGCATCTCCGCGTTGAACACCACACCCAGAAGTACAGCCGTGTTGGAGATCCACAGCCACACCAGGAAGATGATCACGCCGGCCAGGGAACCGTACGTCTTGTTGTACGAGCTGGAAAATCCGAGGTAAACGCCGAACAGCCCGGACGCCGCCAGCCAGATCACGACAGCCAGCGCCGCCCCCGGGAGAATCCATCTCACCCCGGGCTGCTTGACATTCGGAGAAGCCCAATACAGCAGCGCCAGCATCAGGCTCACGAGAATGAGCAGGACGGGCCACTTGGCGGTCCCCCACGCAGTCACTGCGGCACTGCCGACACCGATGGCACGCCCTGCTTCATCTGCGACAGGACCAGTGACAGCGACGATCACCACACTTGCCACCAACATGATGCACAGCAGCACCGACACGCCGAAGCGCAGCGGCGCGGTACGCCAGATCGGGCGACCCTCGTCGACGGAGTAGATCGCATTCGACGCGCGCATGAATGCCGCGACGTACCCGGATGCAGCCCAGAGCGCCAGCACGATCCCGATGATCACAGCGACACTCGCGGCGCCACCGCGACCCTCGACATTCCTGATCGCCGAGTGCAGGAAGGTGTTCACGCCGCCCGGAACGAACGTATGGGCGTCGTCAAGAAATGCCTGGGTTGTCGAGCGACCTAGCAACCCCATGATCGACAATAGGGCAAGCAGGCCAGGAAATATGGCGAGAATTCCGTAATAGGTCAGCGCTGCGGCTTGATCGGGCAAGCCGCCACGTCGGTAGATGCGGATCGATCGCCGGAGAACTGCCCGCCAGCTCCGTTTCGGCAGCGCTGCCGGTTGCCGCAACACGTCCGGCTCCTGATTGGTGTGCCACCCCATAACCGATCCTCCCGCCATTTGACAGTTACCCCTGGCGTTCCCACCTCGCTGCTCAGGTATGCCCGAGCGCGGCGGACGGTTTCGCATCCGGCCGGGGCATGCCACTGGCGCGAGGTCGTCCGAACGGCGAACACTCTGGACCCACACCCGCGGACAAGGAGGCGCCATGGCCACGATCCACCTGCATCAGACGACCACCGCGACACCAGAGCAGGTCCTCGCTGCGCTTACCGACTTCGGCCCGGGGCGCTCCAAGCTGTTCGGCAACAGCTCCGACAAGGACCTCAAGGTGCACCACCTGGGCACTACCGACGCCGACGTCACCGAAGGCTCGCGCGGCATCTGGGAACGCCTGCAGTACGACTGGTCCGATCCCAAGCGCATCGTCATGACGACCACCGACTCGAACACGTGGGGAGGCAACTCGGGCCACACGTACACGCTCACCCAGAACGCCAACGGGACGACGGATATCGACGCCGTCGTCGTCCGCGACGGCAAGAACGTCAAAGGCAAGATGCTGGGCGTAGTGCTCGGGTCGGTTGGCAAGGGCATCCTGGCAAAGGAGCTGGCAAAGACGGTGAGGGCGATCGAAGCGCGGGGCGACAGCACGCCAGCACCCGACCCAGGGGCCGCATGATTACCCACACCGGGCCGGCCTGTAACGGAAAGACTGCCGGCGACCGGTTTCGCGCAGTACGTCAGGTCTCATGTCTGAGGAACCCGAGGCGCCCGCCCGTAGGCCCTCAGCCAGGCTGAGGATCAGGTGGCCAACCTGCGACCTGGCGGACGACGTCGTCTACACCGGCGTACTAGACGCGTAGCGCGCTCAGCAAAGGCAAAGGGCGCCGTTACCATCGGCACAGACGAAGGGCGGCCCGGGTGTGGACGTGTACTCGATCGGCGAGGCGGGGGTCGAACGACACGCTCCGGACGAGCTGAAGGCGCTGCTGGAGCAGCCGGATGCCCTCATCTGGGTGGACCTGCCGATCTGCCTGGCGCAGGACGCGGACGTGTTGCTGGACGTCTTCGGCTTTCACGAGCTGGCCGTGCGGGACTGTGTTGAACGCAACCACATCTCGAAGATCCACTTCTACGACGACCATGTGTTCACGGTGTTGCACGCCCCCGAACTCGGCACGGGCGGGCACGTGCACTACGTCGAGCTGGACCAGTTCGTCGGGCCGAACTACCTGGTTACCGTGCACGGGCCACTCAACCCGGTGGTGGATCCGGAGTTAGCCTTTGCCGACACCCGGCTGGTGCGCTCGCGGATCGAAAGCGGGGAAATCCACCCACAGACGCCAATGGAGTTGTCGTACTCGATCGTGTTGGCGCTGGCCCGGAGGGAGATCGATCTCGTCGCCGCCCTCGCCAAAGAGTCGGGTCGGCTCGAGCAGCGGGTCACTGACGACGATCGAAGCGATGATCCCGAGTCGCTGCTGGAGGATCTGTTCGAAGTGGGTCACCAACTGCTGGCGATCTGCACGATGGCTACGCACAGCGCCGCCACCTACGGCAGCATGGTCCGCCGGACCCGGTCCATCCCAGAGGCGGAACGGCCGCTGGTCACCGATCTCGCGGACCGGTTCGGGATGGTTCGCAGCATGGCCGACGGGCAGCGCGAGTTCCTGCACGGGGTGATCGAGTTCTACCAGACCCGCACCAGCACGCATCTGACGGTGGCCGCGGAGAAGCTCGCCACGACGTCGGTGCGCCAGAACGACGACATGCGCCGGATCACTGCCTGGGTCGCGATCATCGCGGTACCGACTGCGGTTACCGGGTTCTTCGGCCAGAACCTCCGCTATCCCGGCTTCGGCAGCACAGCTGGCTTCGTGGTTTCCACGGTGATCATCGTGGTGATCGCGGCCGTGCTCTACGTGGTGTTCCGGATCAAGAACTGGCTCTGAACCGCCGGTGACCCGACTCGGTTGACGACGCGTAGCGCCGGCGCCCGTTCACCGGACGGTGGGATTTCACTCTCCGGGGGCGATGTGCCGAGCTGCCTCCGGCCGGGATGGTATGGCCGTTCGGGCACGCCGGCTGAGGTCACGAGGCGCTATGACAGACGAACTTGCATACACGCAGCGGGTTGGAGAGTTTCGGGCGGCTCGCGAGCGCATCGAGCGCTCGATCCTGCCACTGGCGTCGTCCGTCGACGGACGTCGCTTCCGTTTTCAGGCCTCGGCGTTCGCGTTGCCCGCCCAAGTCGGTGGCTACGTGGTGCTCGAGGGGACCGGTGGTGGCCGACTCGCCCAGGTCACGACGCTGGAGCTCGAGCAGGACGAAGTCGGCAGCCTCGGGTTCGACGCGACGGACGGTACGGCCCGCGTGGAGTCGCGGCTCATCGTGCGGCTTGCGCGTGGATCCGGTGCGTTGCTCGAGGGCGAGGTCGCGCCCTTCCATGATGCGACCGTGCGTGCGGCGTCGCCGGACGAGGTCCGGGCGTGGCTGGACCGTGCTGCCGCGCCGCGGGCGCAGCTCGATATCGGTGAGCTGGCACTTGCCGATGGTGTGCCGTACTCGCTCGACGCCGGAGGATTCGGACGCCATACATTTCTGTGCGGTCAGTCCGGCTCAGGCAAGACATACGCACTCGGCCTCATCCTCGAGCGGCTCCTGCTCGACACGGACCTCCGGGTAGTGGTGCTCGATCCGAACTCCGACTACGCGCAGATGGCCCGGGTCCGCAAAGGCACCGCACGTGACTTGGCAAAACGTTATCGGGCAGCTGCGTCCGGCGTCGTCGTCCGCCGGGGCACGCGGGGACCCGGACGCCTGGCAGTGCGAATGGCCGACCTCGACCCGGCCATCCAGGCAGCGATGCTGCGCCTTGACCCCGTGGACGACCGTGAGGAATATGCAGATCTGGTCAGCCTGGTGCACGAGGGCGGCGTCAAAGCCCTGAGCGACCTCGCGGTCGCCGACGATGGAGCCGAACGAGCCATCGTTCTTCGGGCCAGTAACCTCGGCGCACTGGATTGGCAGGTCTGGTCTCGACCGGGCGGCCCGTCCTTTATCGACGACCTGCTCGACGGCGATGCCCGCTTCCTGGTGGCTGACCTCGGCTCGCTTCCCTCCCGCGAGGAGCAAGCGCTCGCGGCCACCGCCACGCTTAACGCCCTGTGGCGACGCCGAGCGGACCGCCGGCCGATTCTGATCGTGATCGACGAGGCTCACAACGTCTGCCCGAGTTCTCCGGAGGACGCCGTCACCGCGATCGCTGCGAATACGGCAGTTCGAATCGCGGCCGAGGGGCGCAAGTTCGGGCTGTACCTGCTCGTCGCCACTCAGCGGCCGCAGAAGGTTCAGGAGAATGTCGTGACGCAGTGCGACAACCTCATCCTCATGCGCATGAACTCGTTGGGCGATCTGGCATTCGCCCACGAGGCGTTCTCCTTCGTCCCATCCAGCCTGATGGAACGGGCGACGACCTTCCGGCTCGGCGAGGCGCTCGTGGCGGGAAAGATCTCACCGCATCCGGCAGTCGTTCAGATGGGCCGCCGCGTGGCCGAAGAGGGGGGTGCCGACGTACCTGCCACCTGGGCCCGGCCCGGCCACTGATAGTTATCAATGGCCACGAAAGGCTTCTTCGAGCCACCACGATCCGCGATCGGCGGTGACCTTCGCGTCGACCAGTAAGGGACGATCGCGCGCTCCGTCGAGCCACGCGCGGACCGCGGTCAGATCGTCCACGCGGCTGACGCTGACGGCTTCGAAACCGAAGCCGCGCGCGATCGCGGCGATGTCGGTGGGCGGGAAGCGCACCGTCGACAGGTCGAACCCGTCGGGACCGAAGTGGTGGACCTCGGCACCATAGGCGTCGTCGTTGTAGACGATCACCACCATCGGCAGGCCGAGCCGCCGGACGGTGTCCAGCTCGGCGATGCTCATCAACGCGCCGCCGTCGCCGAGCGCCGCTACCGGCAAGCGGTCCGGCTGCGCGAGCCCGGCACCGATCGCCGTTGAAAGGCCGAGCCCGATCGACTGGAACGCCTGGGTGAAGCAGAAGCCGTACTCGTCGGGTACCGACAGGAACATGCTCGGGTAGCCCATGAAGTTGCCCGAGTCGACGCCGATCACCCGCTCGGCCGGCAGCATGTCATCGAGCGCAATGGTCAAGGTTCGCGGGTCGATGCGTTCGGGCGTCGACGTGTCCTCGTATTCGACGGCGCGCCATCGGATCCGCTCCTGAATGCCGGCCCGAATTTGCTCGCTGCGGTAGCCGGTTCGGGCAACGCCGATTGCCATCGTCGCGGCGCGCGCGGTCGCCGTGACTCCGCCGACCACCCCGAACGCAATCGGTCGTTGCGCGCCGAGCGCATCGGGATCCAGGTCGACCTGCACAACCGCGGCGTCGGGACCGATGAGGTTGCCGTGCCTGGTCGTCCACATGTTGAGCGCGCAGCCCCAGCCGACGACCACATCGGCATCGCGGATCAGCTGCGCCGCCAGCGGTGAGGCGAATCCGCCCGACACGTCGAGCGACCAGGGGCTGCCGTGGAACAGCCCCTTCGCCACCGCACTGGTCGCGACCAGTGCACCGCAGGCATCGCCGAGTTCGAGGAGTGCCTCACGCGCTCCGGCTGCACGCGCCCCGCGCCCGGCGATGAATACCGGACGCTGCGCGTGGGTCAGCGCGTCGACGAGCCGCGCCAGCCCGGCGCCGTCGGGTTGCGGCTCAGCAGGACGCGGCTGCTCCGACACCGTCGCCTGCCTTGCCTGCGCCGCCTGGACCGCGAGCGGCAGGTTCAGCACCACGGTGCGCCGGTCGTCGCGCGCAAGGTGATACGCGCGGACCGCGGCCGCTACGGCATCGTCGCCGCACTCGACGCGCATGACGAGCGCCCCGACGGCATCGGCCAACGCGTCCTGGTCGACGTAGAAGTTCGAGCGCCGCTCGGTGACGTCGGCCGCGAGAACGAGCATCGGGGTACGGCTCTTGGCCGCCTCGGCGATGCCCGTCATCGCGTTCGTCAGGCCGCAACCCTGGTGCACGGTGAGCGCTGCGACCGTGCCGCTCATCCGGGAGTACGCGTCGGCCATTGTCGCGGCGCCGCCCTCGTGCCTTGCGGCGACGAAGCGCGCGCCTGCGGCGACCAGGGCGTTCGTCACGTGGAAGTTGCCCGAGCCCACCACACCGAAGACGAAGCGGACGCCCAGCCTGGCGAGGGCGGTTCCGATCGCCCGCGCAGCGGTCATCAGCGCTCGACGAGCGCGAACACCCGGGCGGGGCTGCCCGAGCCACCGAGGATCTTCAACGGCGACGCGACGAGGATCGCCCCGGCCGGCGGCAGCAGCGCGAGATTCTGCAATTGGGTCAACCCGTATTTGCCCGCGCCGTGCATCAGCGTGTGGCACGGGAACATCGGATCGAAGCCCGCCGCGGCACCCGCATCAGTGCCGACGGTCTCCACGCCGAAGCCGATGACCGGCGAGTCCTCGGCCAGCCACCGTGCGCATTCCACCGAAACGCCCGGCGTATGCGGGCCGTTCTCGTCCGCGTTGAGAAATGCCTCCTGCGAGTGGGACCGGGCGTCCCATCCGGTGCGGTAGAGCAGCCAGCCGCCGTCGGGCAGCGGGCCGTGCTCGCCCTCCCAGGCCAGGATGTGCTCGACCTCCAACAGGAAGTCCGGGTTGGCCGCGACGTGCGTGGAGAAGTCCAGCATCACCGCCGGCGCTACCAGCCGACGCGGTGCTACGGCGGCGACGTCCTCTCCGCCCTTACCGGTGACCCAGTGGCACGGCGCATCGAAATGCGTGCCGGTGTGCTCGCCGGTACGGAAGTTGTTCCAGTACCACGCCGGGCCGCGCTCGTCGTAGTTGCTGATCTCCTCGAACTCGAACTTCGCGGTCTGGCCGAACTGCGGCGGAAGTTGCAGGGTCGGCGTGCTGCTCGACAACGGCGCGGTGAGATCGATGACTTCGACCGTCCTGGACGTGAGGGCCGCGGCGAGTTCCGAGAGGACCGACATGCTGGCTCCTTAGCAGGTGAAGGCACTGGGCACGCTACCGCCACGGTCATAGGGTTGGCCGATGCGCGTGGTAATCGCGGGTGGGCACGGACAGATTGCGTTGCATCTCGAGCGGATGCTCGCCGCCCGCGGCGACACACCCGTTGGGATCGTCCGCAACGCCGCCCATGTCGCCGACCTGGAGCAGGCCGGGGCCAGTGCCGTCGTGCTCGATCTGGAGCACAGCAGCGTCGAGCAGGTTGCCGCGGTGGTGACCGGCGCGGACGCCGTGGTGTTCTCGGCCGGCGCCGGTCCGGGCAGCGGGGCCGCCCGCAAGCTGACCGTCGATCGCGACGCGGCGATCCTGCTGGCCGATGCCGCTGCGGCTGCGGGCGTGCGCCGCTACGTGATGGTGTCGGCCTACGGCGTCGACGACTACGACCCGAACTCCCCCGAGGTCTACCAGGTCTACCGGGGGGCCAAGTCGGAAGCGGACGCCGCGGTCCGCGCCCGTGACCTCGACTGGACAATCGTGCGTCCCGGAGGGCTGACCAACACGCCAGGGACAGGGCGGGTGAAGCTCGCCGATTCAGTCGGCCGCGGATCCATCCCGCGCGAGGACGTCGCGACGATCTTGCGGGATGTGCTCGACCTTCCCTCGACCGCAGGACGGCAGTTCGAGGTCGTGGGCGGCACTACGCCGATCCCGGAAGCGCTCGCCTCGTTGGCCGTCTGAGCTTTGCCGATCAGCCGCAACCCCGCTGACGGCACGATCCCTGCAGACGTCTATCCGATGTCTACGCGTCGTCAACGCGCCCGTCATTGGCTGGTTGACGGCTGCGAGAGCAGCCGACGACGCGGGCGACTGACGGATCGCGGCGTAACGACGATGGACGACGAGAGCCGTTCGCGGTGCACGGTGAAGGGAGCCCTCGCGGCGTAATCGCCGCAATCCATTACTACATGAGGCGTAGCAGATGTGGTCAGGCTTCGCCATAAGCGCGAGCCGACGGCCGGAGGACTATAACGTTCGTGCAACATCTTGACACCGGAACCGGGCTGCGGTTTGCCGTGCTCGGGCCACTACGCGGCTGGTACGGCGAGACCGAGCTGGCGCTCGGCTCGCCGCAGCAGGCCGCCACCCTCTCGGCGCTGCTGCTTCGCCGGGGGCAGCCGGCAACCGTGTCCCAGCTCGTCGACGCGGTATGGGGCGACACGCCGCCCCGGGCCGCGGTCGAGACGCTGCGAACCTACATATCGCGACTGCGCCGCGTGTTCGACCGCGCCCGCGGTGAGAGTGCTCCGGGGCCGCAGGTGGAATCGGTCGGCGACGGATACGGGCTTCGCCTGGCGGACGAGGCGCTGGATCTGCAGGTGTTCGAACGGCTCGCCGCGACAGCGGAGGCCGAGCGTGCAGCCGGGGATCTGCACGCGGCGGCCGGGCACCTGCGCGAGGCGTTGCAGCTGTGGCAGGGCGTCGCGCTGGCCGGCGTGCCCGGACCGTTCGCCGAGCAGAATCGCGATCGGTTCGGCGAGACGCGTCTGGCCGTGTTCGGCAGCCGGGTCGACGTCGACCTCGCACTCGGCCGGCACCTGGAGGTGACCGCCGAGCTGACCGCGCTGACGTCGGAGTACCCGCTGCGGGAGCGGTTCCGCGAGCAGCTGATGCTTGCGCTGTACCGGTCCGGGCGGCAGGCAGAAGCGCTCGCGGTGTACCAGGACACCAGGCGGGTGCTCACCGACGAGCTGGGCATCGAGCCCGGGCCGGCATTGCAGGAGCTGCACCAGCGCATCCTCGCGGCGGATCCGGAGCTGAGCATCGAGCCGACCCGTCCGCTCGTGGCCGGCCCCACCCCGATACCGGCGCAGCTGCCCGCCGACCTGGGCGACTTCGTCGGCCGGCAGGAGTGCCTGGCCGCGATGCGCCACGAGCTCACCGCCGCGCGCCAAGCCGTGACCGTCGTGGCGGTGACCGGACTGGGCGGAGTCGGCAAGACCAGCCTCGCGGTACACGCCGGCCATGCGGTGCGTGAGCAATTTCCGGACGGCCAGCTGTACCTCGACCTGCGCGGGCTGTGCGACCAGCCGGCCGAGGCAAGCCAGCTTCTGACCGGCGTGCTGACCACCCTCGGCGTCCCCGAGGGTTCACAGCCGGCCGGCTTGAACGAGAAGGCAGCGCTGTACCGCTCCCTGCTGACGACCCGCCGCATGCTGGTCGTACTCGACGACGCCCACGACGCCGAGCAGGTGCGCTGGCTCGTCCCGGGTACCGCAAGCAGCGCGGTCGTGGTGACCAGCCGTCGGCGGCTGACCGGCATCCCGGCGGCCCGCACGGTCAACCTCGACGCACTCGGCCTGGACGACGGCGTCGCCTTGCTGGCGAGCATCGTCGGCGCCCGGCGCGTGTGGGCCGAGGCGGATGGCGCTCGGGACCTCGTGCTGGAATGCGGTCTGCTGC
>DATFRC010000010.1:0-2030 GCA_035263725.1 Jatrophihabitantaceae bacterium | reverse complement strand
GTTGTAGATCGCGGCACGATCCGCGGGTCTTCTCGAGTGCGGTCGAAACAAAGATACGCAGGTCCCACCGATCAATCAGTTCCGGGCGCATGAGGAAGACGCCGTCGAAGACCAGCACGTAGTCGGCGGGGGCGGTCGTTGTCGACGGCAACCGAAAACTGAACAGGGCGCGGCAACCCAATATTGACCAGCTTCGCCGAGAGCCTGGCTCGAAATCGAGCCGGGAGGAAGCGGGTGTTGGGCGTGGAGGATTGGGCTGAGATCCGTCGGCTGCGTCGGGCGGAGCGGATGTCGCTCTCGCAGATCGCGCGGGTGTTGGGGATCTCGCGGAACACGGTGCGGTCGGCGCTGGCTTCGGATGCGCCGCCGAAGTATGAGCGCAAGTCGGCAGGTTCGTCGGTTGCCGTGTTCGAGCCGCGCATCCGGGAACTGCTCAAGGCGTATCCGAGGATGCCGGCGACGGTGATCGCCGAGCGGATCGGCTGGACCCGCTCGATCCGCACGCTTAGCGGGAGGGTGGCGCAGCTGCGGCCGGCGTATCTGCCGCCGGACCCGGCCAGTCGCACCAGCTATGAGCCAGGTGAGATAGCCCAGTGCGATCTGTGGTTCCCGCCGATCATGCTGCCGGTCGGGTTCGGGCAGGTCCGTAAGCCGACTCAGCTTCCGGTACTGACGATGGTGACCGGCTATTCGCGTTGGCTGTCCGGGCTGTTGATCCCGACGCGTGCGACGGCGGACTTGTTCGCTGGCTGGTGGCAGCTCATCGAGCGGCTCGGCTCGGTGCCACGAGTGCTGGTCTGGGACGGTGAGGGCGCGATCGGGCGTTGGCGAGCCGGACGGGTCGAACTCACGGCCGAGTGTCAGGCGTTTAGGGGCACGCTCGGCGTGAAGGTCGTGGTGCTCAAGCCGCGCGAGCCGGAGCACAAGGGCATCATTGAGCGGGCGCATGACTATCTGGAGCGCTCGTTTCTGCCCGGCCGCAGTTTCACCGGCCCGGAGGATTTCAACGCCCAGTTGCAGCAGTGGCTTGATGTGGTGAACGCGCGGCCGCGGCGCGCGCTCGGGTGCGCCCCGACCGATCGGATCACCGCCGACCGGCAAGCCATGCTGGCGCTGCCGCCGACCGCGCCGGCGACCGGGTGGCGGTGTTCGGTGCGGCTGCCGCGCGATCACTACATCCGCCTGGACAGCAACGACTATTCGGTGCACCCGGCCGTGATCGGCCGCCGCATCGAGGTCGTCGCCGACTTGCATCGAGTGAAGGCGTTTTGCGACGGGCGGCTAGTCGCCGACCATGAACGGATCTGGGGCTGGCACCAGACGATCTCCGACCCCGAGCACGTCGCCGCAGCGAGACTGCTGCGCCGCGAGCGGATCGGCGTGCTGCGCCCGGTGCCCGAACCCGACGTGCAGATCCGCTGCCTGGCCGACTACGACGAAGCGCTCGGCCTCGATGGCGGGGTGGCGTGATGGCCACCGCCCGCACCGCTGCGAAGAGCGCCCCGCGTGACGTCGCCGCCGAGGTCGCGTTCCTGACCCGCGCGCTGAAGGCACCGACACTGCGCGAGTCCGTCGCGAGGCTGGCCGAACGGGCCAGATCGGAGTCCTGGTCGCATGAGGAGTTCCTGGTCGCCTGCCTGCAACGCGAGGTCTCCGCGCGCGAGTCCCACGGCGGCGAGGGTCGCATCCGCGCCGCCCGCTTCCCGGCTCGCAAGAGCCTGGAGGAGTTCGACTTCGACCACGCCCGCGCCCTCAAACGCGACACGATCATGCATCTGGGCACGCTCGACTTCGTCACCGCGAAGGAGAACGTGGTCTTCCTCGGCCCACCTGGCACCGGCAAGACCCACCTCGCGATCGGGCTGGCGATGCGCGCCTGCCAGGCCGGACATCGCGTCCTGTTCGCCACCGCAAGCGAGTGGGTCGCGCGCCTCGCCGAAGCCCACCACGCCGGCCGCCTCCAGGCTGAACTCGTCCGCCTGGGCCGCTACCCGCTGCTGGTCGTCGACGAGGTCGGCTACATCCCCTTC
>DATFRC010000009.1:0-24001 GCA_035263725.1 Jatrophihabitantaceae bacterium | reverse complement strand
GGCGAGATCGTGAAGCGGCACGCCGCCGAGGTTCGCGAGCGGCACCAGGACGAGGAGCGCCGCCTCGCGTACGTCGCGTTCACCCGGGCGCGGTCGGTGCTGTTCGTCAGCGGCTACGCCTGGGACGTCGCCAAGAACGCCAGGACCGTGTCGCCGTTTCTCGAGGAGCTTCGCGAGTTCGCCGAGGTGGACGAGTGGTTCGTGCCCGTCGACGGCGCCGAGAACCCGCGACTGGGCGAGCCGGTTTCGGCGCCGTGGCCGCTCGATCCGCTAGGGGCCCGCCGCGTCGATGTCGTGGCCGGCGCAGAGCTCGTGCGCGCGGCGTTGACGGCGCCGGCGCCCGAAGCAGGGCCGGCCCAGCTTCCCGGGTTGCTGGACGACGCCACGGCGCGCCGGGATGCCTGGCGACACAGCGTCGATCTGCTGCTCGCGGAACGGGCCCGCCTTTCGGCTGCCGGCACTGTCGACGTGGCCCTGCCGGGGCAGCTGTCCGTGTCGCAGCTCGTCGCGCTGCGCCGTGACCCCGGGGCCCTTGCTCGCCGGCTGCGCCGGCCGCTGCCGAGCAAGCCAGCCCCCCTGGCCCGGCGCGGGACGGCGTTTCATGCTTGGCTGGAGCAGCGCTGGTCTGTTCAACCGCTGCTCGACATCGACGACCTGCCGGGGGCCGCCGACGCCTCGGCCGACGATTCCGACCTCGAGGCGCTGCGCGCCGCGTTCGAGGCCAGCGGATGGGCGCAGCGCACGCCGGTCGAGGTTGAGGTGCCTTTCGAGATGGCGATCGACTCCACCGTGGTGCGAGGGCGCATGGACGCCGTGTTCAAAGAAGCCGACGGCTACACAGTCGTCGACTGGAAGACCGGCGCCCGGCCGACCGGCGCCGACGCGCAGGCCGCCGCTGTGCAGCTCGCCGCATACCGCCTGGCCTGGGCTGCCCTCTCCGGGGTTGACGTCGAGCGCATCGGGGCGGCGTTCCACTACGTGCGCAGCAACGAGACGATCAGCCCGATCGATCTGCTCGACGCCGATGGTCTGCGTCGGCTCATTAACGCCGCCTGAGCGGATCCGCGTCTCCACCGCCCGCTGGCCCTTGGGTGGATTCACTGCTCCGCGCGCCGCTCAGGGGCGGCCGCGGCGCGGCGGCGGCGCTTTTCGCGCGAGCGCTCATCGCCTGGTGGTTGCGCCCGCGTGGCTGATTCGTCCTGATGCTGATCGGCTAGCGTGCACCGACATGAGTACAACGCCACGCGAATACATCGCGGCGCATCGAGAGGAACTGCTGGCCGACCTCGACCGATGGCTGCGCATCCCGGGCATCAGCGCCCAGCCTGAGCACTATGCAGACGTCGCGCAGAGCGCCGAATGGTTCGCCGACGCGGCCCGGCGGACAGGATTCCCGGTCGTCGAGATCTGGCCGACCGGCGGACTGCCCGCCGTGTACGCCGAATGGCCGAGCGACGACGCTGACGCCGCGACTGTGCTCGTGTACGCGCACCACGACGTGCAGCCCATCGACCCTCTCGAGTTGTGGCACACCGACCCGTTCGATCCGACGATCGAAGGCGACGTGCTGCGAGCGCGCGGCGCGTCCGACGACAAGGGCCAGTTGCTGTTCCACCTGCTCGGCCTGCGCGCTCACCTCGCCACCACCGGCCGGACGTCGCCCGCGGTCAGCCTGAAGTTCCTGGTCGAGGGCGAGGAGGAGTCGGGCTCGCCACACTTCGAGGCGCTGCTTGCCGAGCGGCACGACCGCCTCGGCTGCGACGTCGTCGTGGTGACCGATACCGGCATGCTCGCCGCGGACACGCCCAGCACGGTCACCGGAATGCGCGGTCTGGTCCTGTGTACGGTCGACTTCCACGGGCCCGATCTCGACCTGCACTCAGGGGTTTTCGGTGGCGCGGTGCCGAATCCGGCGACCGCGATTGCGCGCTTGGCCGGCGCGCTGCACGACGACGCTGGCCGGGTCACCGTCACCGGCTTCTACGACGACGTCGTGGAGCTGACCGATGACGAGCGGGCGCTGTTCGCGAAGGTGCCTTACGACGAAGCAGAGTTCCTGGCCCTCGCCAAGTCGCGGGCGGTGGCCGGCGAAGCCGGATACAGCACCCTGGAACGCATCGGCGCGCGGCCGACCGCTGAGGTCAACGGCATCTGGGGCGGCTACATGGGCGACGGCAACAAGACGATCGTCCCGTCCGACGCGCACGTGAAGGTGTCTTTCCGGCTGGTCGCGAACCAGGTGCCGGGCAAGATCGTCGCGGCGGTCGAGCAGTTCATCGCCGATCACACGCCGGACGGTATCGAGCGGCGCATCACGTGGGAGGGCGACGGCGTGGCCCCGTGCATCGTGCCGCTCGATACGCAGGCGTACGGTGCGCTTACGGACGCGATCAGCCGGGCGTTCGACGGCGCACCGGTGCTGCCCACGCGGGAGGGCGGCAGCGGTCCCGAAGCGGCGATCCAGCAAGCCGTTCAGGCACCGCTGGTGTTCCTCGGCGTCGGGTTGCCCGACGATCAGATCCACGCCCCGAACGAGAAGGTCAGTCTCTCGATGCTCTACCGGGGCGCCGAGGCTGCCGCGCTGCTCTGGGAGCGCTTCGCCGAGCTCGGCCGCTCCGGGCTGGGCGGGCACTGACGATGCCGCGCCGAGCAGGGTTCATCGTCGTCGGCCTGGCCGCGGCGGGTTTGCTGCTCGCGGGCTGCACCCAGACTGTGTCGGGCCACGCCGCACCCAACGGGTCGGGGTCGCCGTCGAACTCGGACTTTCCCAGCTCCAGCCCCGGCCCCACGCCCACGACCACAGCGCCGAACGCACCGAGCACGCCGCCGCCATCGGCAGCGCCGTCGCCGGGATCGCATCTCGCCTGCCCGCACGTCGTCGATGGCGCCGCGCACCTGGCCTACGACTGCGCTACTACCGGCATGATCCCGGGCCGGAACTCGATGTGGCCGGTGGACTTCGGCCGGGTGGTCGACACCGGCTGGACGCTGGACGAAGGCTCGGGTGGCATCAGCCGGGGCGGCGTCAACCCAGCCGTGGCGGCGAAGGTGCTCACTCAAGAGATGCTGCAGGTGGACTACGGCACTCCGGCGCCGACGAACAAGACGGTGCGCGATGCCGACCTCAATGTCGGTAGCGCGACCGGGCATCTAGTCCAGACGCTCATTACCCTCAACCCGACATTCCGGGCGCGACAGCACCTGCGGGTGAAGCAGGAGCAGCTCTGGCTGGTCGTCGTCCCAGCCGGCGGGGGCCAGTTCTCCGCCTGGTACGTCTCGATACCCGATCTGCAAAAGCAGCTGTGGCCTACGGTGCCGGCGCTGCTGAAGACGCTCCGGGTTGTTTAACCGCGATGGACTACGGCGCTCATCGCCGATCAGACCAACCCGTGATCGAATGCGAAGACCACGGCGGCAGCGCGATCACGCAGCCCGAGCTTCGCGAAGATGTGGTTGACGTGCGTCTTCACCGTGCCCTCGCCGACCACGAGCTGGGCGGCGATCTCGGGGTTGGATAACCCGCGGCCGATCAGCGTCAGCACCTCGTGCTCGCGGGCCGTGAGGGTGGCCAGCGCCGGATCGTTGTCGCGCGGCGCCGGCGCCGTGCCGCGGTAGACGGCCAGCACGCGTCCTGTCACGGACGGGTCGAGCCATGCGCCACCGCCCGCCACGGCGCGCACCGCTCGTTGAAGGTCTTCGGCCGGCACGTCCTTCAGCACGAATCCGGCAGCGCCGGCCCGTAGCGCAGCGGCGAGGATCTCGTCGTCGTCGAACGTGGTGAGCACCAGCACCGGCGGGCTGCCGTCCCGCGCGGTCAGTTGTCGGGTGGCCTCGACACCGTCGACGACGGGCATGCGCACGTCCATGAGCACGACGTCCGGGTGTAGCGCGGCGACCGACTCCGGCACGGAGCTGCCGTTCGCGCACTCCCCGACGATCTCGAAGCCGAACTGCTCGCGCAGGATGCCGCGCAGGCCGGCGCGCACCAGTTCCTGGTCGTCGACCAGCAGCACCCGGATCACGTGGGAAACTCCGCCCGCACGAGCCAGCCGCGCCCGCCCGGTCCAGCATCACACGTGCCGCCCACGGACACCGCGCGTTCCCGCATGCTCGTCAGCCCCATACCGCTGCCCCGGCCCGGTGGCCCACCGCTCTCGACGACTAGCTCGGTGTGCGTGCCGTCGACCCCGATCTCGACGTCGACCGGCCAGCCGGCCGCGTGCTTGACCGCGTTGGTGAGTGCCTCCTGGGCGACCCGGTAGACGGCCAACCCCGTCGTCGCCGGGATCGTCTCGACGTCGCCGGTGACAGTCAGCGTGACGTCGGTGCCTGCCGTCCGGAAGCGCTCGACGAGAGCCGGCAGGTCGCCGGCGCCGGGCAGTGGTGCCATGGTGCCGCCGTCCGTGCGCAGCAGGCCGACCGTGCGGCGCACCTCCGCCAGGCTCTCCCGGCCGAGCCGCTCCGCCTCGGCCAACGCCGCGGCCGCGGACGTCGGGTCGTCCTCGACGGCGAGACGGGCGCTCGCCACGTGCAGCTGCGACACGACCAGCGTGTGCGCGATGACGTCGTGCAGTTCGCGGGCGATGCGATTGCGCTCCTCGGTGCGCGCGCTCTCGGCGAGGCCGGCCTGCGCGGCGCGCAGCTGCACGACGAGCTCCTGTTCGTGGCGGACCAGCAGCATGAGAAACACGGTGAACGTCGTACCGGCCATCCACGCCCCCCATCCCGGATCCGCCCGCACCCACAGCCACTCCGTGCCGAAGAGCGCCATAGCGGCGACCCAGTACGGCACCGCGACCCGTACGCCGCCGTCCAGCGCGCACCAGCCGGCAATCACGCAGATCGCGAACCAGCCCACGTTGCCGGACCATCCGGTGCACAAGACGATCACGCCGGCCGTGGCGACGCCGGCACCGACAAGCAGGGGCACCCGGTCGGAGCGGCTCATCAATGCCCCGCCGGCGAGCATGAGCGCCACGCCGGCCAACGTCACAAGGGCGCCAGCGGAGAACCGTTGCGCCGTCGCGATGACGGCGAACAGCGTGAGCACGCCGAACCCGAGCCAGCGGCCTGGGCCGGGCACTGCGTCGGCACGGGTCACGTCGCGGATGTTACGACTTAGAGCGCCGCGCGGCGGGCCGCGACGACGGTGGCGAGCAGGGCCAGGAGCGACACGATGATCAGCGACGAGGTGGCCGTCCCGATGCCGAGCCACGGCTCGCGGATCGCCTTTGTTACCTGGGTCAGTGGCAGCACGTCCGCGACGTCGCGCAGTGCCGAACCCATGACCTTCGGCGGCGGGCCACCCGAGCCGAGCAGGAATGACGGGAAGAACAGCAAGAGGCCGACCGCTTGCGCCGCCCGGGCGGACGGCAGCAGCGATCCCAAAAGCACGCCACCACTGACGAAGGCCACCGCGCCGACGGCGATGCCGGCGGCGACCCGCCACGGCACGTGTACCGCTGGAACGCCGTACACAGGTGCCGCCACCACGAGCAGCATTGCCGCGGCCACAGCCGTCACCAGCATCCCGACGATGAACTGCGCCGCCGCGAACGAGAACCGCGGGAATCCCGATGCGAGAAAGCGGCGTAATACCCCCCGCTCCCGATAGGACGCGAGGTGCACCGGGAGCATGATCATCCCGGTCGCGGCGATCACGACGGTGAGGTACGAGGCGACATACCAGTGCGACGGGCGCGCCCCGGCGAAATCGGGATCGGGTGAGCTTCCGAACGAGCCCCCGATGATCAGCATGGTGACGATCGGGAACGCGAAGACAAACGTCAACACCAGCGGGTCGCGGACCATCAGCTTCAGCTCCGCCCGCACCAGCCGGCCAACTGCAGTGCTCATGCCGCCGCTCCTTCCAATAGCCGCAACAGCGCGGATTCCAGATCAGGGACTTCTACGGTGAGGTCGTCCGGGACGGCTCCCCGGCGCACCAGGTCGGCGCCCACATAAGCGATGACGCGCCGGTCGCCGCGCACCTCGACACGCTCGCCCACCCGCCGCACCGACTGGACGCCGACGAGGTCGCCGAGTTCGGCCAGGGTCGAGTCGGCGACGCTCCAGCTGAACCGGACGGTGGCCCACTTCGCATGGCGATTCACCAGGTCTGCGGGCGGGCCGGCGTCCAGCACCTGGCCGGCGCGCATCGCGATCACCCGGTCGCACAACGCCTCCGCCTCGTCCAGCTCGTGTGTGACGAGCACGACGGTCGCGCCCTCGTCGCGCAGCTGCCCGACGGCGGCCCACACGTTGCGGCGCGCAGTCGGGTCGAGGCCCTGCGTCAGCTCGTCGAGGAACACCAGCTGCGGCCGGTTGAGCAGCGCCAGCACGAGAAACAGCCGCTGCCGCTCGCCGCCGCTCAGCGACGCGAAGGCCGAGTCGCGGCGCTCGATCAGGCCGAACCGGTCGAGCAGCTCGCCGGCGTCGCGCGCTCGCGCAGTCGCGAACAGCTCGACCGCCTCGCGGACCCGCAGCCGGTCCGGCAGCGCCGAGTCCTGCAGCTGGCTGCCGATCAGCGGGCGCAGCCGGTCGGCTTGGGTAGTCGGGTCGTAGCCGAGGACGCGCAGTACGCCGCTGTCCGGGTGGCGCAGCCCTTGTAGGCATTCGACGGTCGTGGTCTTGCCGGCGCCGTTGGCCCCGATCAGGCCTACGACCTCACCTTCCTCGACCTCGAGGTCGACGCCGTCGACCACTGCGCGTCCGCCGTACCGCTTGCGCAGGTCGCGGGCCATCACCACCGTTTGGTTTCTCATGCTGCGATGGTGTGTCGCGACAGGCGCCGGACACATCGGCGCCGAGGTAGATCTTGCGCTCCACTTCAGGGTGGAGAGCGGCGCATTCGGCGGGTCAGTACGGTGGACGCGTGCCCCGCTCTGCCATCCTCGCGCCGCGCGCGAGCAAGCTCCCCCGGCCGACGTTCGACCTCATCCATGCGACGCTCCCCAACGGGCTGCGCATCGTGCTCGCACCCGACCGCTCCGCCCCTGTAGTCGGGATAGCGGTCCTTTACGACGTGGGATTCCGTTCCGAGCCCGAGGGGCGAACCGGATTCGCGCACCTCTTCGAGCATCTGATGTTCCAGGGGTCGGCCAACCTGGAGAAGCTCGCTCACTTCCGCTACGTGCAGTCCAGCGGCGGAACGTTCAACGGCAGCACGCATCCCGACTACACCAACTACTTCGAGGCGCTGCCGTCGAACGCCCTGGAGCGCGGCCTGTTCCTCGAAGCCGACCGGATGCTCTCGCCGCGTATCAACGAGGAGAACCTCGCGAACCAGATCGCCGTGGTCAAGGAAGAGATCCGCGTCAATGTGCTGAACCGTCCGTACGGCGGCTTCCCCTGGCTGGAGCTGCCGCCGGTGTTGTTCGACACGTTCCCCAACGCGCACAACGGGTATGGCGACTTCGTCGACCTGGAGAGCGCCACCGTGGCCGACGCGGCCGACTTCTTCGACCGCTACTACGCCCCGGCGAACGCCGTGCTCGCCGTGGCCGGCGATCTCGACCCTGAGCAGACGCTTGGCCTGATCGAGAAGCACTTCGCGCCCATCCCACGGCGCGAGGCGCCGGAGCGGCCTGACTTCGGCGAGCCACCGCTGACCGCCGAGCGCCGCGCGTCCACAGTGGACGATCACGCGCCGATCCCTGCGGTGGCGCTCGGGTATCGGGTGCCGGATCCGGTGCGTGAGCTCGACGCTCACCTAGCGAATCTCCTGCTCGCCGAGGCGCTGACCGACGGCGACGCATCGCGGCTGCAACGGCGACTCGTGCAGCGTGACCGTCTCGTCACAGACGTTTCGGCGTATCTGGGCGAGTTCGGCGACCCCTTCGACAAACGCGACCCGACCTTACTAACGATCACGGCGCATTACCCCGACGCCGGTTCGCTCGACCGGATCCTCGCGACGCTCGACGAGGAACTCGCCCGAGTTGCCGACGACGGGCTCGACGCCGGCGAGCTCGACCGGGTGCGCACCAAGCTTGTGAGCATGATGTTCCGCGAGATGGACGCGGTGATCACCCGGGCGCTGAACTTCGCCAAGTTCGAGCTGATCTACGAACGCGCCGAGCTGATCGCGGAGCTGCCTGATCGGCTCAGCGCGATCGGCGACGCCGACGTCCAGGCGGCGGCACTGGCGCTGCAACCGGATCGACGAGCCATCGTCGAGCTGATCGCCGGAGGTGGGCACTCGTGAGCGCGCCCGCTCTCCGCGCGACCGTCCCGGCGCTGAGCGCGCCGCGTCGGGCTCGCAAGCTGACCACCGTCGAGCGCACGCTGGATTCCGGGTTGCGGGTGCTCGCGGTTCGCAAGCCGGGCGTGCCGCTCGTCGAGGTGCGGCTGCGGATGCCTTTCCTGTCCGCGCGGGCCGCGCACGCGGCACGGGCCGCGCTGCTGTCGGACACCGTACTCACGGGTACGGACGAGTACGACCGGGCGAGCCTCGCCGCCACTGTGCAACGACTCGGCGGTGATCTCGGAGTGAACGTCGACGCCGACCGGCTGCTCGTCTCCGGCAACGTGCTCGCGACCAACCTGCGTCCGTTCCTCGACGTGGTGGCGGGCGTGCTCACAGGGGCGACCTATCCGGCAAAGGAGGTCGTCGCGGAACGTGAGCGGCTGGTCGAACGGCTCACCATCGCCCGATCACGCGCGGGCGTTGTGGCCAACGAGGCGCTGGCGAAGCGGATGTGGGGCGATCACCCGTATGCGCGTGACCTGCCGGAAGCTCCCGACGTGCAGGCGGTGACCGCTGGGCAGGTACGCCGAATGCACAGCGACCTTGTCAGACCGGAAGGTGCGGTCCTTGTCGTAGTAGGTGACGTGTCGGCCACGCGCACAGCCGATGTGGTCGCCTCCGCGCTCGAGGCGTGGAACGGCGCTGCGCCGCCGACTCGGGTGCCCGCCCTGCCAGCCGTCACACCCGGCCCGCTGGTGCTCGTGGACCGCGCAGGCTCGGTGCAATCGTCGCTGCGGCTCGGCGCGGCCGCACTGCGCCGCGACGACGAACGTTACCCCGCGCTACAGCTGGCCAATCTGGTGTTCGGCGGCTACTTTTCCTCGCGGTGGACGGAGAACATTCGCGAGGACAAGGGCTACACCTACGGCTCGCACAGCGCGATCGAGCACCATACGCTCGGCTCGTCGTTTCAGATGCAGGCCGACGTCGCGACCGATGTTACCGCTCCGGCATTGTTGGAAACCCTCTACGAACTCGGCAAGATTGCGTCGCTTCCGCCGACGGTTGACGAGATCGAGTCGGCGCGCCAGTACGCCATCGGGACGTTGGCGCTGTCGACGGCAACGCAGGCCGGCTTGGCGGCGACACTAGGGGCGCTCGCGGGCAATGGTATGGGCCCGGAGTGGCTGGCAGAGCATCCGCGGCGACTGGCGGCCGTGACTCGCGACGAAGTTGCGGCCGCGGCAGCGGAACTGCTCGCGCCTTCCCGTTTCGCGATCGTCGTGGTGGGCGACGCGGCCGCGGTGCGTGGTCCGCTGTCGGGGCTCGTGCCCGTGGCATGAGGTCCGACCCGCCCACGCTCGCGCGGGGCACCTACGACCGGGCGGCGTTGCACCGCACTGACGGTGAGTGGCTTGCTGACGCGTGGATGCGCTCCTGCGTGATCGCGATCAGCCGGCAGGTGACAACACCGGTCGTCCAGGGCGGCGGCGTCGTGCGCCTGGCGTTGCGCACACCGTCCACTGTGGACGATGCGCTACCGCGACGGTTCCTCGGCATGGTCGAGGGAGTCCCGTACTTCAGCGTCACGGTCGACGACGCCGACGGATGGGCCACCCTGCGCGAGGTCGGCGCCACAGTCGACGATCTCCACGCGGCGTTGCTCACAAGCGCTGTGGCGCTCGAGCAGTGGCACGCACGGCATCAGCACTGTCCGCGCTGTGGCGTGATCACGCAGGAAGCACAGGCCGGCTGGACACGTACCTGTCCCAATGACGGCAGCGAGCACTTTCCGCGCACCGACCCCGCAGTGATTATGGTGGTCCATGACGGCGCCGACCTCTGCCTACTGGGGCGGGGACACGACTGGGGCCAAGGGCGCTTCTCGACGCTGGCCGGGTTCGTCGAGCCAGGGGAGTCGCTGGAGGCGGCAGTCGCCCGGGAGGTGTTCGAAGAGGTCGGAGTCTCGGTCCGCGATGTGCGCTACGTCGCCAGCCAGCCGTGGCCGTTCCCGTCGTCTCTGATGGTGGGCTTCGTGGCCCGCGTGGACGGCCATCCGCCGCTGCACCTAGATCCGAAGGAGATGGCCGAGGCGTACTGGTTCAGCCGGGACGAGGTGCGTCAGGCTGTCGCGTGGACCGAGAGCCCCCAAGCTCCAGACCCTACAGCCAGGCTGAGGGGTGTCTCAGCCCGATTATCCATCTCGCGGTACCTCATCGACGGCTGGCTCGCCGGTCGTTGGTAAGCGAGATCGCGGGATGACGCGGGTCGTCCAGGCGTACCACCACGTCAGCCGTCCCGTCCGGGTCGACGTCCCGGTCGTATGCATCGAACGCGGGTAGCGTCCACGCCCACTCCAGCGCGGTTTGCCGGGCCCGGGCGGCGGCACTCACCGCCAGGTGGATCGTCACGTCGAAGGGCAGGCCGCGGCCGAGCAGCAACTCGCCGCTCACGAGCAGCACCGAACCATACGGCGCAGTACGGCTTGGGTCCCGTGTCGCTCGGTTCGTCGCGGGATCACGTAGGGACGGTACGTATTCGCCGGAGCCGTCGGGACCGAGTGGGGCGAGCACCTCGCGGCGTAGCGCGGCGGCGTCAAGCCAGTCCTGATACGAGTCGACGTCCTCCCGGCCGTGCTCGAGACGTAGTGAGGCGTCGCGCCAGAATGTCTGCGCGCGGATGTGGATTGCCGGGCGGCCGCGGCTGCGCAGCGGCTCGATGAGCGCGCGGGCCACGTCGTCGGGTCCGGCAGCACGTGGCCCGTCCAGCGCGACGCGCAGCACCCGGCCCGGGATGTCGACGCCGACGAGGAACTCGGCCAGCTCGTCGGGCAGCCGGTCGGGGGAGATGGCGGCGTAGCGGCGCACAGGTCACGACCGTACCGACCTGCCCACCGAACCGTCGGTACCCGCTGGCACGATCGGGCGCGTGACTGACGCCGAGGCGGTGCTCGACGGGCTCGACCCCGAGCAGCGCGCCGCCGCGACGGCGATCCGCGGGCCGGTGTGCATCCTGGCCGGTGCCGGTACCGGAAAGACGCGGGCGATCACCCACCGCATCGCGTACTCGGTGCGTGCCGGAGCAGTGCCCGCGGGGCAGCTGCTCGCCGTGACGTTCACCGCGCGGGCAGCCGGAGAGCTGCGCGCGCGCCTGGCCCGGCTCGGCGCGCACGGCGTTCAGGCACGCACTTTCCATGCGGCAGCCCTACGGCAGCTTTCATACTTCGCGCAGCGGGTGCTCGGCGGTGCCATGCCCGAGGTGATCGACAACCCCACACGCCTCGTCGGTGACGCGGCCGCGCGCCTTCGGCTGCGCCCGCACCGTGCCGAGCTGCGCGACCTGGCTGCGGAGGTCGACTGGGCCAAGGCCGTGCTCGCCACCCCGGACGACTACCCGAAACGTGCAGCGGAAGCCGGTCGCGCCGGGCCGTACGACGCGGCCACGATCGCCGAGGTGTACGCCGGCTACGAGAAAGCCAAGCAGCGGGCCCGCCAGCTCGACTTCGCCGATCTGCTGTTGATCATGGCCGGCGCAATCGAGCAGTACGGCGACGTCGCCGAGGAGGTGCGGTCTCGGTACCGGCACTTCGTCGTCGACGAATACCAGGACGTCTCCCCGGTGCAGCAACGGCTGCTTGACGCATGGCTCGGTGGACGCGACGACCTGTGCGTGGTCGGCGATGCCAACCAGACGATCTACTCCTTCGCCGGTGCCACGCCCCGGCACCTGCTCGGGTTCCGGGCGCGGTATCCCGGTGCCGTCGAGATACAGCTGCACCGCGACTACCGGTCCACGCCGCAGGTGGTCGAGCTCGCCAATGCCCTGATCCGGGGGCGCATCACCCTGGTCGGCCAGCGCCCGGACGGCCCCGCGCCCACGTTCTCCGAGTTCGACGACGAGCCGGCAGAGGCGGCCGCAGTGGCCAAGCAGTGCCGTGCGTTGATCGACGCCGGCACCCCGGCCGCCGAGATCGCGGTGCTGTTCCGGGTGAACGCGCAGTCGGAGGTGTATGAGCAGGCATTGGCCGAGGCCAAGGTCCCGTATGTGCTGCGTGGTGGGGAGCGGTTCTTCGATCGTCCCGAGATCCGAGAAGCGCGGCTACTGCTGCGCGGGGCCGCACGAGCCGACGCCGGCGAACAGCCGCTGCCCGAGACGGTCCGCGCCGTTCTCGCCAGCATCGGCTGGCATCCCGACGACCCGCCGCCCGGGGGCGCCGCGCGCGAGCGGTGGGAGTCGCTGGCCGCCCTGGTCAGCCTCGCGGACGACCTGGTCGCCGCCGATGCCACGGCGCGGCTGCCGCAGCTCGTCGCGGAGCTCGATCAGCGCGCGGCCGCGCAACACGCGCCGACCGTCCAGGGGGTCACGCTGGCCTCGCTGCACAGCGCCAAGGGGCTGGAGTGGGACGCCCTGTTCCTGGTCGGGCTGACCGACACGACCATCCCCATTCAGCACGCCACCACCGACGAGCAGCTTGCCGAGGAGCGCAGGCTGCTGTACGTCGGCATCACCCGGGCGCGCGAGACGCTGGCCCTATCGTGGGCACTTGCCCGCAGTCCCGGCCAGCGGCGCAGCCGGCGACCCAGCCGCTTCCTCGACGGCTTACGGCCGGCGGCGCACGCCCCGAAGCCCCGGCCGAAGACGATCAGGCCGGAAGCTGAGGACGCGGAGCTGTTCGGCCGGCTGCGCGCCTGGCGCAAGCGGCAGGCCGACGCACAGCAGACGCCGGCGTTCGTCGTCTTCTCGGACGCGACACTTGTCGCGATCGCCGACGCGCGCCCGGGCAGCCGAGGGGCACTGGCCCGCGTCTCTGGCGTTGGACCGGCCAAGCTGGACCGATACGCGGAGCCGGTGCTCGCCGTCGTCGCCGGGGCCGACCCGAATTCGATCGACCCTGTTGAGGTAGCGCGCTAAGGTTCCCTAGTCGCCGGCCCTGCCGGCCTAAGGTGCCCGTCTAGGGAATTAATCGGATTGCCATGCCGGCGCGTGCACCGATAGCCTTTGTCTTGTCTGATTCAGGCGCGCGAAAGTAGGCGGCGCCGACCGCGACGAAGGAGGTGACCCGGTGAGCATCTACACGATGACTGCCCCGGTTGCCTCGCGTACGCCGGATACGTCTACGTCCAGCTACCCCAGCGCGGCGCACTGGCCCGTTCAGGTGCCGCAGCTCGTCACGGGAACGCGCGCGGGGTCGATGTTCCAGCCCGCCACCCGTATCCAGGCGGACCCGACGTTCATCCGTAACCGTGTCGTTGAGGTTGCCAAGCCGGGCAGCCCGCCTCGAGGAGCACCACGCTGACAGCGCGTCAGCGCCGGCTCTCCTCGAGGCCGCGGCTCCCGACCGGGAACCGCGGCCTCGTTGTTTGTCCGAACCGTCCACCCACTACTGACAAGGAGGTGACCGGCGTGTTGACAGGGGTTGCGACCGGACTGGTCGCGCTCGAAGGTCAGAACGGGCTGGCGCTCGCCGGGGCGCCGCTGCTCGATCCGTACTCGCCGCTCTGCCCTGACGACGTGCCGTGCCGGGTGCAGGACCCGGATCTCTGGTTCGCCGAGACGCCGGCGGACCTGGAGCTGGCCAAGTCGTACTGCCTGGACTGCCCAGCACGCCTTGCGTGCCTCGCCGGCGCCCTGGAGCGCCGGGAGCCGTGGGGCGTCTGGGGGGGAGAGATCTTCGAACGCGGACGAATCATCGCCCGCAAGCGCCCGCGGGGGCGTCCCCGCAAGACCGACCGCGAGGTGGCGGCATGAACGCTCACCGTCTCGTCCACACCACATCAAGGAGCACCAAGATGATCAGCATGCAAGAAGCGCTCGCCCGAGAGCGAATGTCCGACGCGCAACGAATTGCCCGCGAGCAGCGGGCAGCGCGTGACGCTCGGCGCTGGCTCCGCCTGCAGCGCATGGCGCGTTCTGCGCACAAGCGGGCAGACTCCCGCTAGCCGCGCGCCGCTGGGCGGCAAGCGGCGGTGAGATACTGCCAGTGACAGCGCGGCCGCTGGACTTACGTCCGGCGGCCGCGTTCTCATGGAGTGATGCAGGAGGTCTGTTCGATGTGCGGGAGGATGGCTGACCCGCGCAGCGACGGGAACCCCCCGATCGCTTGGTGCGCGGACGTGGTGGAGAGTCGCGACGGGCCGCGCAGGAGATGGATCTGCGACGCCTGTACCCGCAAATACGTCCGCTCCATCGAGGCCAAGCTCGGCACCGAATGGTGGTGATCGGCGCTACGCCGATGCCGCGAATCCCGGCAACCAGCGCTCCGCGAGCGCGCGCGAGGCCACCGTCGCCTCGAGCTGGCACAGCACGGCAATCGAGCCGACTGTGACCCGGTGGACCAGCAGGTACGACGGCGGCAGGTTGAAAAGCCGGCCGATCTGCGCTTCCTCGCGGCGCGGGTCGCCGATTCGCGCCGCCTGTTGACGCATCCAGGCACGGCTGAACGTGAAACGCTCCGCTGCGAGCGGCTCGGTCGCCGGCCCCAGGTAGTGCATGATCTGCCGCGGCTCGACCCGGATGCCGGGCCGGATGAAGCCCTGCTCGTACATCACCGCCATGAGCGCGTCGCCGTTGCCGTCGAGCGTGTAGCGCATCATTTGCCCGAGAGGTGCCGGGATGCCACATGACAGCCGCGCGACGGCGCCGAAGTCGACGACTCCGAGCCGACCGTCCGCGCACAGCCGGAAGTTGCCCGGATGTGGATCGGCGTGCAGCAGCTTCGCCCGCTGTGGCGCCGAGTAGTGCAGCACCGCGAGCAGGTAGCCGACGCGGTCGCGCTGTTCCTGGGTCCCCGCGGCGATGATTCGCGATAGCGGTGTGCCGTCGATCCACTCGGTGATGATCACCTTGGGTGCGCTGGCCACCACGCGGGGGATCGCGATCTCAGGGTCGTCCGCATATGCGGCCGCGAAGGTGCGGTGCGCGTCCGCCTCGAGGGTGTAGTCGAGCTCCTCGAGCACCCGCTCCTTCAGCTCCGTCAGCAGTGGTTTGATCTCCAGGCCGGGGGACATGCGCCCGAACAGGCGGGCGAACCTCGCCAGCTGGGTGAAGTCCGCCATCAGCGCGGGCCCGGCGCCCGGATATTGGATCTTGACAGCCACCGTCCGGCCGTCGTGCCACACGGCCTTGTGTACCTGCCCGATACTGGCGGCGGCGGCGGGTCGATCGTCGAATTCGGCGAAGCGCTCGCGCCATCGGCGTCCGTACTGTTCGGCGAGCACTCGGTGCATGACCTCGGCGGGCATCGGCGGCGCGGCCTCCTGCAGCCGGGTGAGCGCCGTCCGGTATGGCGCCACGTATTCCTCGGGCATTGCCGCCTCGAAGACCGACATCGCCTGGCCGAGCTTCATCGCGCCGCCCTTGAGCTCGCCGAGCACGGTGAACAGCTGTTCAGCGGTGCGTTGCTGGAGATCGGCGGTGACCGCCTCGGCGGAGCGGCCGGCGAGCCGCTTGCCGAGTCCTACAGTGGCGCGGCCGGCGACCCCCAGCGGCAGCGATGCCAGGCGTGCCGTCCTCGCCACTCGCCGCTGCGGGATATCGGTCACCTCGTCATTGTGCCCAACCCGCACTTTGCGCGGCGTGTGCACCACAGTCGCACTCAGGATGCGGCGGCCAGCTGCGCCGGCGCAGCCGCCAGTCCGGCAACTGGATCTCGAGGGTGCCGTCGATCGTTGCCGGATCGCTGCCGTCGAGGAACGCCAGCGCCTGCAACGCGGCGACGCCCGCCATGAGGGTCGCGAGGCTGATGTCCGATGGAGTGCCGTACTTGGGCGCGATGGCGAGCTGCACGGCCAGCGCCGACCAGGCGTGATCGCGGTCGAGGCGCTGCAGGTCGGCGCAGCGCAGGCAGCTCGCCACACCCGGCAGGGCAAGCGGGCCGACGGCGCCATGGTCGGCCCCGGCCTGCACGACCAGGTGCGCGGTGCCTAGTGCGTGCAGCGTCTCCCGCAGGCCGGTGTCGACCGGAGCCTCGGTGGCCAGCACCACAAGGTCCGGACGCAGGTGCAGTGGGCGCGGACTCGTGTCGCACTCCGGCGCCGCGCGGGCCACCGCGGCGGCACCCGCTGTGGTGAAGCGCCGGCCCTCGTCGCCGGGCTGCACGCCACCGGGCGCAGCCTGGTGCAGCCGGACGTCGCCAGCCCCGGAGACCGCGACCTGGCCCACGCCCGCCGCGCCGAGTAGCGCCGCGACAAGCCCCGCCACCCGGCTGGTGCCCACGACGGTGACCGCCGCGGCACGGCGGGCGGCGAGGACGTCCTCGGCGCTGTCGCCGTGCCGGACGCGCAGTGCTGCCAGATCCGCCGCGAGGCGGGGGATCTTGGTCGAGGTGTCATGCCGGGGTGGACCGGCGAGGAAGCCGGCAGTGGCCAGTGCCTGCAGAGTCGAGGCGGGCATCGCAGCCTCGTCGCCGGGCTGTGCGATCAAGCGCCGGACGGCCTCCTGGTCGATGCCGTCCACAATCACGCGACGGGTGCCAAGCTCGAGCTGGATCTGCCCGGACGCGCGCCACAGCAGTCGCGCTGATGGATTGAGTGCGGCGGCGGACGGCTGGACTTGTGGATCGGAGTTGTCGATCACGAGACGCCAATGTCCCGAGCGGTGGATCGGTCGCGCATCGGCCCACCCTGGCAGACGCCGTGGCCCGGTGTTCCAGGTTGTCCACACCTCGACCGTGAGCCTCAACTGTATGTCCACACCTGTGGATAACTGTGTGGAGCGCTTCCGAAACGTGTGGATAGCGGACTCGGGATTGTGGACGCTGGCCAACCCCGCTGAGCGTGAAGCAAAATCCGTCGGCGTGGGCGGCTACGGTGTCCGCGACGGGCGAGCATCGCACGGTCGCGTCAGGGCCGAAATGCAGTTCGCCGCAACGAAAGGCGCTCGCGCGAAGAGCCAGGAGGCACAGTGACGGACTTGGCTGGCGACGCGCCCCAAGAGGTCGAGGTGCGACGCAGCACCCGCCGTCGCCGCACCGTGTCCGCCTACCGCGAAGGTGAGCGCATCGTGGTGCTCATCCCGGCCCGGTTCAGCCGCCGCGAGGAACAACGCTGGGTAACCGAGATGGTCGACCGGGTTACGTCCCGCGAGGAGCGGGAACGCACCCGTGGCCCGCGTCGCAGCGACGCTGCGCTGGCCCGGCGTTGCCGGGAACTGTCCGCCCGATACCTGAGCGGTCGGGCGACCCCGACGAGCGTCCGCTGGGTCGGCACGATGCGCACGAGGTGGGCGTCCTGCACGCCTGCCGACGGGACGATTCGGGTGTCCACCAGGCTGCGGGACGTACCGAGCTGGGTGCTCGACTACGTTCTGGTGCACGAGCTCGCCCACTTGCGGGTTCCCGGACACGGTCCGGACTTCTGGCGGCTTGTCGCCCGATATCCGCGGGCCGAGCGGGCCCGGGGCTATCTCGACGGCGTCAGCGCCGCCGCCCAACTGCCGATCGACCTCACCGACGACGTGGGAGAGCTCTACTCCGACGAAGTCTCCTGACCCTCGTCGAACGGCGGGAGCGCCTCGCCGGGGCCGACCTTCTCGGCGAAGCCGAGCGGGTCGTCGAGGTCGTCCGCGTCGGGCAGCAGGTCCGGATGTGCCCACACCCCGTCGCGACCGCTGATGCCGTGCTTTTCGGACACCGCCCACCAGAGCGCCGCCGCCTCCCGCAGCCGCCGCGGGCGCAGTTCCAAACCGACGAGCGTCGAGAATGTCTGCTCGGCCGGCCCGCCGGTGGCGCGCCGCCGGCGCGACGCCTCGCGCAGTGCCGCAGCACCTGGCATCCGCTCGCTTGCCGCCGCGAACACGACCGAGTCCACCCATCCCTCGATGAGCGCCAGCAGCGTCTCGAGCCGGCGCAGTGCCGCCTGCTGCTCCGGCGTCTCCTCCGGCTCGAACATGCCGCCGGTCAGCGCGTTTTGCAGGCTCTCCGGGTTCGCGGGGTCGATCTCGCCCATCGCCCGCTCGATCGCGGAGGCGTCGACGGTGATCCCGCGTGCGTATGCCTCGACGGTGTCGAGCAGCCGCTGCCGGAGCCACGGGACGTGGCCGAACAGCCGCTGGTGGGCTGCCTCGCGCAGCGCCAGGTAGAGCCGCACCTCCTCGAGCGGGCGTTCCAGACCCTCACCGAACACCGCGACGTTCTCGGGCAGCAAGGCGGCGGTACCTGCCGCGCCGAGCGGCAACCCCACGTCCGTGCTCGACACGACCTCCTGCGCCAGCCCCGCGAGCCCCTGGCCCACCTGCGCGCCGAACATCAATCCGCCGACCTGGTTCATTACGCCGGCGAGCGGGCCTGCCTGAGCGCGGACTTCGTCAGGCAGCGAGGCCGACATCGCCGTCACCACGCGGGACGCCACCGGGTCGCACAACGTCGACCACACCGGGAGTGTTTTTTCGATCCAATCGACACGCGTCCAGGATTCGATGGTCTTGATGCCGGACGGCAGGTCGGTGACCCCGTCCAGCCACGTGTCTGCGAGCTTGAGGGCTTGGGCTACGGCCGTCCGGTCGGACGGGCTCACCGGCTGGTGGCTGCCGGCCAGACCGGAGATCGCGACCTGGCGAGCCAGGTCCCAGTTGACGGGACCACCCGACCACGAGAGCAGCTTCTGCAGCTCTGCGAACAGGGGGATCTTGCCGGCTAGGTCGTCTGGCTGGCTCGGCTCCCGGTCGCCAGCACCGAATCCGAAAGGCAGGTTGCCGCTCATACGGTTCACGGTAGTGCTGACGAACGATAGCCGGCCGTTGTGCCGGGGTGGCGTTGCGCTTGCAGCGAACTACTCGCGGTTCGCGTACCGTCAGGTACGTGGCGCAATACGCGTGGGCACTGTGGCTCGCCGGGCCGGTTGTGGCGACGGCGCTGGCCGCTGTGTGGGTGTGGTGGCGTAGTCGCCCGTCGAAGGTGCCCCACCCGAAGCGCGCAGTGGCCGAGCACCGCGCTTACCTCGAGGCGCTGCGCCAGCCGCCGATCGACGGGCAGGCTCCCGAACGAGCGGCACCTGCCGCGCGGCGGTCACCCTCGGTCGCGCCGCAGCCACGTTCTACAGTGACCCGGTGAGCACGCCACGAAATCGCCTCGCTGACCCTTCACGATTTCGCCGGAATCCAGCGTGACTCGCCGCGTCCGCACGCTTCTTGTTGCGGGTGTGCTGTTTCTCGTGCTGTTCGTGCTCGCCATCCTGATGCCGGTGCCCTACGTCGTGTTGAGCCCGGGTCCGACGCTGAACACGCTCGGTACCGACTCCGACGGCCGCGCGATCATCACCATCAACGGCCGGCAGCCGAATCAGACGACCGGGCACCTCAACCTCACGACGATCGACATCCGGTCCACCAGGGTCACCGCCGCCGAGGCGCTGATCGGCTGGCTGCAGAGCGACCGGGTCGTGGTGCCCCGCAGCGTGGTCTATCCGCCAGGCCAGTCCGAGCAGCAGGTCAACGAGCAAGACGCAGCGCAGTTCGCCAGCTCCCAGGACAACGCGACGGCCGCCGCTTTCTGCGAGCTGGGCTATCCCAAAGGCTTCGGCGTGCTCGGCGTGGAGGCGAACACAGGCGCCGACGGCAAGCTCCAGCCATTCGACCAGCTTGTCTCAGTCGACGGCACGTCGGTCGACTCGGCGCCGACGCTTCGGGCTGCGCTGGGCGACCACAAGCCCGGAGACACCGTCACGATCGCGTTCAAGCGGCTGGGCAAGCCCATGACGGCGTCGGTCAAGCTGAGCCAGCCGGGGCCGGGCCAGCAGGGCGCCGTGATCGGAATTACGGTCGGTGACCAGTGCTTCGCCCCGTTCCAGGTCGACCTCGGGCTCGGCGGTCAGATCGGCGGCCCCTCGGCCGGGCTGATGTTCGCACTCGGGATCATGGACAAGGTCGGCAACCGCGACCTCACCAAGGGCGCGTTCGTCGCCGGAACCGGCGAGATCACCCCCGACGGCGCGGTGAAGCCGATCGGTGGCATTCAGCTGAAGATGCTCGCCGCTCGCCGGCAAGGCGCCACGATCTTCCTCGCCCCAGACAGCAATTGCTCCGACGTTCGGGGTGCCACGCCGCGCGGACTCAACGTCATCAAGGTGACGTCCCTGCACGCCGCGGTGCAGGACCTGCTCGCCGTCCAGAACGGCAAGCCAGTGCCGCATTGTTAGCTAAGTACGCGCTCATCCCCCATGGTCGGGTTTCGTGGGGTCACCTGCCGACGCCGTGGGGCCGGTGGGTCGGAACCCCGCGCGGCGTCAGTACGTTGTGGGGTGAGGGCTTGGACGTGATGTCACAGCAGCCCCATCAGACACATCCCTGCCCGGCACCGCCGCCGCGAGCGGGCCGACGATCGAGGAGCCGCCAGTGGCCATGCGGCCGCCGCTTCCGTCTCTGACCCTGTCGAGGCGCGTCAAGATCAGCCTGGCCGTCGTGGTGACGATCATCGTCTTGCTGATCGTCGCGGCGAACCTGGTCGGCGTCTACATCAACTGGCTGTGGTTCGGTGAGGTCGGCTTCCGCGGGGTATACCGCGGCATCATCACGACGAAGCTGGTGCTGTTTCTGATCTTCGGCGTGCTGATGGCTGCGATCCTGGGCGGCAACATCGTCATCGCGTACATGCTGCGGCCGCCGTTCCGGCCGCTGTCGACCGAGCAGCAGAACCTCGAGCGCTACCGCGTGATCCTCGAGCAACGCAAGTGGCTCATCCTCGGCGGCATCATGGGGCTGGCCGGCCTCTCTGCGGGACTGTCGTCGATGGACGACTGGCGCACCTGGATGTTGTGGCGCTACGGCGGCTCGTTCGGCATAAAGGATCCGCAGTTTCACCGGGACATCTCGTTCTTTGCGTGGGACTACCCCGCGTACCGGTTGATGCTCGGCTTCGGGTTCACCGCGATCCTGTTCTCCATCTTGCTTGCGACTGCCGTGCACTATCTCTTCGGAGCGATCCGGGTCCAGACGCCTGGTCCCAAGATCACCATGGCGGCGCGCCGGCACCTCACGATCCTGATCTTCATCTTCATCGTCCTCAAGGCGCTGGCGTACTGGCTGGACCGCTACGGCATCGTCTTCTCCAACCGGGGCAAAGTCACCGGTGCTTCCTACACCGACGTGAACGCGTCATTGCCAGCCAAGACCACCCTGTTCTGGATTGCGGTGATCATCGCCATTGCGGTGCTTGCGAGCCTGTGGCTCAAGAGCGCTCAGCTGCCGGCGATCGCCTTCGGCGTGCTGCTGGTGCTAAGCATCCTGATCAACGGCATTTACCCAGCGATCGTGCAGCAGTTCTCGGTCAAGCCGAACGCGAATGTCAAGGAAGCGCCATATATCAAGCGCAACATTCAGGCGACTCGTGAGGGCTACGACGTCATCACGGCGGGCAATCCGGGCGGCACTGTCAACTATGTCGACTACCCGGCGGTGTCCAGCCCGAGCACCGACGCTCTGACGCCGTCGAGCGCGACGATCAGCAACATCCGCATCCTCGACCCGAACGTCGTCTCGCCGACGTTCCTTCAGCAGCAGAAGATCCGCAACCAGTACGGCTTCGCAACCAAGCTGGACATGGACCGGTACCAGGTCGGCGGCGTCACCAAGGACTACGTCGTCGGCGTGCGCGAGCTCAACGCCGACGCACTGACCGGAAGCCAGACGAACTGGATCAACAAGCACACTGTCTATACGCACGGCTTCGGATTCGTCGCTGCTCAAGCAGGCGAAGACGTCACCTCCGGAAACGGCAGCGTCGGCTCTGCCCCGGGCGACTACACCGAGGGTGACATCCCGCCGGCCGGGTCGCTCACCATCGCCCAGCCGCAGGCGTACTACGGCGAACTCGGCGTGGACTATTCGATCGTCGGCGCGAACGGTTCGCGCGAGTACGACGGCAGCGACCAGACCACGTCCTACAAAGGCAAGGGCGGCGTCCACCTCGACAACTTCTTCACCCGGCTGGCGTTCGCGGTCAAGTACAAGGAGACGAACTTCCTACTGAACAGCGCCGTCAGCAACAAGGGCGCGAAGATCATCTTCAATCGAGACCCTCGCGACCGGGTTCTGAAGGTGGCGCCGTTCCTGAAAGTCGACGGCGACCCGTACCCAGCCGTCGTCGACGGCCGCATCGTGTGGATCGTCGACGCCTACACGACGATGTCGAATTATCCGTACTCAGAACAGCAGTCCCTATCGAGCCTGACTCAGGACACGCTCTCCCGGCAAAACCGCACCGCGTCACAGCCCAATGACAAGATCAACTATATCCGCAACTCGGTGAAGGCGACTGTCGACGCGTACGACGGCACGATTCACCTCTACGAATGGGACAGCAACGATCCCGTCCTCAAGGCATGGGAGAAGGCATTCCCCGGTTTGATACAGCCAAAGGGGGCCATGCCGGCGGACATTCTGCCTCACATCCGCTATCCGGAAGACTTATTCGAGGTGCAGCGAGCGATTCTCGAGCAGTACCACGTCGACGACCCGGTGACGTTCTACAACGTGCGTGACAAGTGGACGGTGCCGCTCGACCCGGCCGGCGGCGGCAGCAACCAGCCGCCGTACTACGTGCTTGCCGATCCGCCCACTGGTACGTCCAATACGCCGCAGTTCCAACTGACGACGCCGATGAAAGTCAACAACTCGCAGAACCTCGCTGCGTACATCAGCGTCGACTGTGACCCGGCCAATTACGGCAAGATCACCGTACTCAAGTTGCCGACCAAGTCGGTAATCCAGGGCCCGGAACAGATCTCTAACATTTTCAATACCACCGCCGTGATCTCCAAGGACATCACCCAGCTCAGCGGTGCCGGCTCGACGGTGATCCACGGCAACCTGCTGACCGTCCCGATCGGGAACAGCTTCCTCTACGTCGAGCCGCTCTACGTCCAGGGCACCACTGGCACCGGGTACCCCATCCTGCAACGCGTCCTGGTCGTGTACGGCGACAAGGTCGGGTACGCCACCGGGCTCGGCGGTGCGCTGAACAACCTGAGTAATGGGCTACCGCCGGGTGCGTCGATCAATGTGCCCGGGCAGACGAGCCAGCCGAGCAGCTCACCCCCGCCGTCGAGCAGTGCGCCTCCGCCGTCGTCCGCGAAGCCACCGTCGTCCTCAACGCCGCCGGCGCCACCGCCCGCCAACAACGCCCAGGCGATCCTGACGCAGCTCAATACCGCGTTCGAGCGGCTGCAGGCCGCCTACAAGACAGGTGATCTCGCGAAGATCGGGCAGGCGCAAGCCGAGGTGCAGCGGTTGACCCAGGAGTACATCAACCTGATCAGCAAGTCGGCGTCGCCAAGCAAGCCACCGTCGCCGACGCCCACCCGGTAGCCGACCGATCACGCGCTGCCGACTTGGCGCTCACCGCCGTTGGTCGGTAAACTCGTGGGGTCGACGCGGGGTGGAGCAGCTCGGTAGCTCGCTGGGCTCATAACCCAGAGGTCGGAGGTTCAAATCCTCCCCCCGCTACGGAGAATTGCCTTACGGCGTAGGCCCTTTCTGAATGAGAGGGCTTACGTCGTTCTTGACGTGTAGTAACGGTTGTAGTAAACGTGGGCTTGGCGGCGGTCAGCGGCCGGGACGCGGTGGGACGCCTGAGACGCGCTGAGACAGTGCGTATCGCCTGAGACTGGCATCGCCGGGTGGTTTATCCAGTGATCTCAGCGGGCTGCAACTGAGCCGGATCAAACCGATAAGGGCGAGGTAGTCGGCTTGCAGGTCGGCCCTGCTCGACGTGGGCGCGCGTGGCAGACACGGAAGGCGAATATCGAGGGCGAGCAAGGTTGCGCTGCTGACCTGCAGCGCATCGTCGTGGGCGAGATCCAGTATGAGGAGTGCCTCGACCTG
>DATFRC010000008.1:0-7432 GCA_035263725.1 Jatrophihabitantaceae bacterium | reverse complement strand
GATCCCCAACGGGATTCCGATGATGGTCAGGCATAGCAGAATGCCTGTGACAAGGTGGCCGATCGCGAGCCAGATACCGGCAACGATCATCCAGATCACGTTGCCGATGGCTGACCCGATGCCTGCGTCCGGACGCCGAATGACGGTTCGGCCGAACGGCCAGAGCGCGTACCCGGCGATGCGCCACGATGCGATTCCGAACGGGATTGTGATGATCAGCACGAAACAGATCAGTCCCAGGACCGCATAGGCAATAGCCAGCCAGATGCCCGCGAGAAGCAGCCAGATGATGTTCAGTACCACCCGCACTATCTGAGGCTACCCCGCGAGCGCCTCTTGAATCAGGTAGTGGAGAGAGCCAACAGGGTCGCGCCCGGGAGGGTCAGGGCAATCGCCGCAACATGGGCACGGCTTCGCGGTTGGTGCAGGAAGATAGCCGACAGCACGACGGTCACGACGACGGAGGAATTCGAGGCCGCGCAGGCAACGGCGACCGGCAGGCCAGCACCACATAGATGCCGACAAACCCAGCGACTGCGTCACCGAGGCTTCACTACTACCATCAGCGGTCGCCGAGATGATGGCGCGACGGACCCACTTGCGCTGGCCATGGCAACCCTTTCGACTCCGAGAGGGTGGGCGACAAGGTCTACCGGCGCGGCGGCTGGAGGGCAACGCCGCCCCACCTGGGCACGGTGGACTCGGTCGTCCGGTCGCTCGCTACGTGTACGGTCAGTCGCGGCGCCGGTGCACTGGCACACGCGCGATATCGAATGGCGGGGATGCGCTGTGAGCAGCATGCCGATGCTGGAATTCCGCTGTCGGATGGCGGTGCCGCTGTGAGTCTTCGTGCCGACATAGTTGCCGCGCTCTCAACAGTAAGAGTCGAATGGCGCGGGGAAGAAGTCATACTCGACGCGCGTGAGCACAACGACGATAGCAAAGACGCGCCCGCACCCTTCGCGGCGTGGCCGGAATGGGAAGCCGACGAACCCTCGCCCGACCCTCGCGTTGTCCACAGCCTCTGGCGGGTGACCATCGTTCTGCCGGGCAGCTCTACTGAATCCCGGGACGGCACTGTGCCGGACGCGGCCGCTCTGGATGCGGTGCGATGGCCGGTCCGCGCCGCACTAGAGCAACTCGGCGGCGTAGGTCGCGCGGAACTGTCCTCGTACAAGATGCAGGACTACGCCAGCATGCCTGCAATCCGCTATACGCTCACCATCCGCCTCGCCAAACCCGAAGGGACCAGAGAATAAAGGTCGGACTTTTCGCGGCGCTATGGACGGCGCGATCAGCAAAGGCAACATAAACGCGAAGGCTGTTTCTCAGCCGGCGATGAGCAGGCGTAATTTGACGTCAAATACATCAGTTATGCTCAGACCGGCCGGTGCTGCGAACGCGCTGGGTGCTCGTAGACGACCTCGCCGCGAACAATGGTCTGCGTAACGCTGAAATCGGACGACAGCACGGCGAGATCTGCCCAGTACCCCGGCAGGATGTCACCCCGGTCGCCAAGGCCCAGCAGCGCTGCCGGGACGTACGTGGTCATCGCGGTCGCGTTGCGCAGGCTCAGCCCGGCGCGCTGCACCGTCCAGCGCAGGCAGTCTGCCAGCGAACTCGCCGAGCCCGCCAGCAGGTCGGACCCGGAAAGGACGAGACGCCCGTCCGGGCGGAGGGTCACGACACCGCCGACCGGCGTCCGGTATTGGCCCGCTGGGGCGCCCGCAAGTGCCACCGAATCGCTGACCAGGATGCGCCGGCGGCGCGCCTTGGCGCGAAGCATCGCGACGAACGTATCGACCGGCAGATGGTGTCCGTCCGCGATGAAGCTGGCCGTCAGCCTCGTCTCAGCCAGTTGCGCCCAGATGTAGTTCGGGTGGCGGGGAAGCAGCGCGTGCACACCGTTGCCGAGGTGCGTGGACATCCGCGCACCAGCGTCGGCGGCGGCGGTGATCTGCGCCGGAGATGCGCTGGTGTGCCCGACGGCGGCGAGCACCCCGCGTCCGGTGATGTGCCGAATGTAGTCAGCGGCGCCCGGAAGTTCCGGAGCAAGCGTCACGATGCGTACCGCACAGTCAGCGGCGGCCTGCCAGCGTTCGAACTCGTCGATGCTGGGCGCCCTGAGCTGTGTCGGGTCGTGCGCGCCGCGCGGGCCATCCTCGGAAGACAGGTACGGCCCTTCGACATGCACCCCCAGCACGGCGTGCCTCGTCCACGTGTCCTCGTAGCGCGCCGCGGCGATGACGGCGAGCGCATGCGTGATCCGATCCTCGGAAGCGGTCACGATCGTCGGGAAGAATCCGGTCACGCCACAACTGGCCTCGCTGCGGACCAGTTCGTGGATCACCGACGGGGTGAGGTCGGGCCCGTTGACGTCGAGACCGGCGTATCCGTTTACTTGGAGGTCGATCATGCCCGGAAGCAGCCACCGGCGGGGTGCTTGCGGGTACGGCTCGACAGCGGTGATCTGTCCACCGGAATGGTGAATGCGAACGCCGCGGCCGCCCGGCACTCGCCCGGCGATCGCGGCGTTCATGCTTCACCCCGCGGGTCGTGGCAACCGCGTGCGGTTTCGGCAGAAGGATCAGGATGCAGAGGCTCCAGCACACGGTTGTCGACGGAGTGGACGTAAGCGTCCACGCCAGACCGCAGGACGCCGGTGAAGCGGCCGCCGGGCAAGCGGCTGCTGTCATCGAGCGGGCTGTGTCCGCGCGCGGGAAAGCCCGCGTCATCTTCGCCTCTGCGCCTTCCCAACTGGCTATGCTCGCCGGCCTCGTCGAGCAGCCGGGTATCCCGTGGCAGCACGTCGAGGCGTATCACATGGACGAGTACATCGGCATCGACCCCGAGGCACCACAGTCGTTCGGGAACTGGATCTCACGGCAGCTCGCGCTCGCCGGGGTCGGCCGGCTCGAGCTGATCCGCCCGCGCGCCGATCCGCACACCGAGGCCCGGCGGTACGGCGCGCTCGTGACTGCCGAGCCGGTGGACCTGACCTGTATGGGGATCGGGGTGAACGGGCACATCGCGTTCAACGAGCCGAATCGGTGCCGCTTCGATGACCCAGAACCGGCCCGCGTGGTCGAGCTGACCGAGGTGTCCCGGACCCAGCAGGTCGACGAGAAGTGCTTCGAGGCCATCGACGACGTTCCCCGCGAAGCCGTCACGCTCACCGTTCGCACCCTGGTGCACGCGGCGACGATCGTGCTGACCGCGTCCGGCGGGCACAAGGCCGCCGCCGTCCAGGCCATGCTTACCGCCCCGATAGGGCCCGGTTGCCCCGCCACCGCGGTGCGAGCCCGGCAGGGCGCGCAGGTTTTCCTCGATGTCGCAGCGGCGGCGCAGCTCCCGCAGGCACCGCGCTAGTGTCTGCGCCGCATCCGGCGGGCGGTCACATGAGCCGCGATTGACACAGCATGGCCAGTTCACTGTCGGCGATGCTTCAGCGGCTCCCATTTGCACGGGTGATTCTCAGAGGCATGTGGCATCGAGTGACGCGTTTCGGCGTCCGATGAGCGCGAAACGTGGAGGCTCCGCGGCGCGTCCGGGTCCGAGTTGGGTCAGCGCGCCGACCGCTGCGCAGCGGAAACGGCTGGCCGCGCAGAGGCGACTGACCGCGCAGCGCGCTGTGGCCGCCGAGGCCAGCGCGCGGGTCGTGCGCCGCCGTCGGCTGATCGTGGTGCTGGCGCCCGTTGCCGCCGCGATCGCGGTGGTGGCGATCCTCGTCGCGGTCAAGGTCTCGTCCGGATCGAGCGGACCTAGGTCCGGGATCAAAGCGGTGCCCGCGGCGCAGTCGGTGGTCGCCGCGGTGACCCGTGTGCCGCCAGCCGTGCTGGACCAGATCGGTACCGGTGACCTCACGACGCGGCCCACGGCGCTGACCGGCGCGCCGCTGAAGGCGGATGGGAGGCCGCGCGTCCTGTTCGTGGGCGCTGAGTGGTGTCCGTACTGCGCGGCGGAGCGGTGGCCGTTGGTCGTCGCGCTGTCCCGGTTCGGCACGTTCACCGGCCTCGGCGAGGTGTCCTCCTCTCCCAGCGACCTCTTCCCCAACACCGCGACGCTGACGCTGCACGGCGCGAGCTACTCGAGCAAGTACGTGAGCCTGACCGCAAAAGAGATCTACAGCAACCAGGTGTCCGGTGGCTCTTACCAGCCGCTCGAGACGCTAGACGCGGCCGACGAGGCGCTGTTCAAGTCGGTAGGCAAAAGCGGGTTCCCGTTCCTCGATCTTGGCGGCAAGTATTTGATCTCCAACGCCGGCTATGACCCCGGCGTTTTGAAGGGCAAGACCCAGGCCCAAATCGCCGCTGCCCTGTCCAACCCGACCTCGCCTATCGCCAAGGCCATCAACGGGTCGGCCAACATGATCACCGCGGCCGTGTGCACTCTCGCCGCCAACCCGCCGGCTCAGGTGTGCACCTCGCCGGGCGTCATCTCCGGTACTACCGTGCTTCCCAGCCCCTAGTCGGAGGTCCTCGACCCGGCGCAGCGGGCTGGCCTCACTGATCGTCTCCGTGGCGGGCCGCGCTGTGTCGGCCGTTCTTCACCGGCTTGGCCGCGCTGTGCTTCCCGTCGCTCTGGAAGTGGCGCGCGCTCGACCCGGTACGGGTCACTGGCGCCCTACTCGGAGTGCTCAGCGCTGTGGCCCTGGTCTGGATCGAACTCTTTCGCATCAACGCCATCTGCCTGTGGTGCACCGGCGTACACGTTTGCGCGCTCGTCCCGCTGGGCACCGTGTTGTGAACGACCAGCACCGTCCGCGCCGAGTACGCGGCTCAGTCGTGAATCAATCTGGTCTGATTGTCACGCAGTTGGTCACGCTGGCTGTTCGGCTTCTCCACGCGACATACGCGGCCGTCGTCGCGGATCATCGGCGAGCCGTCGAGCCAATTCCCTGCGGTTGCGCACGCTGAGCTTGCGGTAGATCGAGGCGACGTGTGCTTCCACGGTCCGCACACTGACAAACAGGGTGGATGCTGCGTCGCGGTTGGTGGCACCGTCGGCAACGAGTTCCGCCACGCGCTGCTCCGCGGTGGTGAGCTCAGGGCCGGCACGTCCCGGTCCCGCCTTTACCAGTTCCCGCTCGATCTGCGCGAGCAGCGGGTGGTGGTCGATGTCTCGCGCGAGCTGGTTCGCCTGTTCCAGCGCGGTCCGGGCTTCGCGTCGGGCCTTTCGCCGTCGTTCGATACGCGCCAGCGTGAGCAGGCTGCGGGCGTGTTCGAGCCGGAGTGGCGATGCCGCGTGCGCGTCAACGGCGGCGCGCGCGGCCTGGGCGGCGGTATCGAGGTCGCCGGCGGCCGCGGCCATCAGGGCGTCGATCCGGAAAGCATCACCGATCAACGCGGGCCGATGCAGCTGTTCTCCAACCCGACGCAGTCGTTCCGCAATTGCCTCAGCCTCGCTCACGCGCCCCGCCGCGACATACGCTTCCGCCAGGGGTGGGTCGATCCGGTTTCGCACGGTGGGGTCTGACCAGTCGCATCGATCCGCGCACCAGCTCGCACGTTCGAAGTGGTCGATGGCTGCGTCGGTATCGCGGCGCCAGAGGCTGACCCGGCCGCGGATGGAGGCCGCCATTGATCGTGAGCATTCGTCGTCAGGGTGGAGCTGGGCGGCGAGGTTATCGGCGGCGTCGAGCTCACCGGCAGCGATGAGCAAGTCGCACCGCGGTTCGAGATGCCAAGGACCCGGTCCCCAGTCGTGCCATTCGGCGGCCGCGTGCGCGTCGGTCATGATCACCGCCGCGGCCCTATAGTCGCCGGCCGAAATCTCGGTGCCCGCCAGGTAGCACAGAAAAGTCCACTGTGCATAGTCGTCGCCGACGTCTCGGGCGCGCTCGATACATCGCGCGAACGCTTGGCGCGCGGTCTCCAAGTCCTCGGTGTAGCGAGCCCAGACTCCGCGATGGAGGTCCGCGGTGTCATGGAGGAATGGCACCGTGATCGCTGCCTCCAGTGCTGCGGCCCGGTCGAGGAGGTCCGTATCGAGGCCTTCGGCGCCAGTCGCCTTCGCCACGACGAGGTTGAGGATCGCCCGGTGCAGGGCGGCGGTCGCCGGCGGATCGGAACGCTCTGCACAGCGGATCGCCCCTTCGGCAGCTGCGCGCCGCTCGGCGGGCATGCCATACGCGGCATCGGACGCCAGCGAGAGCACGAGCGCGCGACGGCGTGGATCCGGTCCGCCGGTTGTAAGCGCGCGGCGCACAATCGCGGTCGCCGCCGTTGCCCCACTCAGGAGATAGATCACATCCAACAGCAACGGCAGCGCACGTTCCAATTCCGCGGTACTGAGCGCGTCGATCTCGAGAGCAGCCAGCTGATCCCGGGACCGCTCGAGGTCACCCGCGAGGTAGAGCAGCTCGCCGGCTCGGATTCGCCGTCGTACCACCGTCTGCTCGTCCGAAGCCGAGGTGAACTGAACAGCCTGCACCGCGAACTGCGCCGCTGCGGTGTTGGCGGCTCGCGCGTGTGCAGCCTCCGCGGCCTTGTCCAGCGCGCCGGCGACTGCCGGATCTGGTTCGGGGCCGGCGGCAAGCGCTGCGAAGTGTGCGTACCGCTCAGGGTTGTGCGACTGCGCCGCTAGTCGGCGATAGAGAGCGCCGCGACGGCTTGGCGGCAACGCCGCCACGGCGGCGGCGCCTATCAGCGGATGCGCCGCGACGAGCCGGTTGTTCGACTCGGCCACCACGCCGGCCAGCACCGCCGCGTCAATGGCGTCTTCCGGATCTTCGAGGTGGTCCATAACCGCGATTGCATCGGCGAGCTCGATCCGGCCCGCAGCCGCCACGACGCTGAGTGCGTCCGCCGCCGGCGGGGCCAGCGACTCCGACAGCCGCTCAGTCAGTGTGACGGCCAGCGGCGGAACCACGTGCTCGAAGAGTCCTCCCGATTTCATGAGCTCTCGGGCCCAGAACGGGTTTCCACGTGATAGCTCGGCGACGTGTCGGGCCTGCTTCTTCGTCAGCCGCCCGGGCAGCAGTTGTTGTATCTGGTCGGCACCGAGCGGCCGGAGGTCCATGACCTCGGCCAAGGCAACGGCGCTGATCAAGTCGCTCCATCCAGCACAGGGCGGCGGTACGGCCATCGCGAGCGGATCGCCGGGCGTCTCTGTACGCACTGATACCAGCAGTGAGATCGGCACGGCTGCGAGTCGCCGCACCGCGAAGACGAGCGCATTCAAACTCGCCTTGTCGAGCCAGTAGACGTCGTCAATCGCGATCAGTGTTGGACCTGCCGCTGCGCAGGCGCGCAGCACGGCGAGCGTCCCGAGTCCGACGGCACGTTCAGTGGGAGGTTCGGCGCCGGCGGGCCGTAGCAGCAACGCAGTTTCGAGAGCCTCACATTGCGGCGACGGGATATCGCTCGTAAGCAAGATGGATGGCTCGGCGAGCAAGTCGGATAGTCCGGCGAAGGACAGGTCGATCTCGCCG
>DATFRC010000007.1:0-7114 GCA_035263725.1 Jatrophihabitantaceae bacterium | reverse complement strand
GTGCGGGCGAAGTCGATGTACGCACGCCCGATCGCTTCGAGTCTTGCGCGAGCCCGGGGCACCGGACCGCGTGCCGTGACCCGATTCGAACGCTCGATCATGAGTAGGCCGAGCTGCGTCATGCACCGTTCTGCAACGGCGGCAACCAGGTCCTCCTGATTGGCGAAGTGCCGATAGGCGGCGTTGTGCGAGACGCCGGCCTTCCGCGAGGCCGCGCGCAGTTGCACCGCGGCGGGACCACCGGTCCGGGCCAGTTCGACGCCGGCCTCCACGAGGGCCTCCCGCAGGTTCCCGTGGTGGTAGCTCCGCGCCTCGTCGGTGTGATCCGTGCCAACCATGTTGACAGTGTCCACACTATGTGGCACTCTCGTCAATGTTGTCAGCGTCAACATCACGGGCTCCGGAGGTTCTCATGACTGATCTGACCCGTCGCCGGCAGTTGCTGATCCTGGCAACCGTGTGCTTGGCGGCCTTCGCCATCAACCTCGACACCACGATCGTGAACGTCGCCCTCCCCGACCTGGGTCGCGAGCTCGGTGCGACGACGCGCGACCTGCAGTGGATCGTCGACGGCTACAACCTCGCGTTCGCCGCGCTCGTCCTGACCGCCGGCTCGCTGGGCGACCGGTTCGGCCGCCGGCCGGCGCTACTCGCCGGGCTGGCCGGATTCGCGCTCGCAAGCGGTATCGGTGCGGCCATGACCTCGGCGTCCGGCCTCGTAGCGGTCCGATTCGTCATGGGCGCGAGCGCGGCAGTCATCTTCCCGACCACACTGTCGATCATCACCAACGCGTTCCCCGACCGCGGTGAGCGTGCGAAGGCGATCGGGCTGTGGGGCGCCGTGACCGGGCTCGGCGTCGCCATCGGTCCCGTTACCGGCGGACTGCTGCTCGCGCACTTCGGCTGGCCGTCGGTCTTCGTGGCACTGGTGCCGGTCGCGCTCGTCGCGCTGGCGGCCACCTGGCTGTGGGTGCCCGAGTCGAGCAACCCCGGCGAGGCCCGCCTCGACGTGCCCGGCCTGATGCTGTCAACTGCCGCGATCGGCCTGCTCGTCTACACGATCATCGAGGCACCCTCGCGTGGCTGGAGCAGCCCGGCGAGCCTGGGCGGATTCGCCGGTGCGGCCGTCCTCGTCGCTGCCTTCGTCACGGTCGAACGTCGCCGCGCCCGCCCGATGATCGATGTCACGCTGTTCCGCACGCCGGCCTTCTCGGCCGCCAGTGCGTCGGTGACGCTCGCGTTCTTCGCCCTGTTCGGATTCATCTTCCTGGTGACGCAGTACTTCCAGTTCATGCGCGGCTTCGGCACGCTGTCGACCGGAGTGCGGATCCTGCCGGTGGCGATCACGATCGCGATCGGCTCGGTGGGTGGTGTCGCGCTCGCAAGCCGCATCGGTACCCGCGCCGTCGTAGCCAGTGGGCTGGTCCTGCTGAGCTCGGCGTTCGGGTGGATCGCACTGTCGTCGACGTTCATGCCCTACGACCGCATCGTCGGCCAGATGGTGCTCATCGGTCTGGGTCTCGGACTCACGACAGCGCCGGCGACGGAGTCGATCCTGAGCGTGCTGCCGCCTGCCAAGGCAGGCGTCGGGTCCGCGGTGAACGACGCGACGCGTGAGGCCGGCGGGACGCTCGGCGTGGCCGTACTGGGCAGCATCTTCACCAGCCTCTACGCCAACCACCTCAGCACGACGGCGTTCCACGAGCTGCCGAGCCACACCGTCTCAGCCGCGCAGAACTCCGTGGCCGCGGCCCTGGCCACGGTCGGCCAGGCGCCCGCTGCCGCGCAACAGAGATTGCTGGACGGCGTGCAGGCCTCGTTCATGACCGGATTCCACACCGCGAGCCTGGTCGCCTTCGGCATCGGCCTGGCCGGAGCCGCCGGCGCCCTGCTTCTGCCCGGACGCGGCCACCGAGCGCCCGCCGACACCGTCCCTGCCCAAGCCGAACTAGTCCCCGCCTGATCCCGAAACGGAGAACACCATGACCGACCTCAGCCTCGACACCACCGTCGACGAGCTCGTCCGCAGGAACGGCGAATTCGCCGAAGCACGCGACGTCGCCGGCCTCACCATGCTGCCGACTGGGCGGACCATCATCGTCGGATGCGTGGACCCCCGCGTCGACCCGACCGCGGTCCTCGGACTCGAGCTCGGTGAAGCCGCCGTGATCCGCAATATCGGCGGCCGGATAACTCCGGCCGCCCAGCGGACCCTTGCGCTGCTCGGGGCCATCGCCCGCACTGGCGGAACCCAGCCGGGACCCGGATGGAATCTCGTCGTCATCCATCACACCGACTGCGGCATCGTCCGGCTACTGGATCAGCCGGTCGGGCTCGCCGCCGAACTGGGCACCAGCCCCGACGCGCTCGACCCCGATTCGATCATCGATCCGCGCGCATCGCTCGCGGTGGACCTCGCAACGCTTCGCGCCAACCCGCTGCTACCGCCCGGTCTGATCGTCTCGGGCCTGCTCTACGACACCGAGAGCGGCCGAATCGAGACGGTCGTCGCGCCGTCTGTGCTCGGCGCGCAGTGATCAGGTGAGCAGCTTGGCACGCAGCCACGCTGCCGTCATGGCAAGCGTGTCGGGCCGATCGAATTCCGCTCCTTCGTGACCGGCACCGCCCAGCAACATGAAGCGGGTGTCGGCGCCGGCTCGGCTCAACGCGTCGTGCAGAGCTGCGCCCTCAGACGGTGCGACGATGTGGTCGCGGTCACCGTGCGCGATCAGGAACGGTGGCGCCTGAGGGGTGACCCGGGTGAGCCGGCTGAAGTCCGCGGCGTGATCGGCAACCTCGCCGACGTCGCGCACTCCGAGCAGATCCGCTTCGAACCGGAACGGAAGGAGGCGGGCTTCGACGTCGTTGCGGGAGCCGGCAACGACCAGGTCGGACTGGCCGAACCAGTGGACCACGGCCTGGACAGTGCTCGACTGTTCGACGTTGCCGCCGACGGTGCCCTCCAACGCGGCATCGGCGCCGGTCAACGCGAGCAACGAGCCCAGATACGCACCCGCCGAGGCGCCCCAGATGCCGACCCGGCCGGTGGGCACGCCCAGGCTCGTCCCGTGCGCGCGCAGCCACCGCACGGCGCCCTTCAGGTCATGCAGCTGGTCGGGAAACGTCGCGCCCGGCACCAGGCGGTAGTTCACAGAGGCAACAGTCACACCGGGGGCGGCCATCGGCCGAAGCCGTGCCACGCCTCCGTCCGCCTTGTCGCCGCCGCGCCAGCCGCCGCCATGGACGTAAACGACGAGCGGCGCATCGACCTGGGGGGCACGGTAGAGGTCCAGCGCGAGCACGGTCTCACAGACGGTGGCGAAGACGTGGTCCTGCTCAACGCTCACGGTGCTCATCCTGCGCCGCAGTCGGGCTACCCGCCGCCGTTGCCGCCGCCGTTGCCTCCGCCGTTGTCACCGTCGCCGCCACCGTTTCCGTGGCTGTTGCTCGTAGTGCTGCTTTGCGATGACACCACCTGGTCGCTGTTGATCAGCGGCGTGCCGTTGCTGTCGATCATGCCGAGTTGGTGAGTTTCCTGAATGCGGTCGTGGCCCCCCGTCCGGTACGCGATGGTGACCGTGACCGTGTTGCCGTGAGCCTGGGGAGGCGTGACGACCCGGAGGTTCTTGACGCCGTGCCAGAAGCTGTCGTAGGCATCTTGGCCCTGGCTCTGCAGGGCGGGGCCGAGCCGGGTCCAGGCCTGGTCAGGATGGTCCGGCAGCAACCCGTAGTAGTCCGAGACTGCCTGCTGCAGCAGGCCCGGGTCGATCGCAGCCGGGGCGTGGCTGGCCGGCGTAGTGGTATGCGAGGCGGCCGGTGTGCCGGGAGGTGCCGGCGCACCTCCCGAGGAATGGTCGCGTGGCGCGGTGAGCAGGACCGCCACCAGCACGCCCAGCAGCAGGCAGCCGGCCAGGGCCGCGGTCACATACCCAGGATGCCGGCGCAATGCGCCCCGCAGCCGGCTGCGGGTGCGGACCGGCTGTGCGTCGATCTGAGTGGGTGGCGCCGCGGCCACGGGTGCGCCGAGGCGTCCGGCCGGCGCGAGTGCAGTCGTCGGCGCCACGGCCAGCGGTACGCCGGCGGTGGCGATCGTCTCGAGGTCGGCGGCGACGCGCGCCATGCTGGGCCGGGAGGTCGGCTCATCGCGCAGCATCTCGGCGAGCAACCCGGTCAACGGGCCGGCATGCCGTGGTGGGGGCGCGCCGCCACCGGCCACGCGGTGCAATTGCGCGATCGGGTTGTCGCTCGTCCCGAACGGCGGCGCCCCGTCCACGGCTGCGTAGAGAGTGGCGCCCAGGGAGAACACGTCCGAGGCCGGGCTGGGCGCCTCACCGCGCGCCACCTCGGGCGCCAGGAACGCCGGCGTTCCGAGCAGGCCGGTGCTCGTGACCGTCACGTCGCCCGCAGCGTGCGAGATTCCGAAATCGGTGATCTTGGTGATGCCGTCGTGCCCGAGCAGGATGTTGCCTGGCTTCACATCGCGGTGCACGATGCCCGCGGCGTGAGCCGCAGCCAGCGCCGCAGCGGCCGGAGCTCCGATGCGCGCCACGTCCTGCGGAGGCAGCGCAGTGCGCTCGGCGAGCACGTCGGACAGGCTGCGGGACGGCAGGTACTCCATGACCAGAACCGGGCCGTTCGCGTCGTCGGTGACGTCGTGGACACCGACAGCGTTCGGGTGCTGCAACCTGGCGGCGATGCGGGCCTCCCGCAACACCCGCTGCCGCGCCTGTTCGGCGTGCCGGGATCCGACCGCTGTGGGCACCCGCAACTGCTTGACAGCTACCACCCGGTCCAAGCGCTCGTCGACGGCGCGCCACACGACGCCCATCCCGCCCTCTCCGACCGGGTGCTCCAGCCGATACCGGCCCGCCACGAGCCGATCGACGTCCTCGTGCACGATCACCTTCTCCACGCCGGGCCCCCGCGCCGTGAGAAATCCTCACAGACGACTCCAGCGTGCTACATCCCGAGGTCGGCCGCCCGCAGAGACGCACCCGACGAGCCCTGATCGGCACGAAGGGAACGATGTGTGCTCGTCCGACTCGATGATCGCCCGCGGAATCGCACCCCGTCGCGGGCGGACTCGGGTAGCCAGCGCCTGGAGGCGGCCTGGCGGACCGCAAGTACCGCGCTGAGCGGTCCGGCGAAGGTGGGCGGCCCGTACGGGCTCGTGCTGGTGGCCTCCTCGAAGTAGTAGCCGAGCCCGTCGCCGGCGGCATCCGCGCCGAACGTGAGAGTGCCGACGGCGAATGATCCGGGCGTGATGTCGTGCCATCCGTCGGCTAGCAGCACCGCTACGACACGGGCGGCGTTGACGGGCAGGTCGGTCATACCGCGACGTCCACTGCCGTGGCGTCCATCGTCTCCTTTAGCAGTGCCGCTACGTCCGCATGGCCGTTACCCTCCGCATCCGACAACGGCGTGCCACCCCAGCGATCGACCGGGCTGGGGTCGGTGCCACAGGACAGCAGGTACCGCACCACGTCCAGCTGGCCTTCCGCCGCCGCGAGATGCAATGCCGTGCGCCCGTCGTAGTCGGCGGTGCCCGGCTCGACGCCGACCGCGACGAGGGCCCGGACCTCGTTGAGGTCGCCTTGGCTCGCCGCCCAGGTAAGTGCGACCACGCTCTCGATCTGCGACTGGTGCTTCTTGCGACGCGGGTCGCGCTTGTTGGTTCGCGCGCGGCCGCTGACCAGCGAATCGAACGCGTGCACGTTGTACTCGGCGACGAGCTTGCGGCAAAACTCAATCCCGCGGACGGAGTTGCCGTGCTCGTCCAGCCGCGGCGACCAGACGCAGATGCCCATCAGTCCCGGAATCACCACCATCAGCGCCCCCGATACGCCGCTCTTGGCGGGCAGGCCGATGGTGAATGCGAACTCGCCGGAGAAGTCGTACATGCCGCACGACGACATCAGCGACAGGCAGCTTTGCACGGTTTCCACGGCGAAGACCGGGTCGTCGGTCAGTGGGCACACACCCGCGTTGGCAAGCGACGCGGCTGCGACCGCCAGCATCTCGGCGTCCACCTCGATGGAGCAGTTCTGGAAGTAGAACTCAAGGGTCTCGTGCAGGTCGACGCCCTCCGGAAACGCGCCCCTTTCGCGCATCGAGTAGCCGAGCGCGAAGTTGCGGTCGGCCGTCTGCCGTTCGGACAGGTAGACCGCGTTGTTGAACCCGACTCGTCCGCCGCCGGTCAACCGCCGCCACGTCTCCGCGACGTAGTCGAACCGATCGGCGATGTCCGCCCCAGGCTTGATGAGCGATGTCGTCATGATCGCGCCGGCGTTGACCATCGGGTTGTGCGGCAATCCCCGGGGATTGAGCGCGAGTTCGTTGAACGACTGCCCGCTCGGCTCGCGGCCGACGTGGCGGTGGACGGCGTCGGTGCCGTGCTGGTCCAACGCGAGGCAGTAGCTCACCGTCTTGGACACCGACTGCAAGCAGAACGCGGTGCGCGCATCGCCGATTGAGAACCGCTGGCCGTCCACGGTGCAGACTGCTATCGCTAGCTGTTCCGGGTCGATCCGGCGCAGCTGCGGGATGTAGTCGGCGACCGCGCCGGAGCGATTCGGCAGCAGCTCTCGGTAGATCCGCTCGAAGTCGGCCGTCAGCCCGGTGAAGTCGGGCACCGCGAGGTTCCCCTCGACGGCGCGCTGAATGAGGCTGCTGTTGTGCCGGGCGAGCGCGGTGAACTGCGCGAAGTCCAGCTGCTTGTTCGTTTCGGCGCTCCTGAGACCGGACAGGGCTTCCTGGATGCGCGGATCGTCGGGCATCAGGCCTGATCGCTGCAGGCGGCTGAGCACTTCCCAATGCGACACGCGGTCGTTCTTGTCGCGGTCGAACGAGTCGAAGAGTTTCCGGTAGACCGCCTCCGTACCGATGGGTACGGAGGCTTCGCGTTTCGGCGTGCTCATCCGTGTAGCACCTCGAGTGGCCGGCATCAGGAGTCAGACCTTTGCCGGCGCACTGTGGAAGACGGCGGGCACGAACAGCGGGCCGATCGGCGCAGCGCGAAGTTCATGGATGTCCATGTGACAAGGAAAGCCAGCCGCGGTTGACGCTTCGTTGACGCCGGATTGACGGGCCTTACGCGGCCACCACGGATCGTCGA
>DATFRC010000006.1:0-34145 GCA_035263725.1 Jatrophihabitantaceae bacterium | reverse complement strand
CTGACTGCGCTGATCGATGCTGCCGGCGGTGCTTCGCTTCGCAGCCCGGACGATGCGGCTTCCGCGGCGGCGCAGGCGCTGCTCGACGCCGCGGCCGCAGGTGAGCGGGATCGGCTGGTCGGACTCGCGGACGTCGTTGGGATCGACACGCTGGCCGAGCTGTGGCGTGACTGTGACCCCGTCAGCTTGCCCGGGGCGCTGTGGGTGCTGTACCTGTTGCGGCAGTGGTGCCGGTCCTGCCCGGATGAAGTCGTGCGGCTGTGGCGTGACGGTGAGCCGTACGCGACGCCGGACGCCGTCGTAGCCGGGGCCGGGCCGCATCCCGACGCCGACGCAATGTCGCGGCTGGCCGATTCGATTCTGGCGAGCGCCTACGGAGGCGACTTCGCGGTCGCGCTCGACCGCGCCGCTGCGTTCTTCCGGGTCGTCGCGGCCGGACGCCGCGAGGGCCCGCTCGCCGTCGGCGACGAGCTTGCCGAGCGCAACGACCGGGTGGCCCGGAATCTGGCCGCTGCCGCGGCGGCGCGGCGGGCCGGGACCTTGCGCTGAGGGCTGGCGGTTACCACACACCCACGACAGGATCGGCCTCGCACATCCACAGCGGCGCTGCTTATCCACAGATCGCCGGCGTCGGTACCGGCTGAGGGGCGTGGCGGGCCAAAGTCAGCGGCATGACCGACACGACCCGCGCCGACGACGCCAGCGTGCTGCGAGTGCGCAACCCTGGCGACCTGATCGAGGCGATCCCGTATCTGCTGGGTTTCCACCCGCGCGACAGTCTGGTCGTAGTCGGGCTCGCCGGCACCCGGGTCAGCATCACCGCGCGGATCGATCTCGACGACCTGGGCGAGGCCGGAATGCTCGCCGGCACGCTCCGGGTCCTGGTGAACGGCGAGTCGACCCGCGCCATCGTCGCGATCTTCGACGAGTTGCCTGCCGACGTGCGAGCGCCCGGGCTGCCCCACCGGGACCTGATCCATGATCTCGCCACGTGCACTGGCGAGTTGGGCATCGAGCTCATCGACGCAGTCCTCGTCGCCGGCGGGCGATGGTGGTCTTACCACTGCACGACTGAAGAGTGCTGTCCAGCCGAAGGCCGCGAGCTACCTGGCGATGCATCGCCGAGCCGGGCGGCCGCGACATACGCCGGGCTGGTCGCCCTCGCCGACCGCGAAGAACTCGCGGCTCTGCTCGACCCAATCGACGACGCACCGCGCGCCGCCCTCGAGCCGGCGATCGCCGAGCAGGAGAACCTTGCCGCCGCGGCCGTAGTAGGCGGCTACGCCCAGCGACGACAGCGCTCGGTGAAGCGGGCCATCTTCGCCGCGGCTCGTGACTGGGAGGAGTCGTTGTTTCCTGGCGCCGGGGGCGCGCTTTCCGACGACGAGCTGTGCCGGTTCGCCGTCGCATTGTCCGAGACGCCGATCCGAGATGCCGTGTGGCTGGCGGTAGATCAGCGGCGCCTGGATGGCAGAGTGTTGTGGCGCGAGATCGCCCGCCGCGTACCCCCGCCGTACGACGCCGCACCGCTATTCCTGTTCGGCTGGGCGTCCTGGCGCGACGGCAACGGCGCGGCCGCCGGCATGGCTGCCGAGCGGGCCATCGCCAGTGATCCCGATTACACGGCGGCGGAATTGCTCCTCGGCGCCCTGGCGCACGGCCTCGACCCGCACCGCACACCGCGGCTGCGGATGCCGAAGTCGGCGTGAGGTGCCGACGTTAAAGCGCCGCAGCGTGTGGCGTCACTGGGCTCGGCAGCTGCGACGCACCGGTCAGCGCCTCATCCACAGCAGCCGCGCACGCACGGCCCTCGGCAATGGCCCACACGACCAGGCTGGCGCCACGCGTCGCATCGCCACAGGCGTAAACGCGGTCAGCCGAAGTGCGCCACGCGGCATTGACCACAGCAGTGCCCTTGACCGGGTGTTGGTCGACGCCGAGCACGTCGAGCAGTTCCGGCACGTCCGTGCCCACGAATCCGGCAGCGAGCAACACGAGCTCGGTCGGCAGCTCCGTGCGCGAGCCGGGCACCGGCCGGAACTCCCGGTGGCCACGCACCCGCACGATCTCGACCTCCTCGACCAGCACCCCGCGCACCGCGCCATGCTCGTCGCCCACGAACTCGACCACCTCACGAGACCATGCCTCGTGCACGCCCTCGTCGTGGGCCGGCGAAACGCCACGCGTACTGGGCGCCGACGGCCAGATCGGGTTCACCAGGGTGGCGCGCGGTTCCGGCCGGGGATTGTGGTCGAGCACGGTCACCGACAGCGCGCCCTGCCGATTCGCCGTTCCGAGGCAGTCAGCCGCGGTGTCTCCGCCGCCGATGATGATCACATGCTTACCAGCGGCGGTGATGGCCGGCGCCTCGATATCTCCGGCCTGGACCCGATTGCCGAGGGGAAGGTACTCCATCGCCTGGTGAATCCGACGCAGCTGCCGGCCCGGATTGGCGAGCTCGCGCTGGCGCAGCGCGCCGACCGCCAAAACGACGGCGTCGTAGCTGGTCCGCAGCACCGTCACGTCACCCGGTCCGATTGGTGTGTTGACCCGGAACACCGTGCCCTCTGCGGCCATCTGGGCGACACGACGATCGATGATGTCTTTGGGCATCTTGAAGTCGGGGATGCCGTAGCGGAGCAGACCACCCAGCCGATCGTCACGCTCGAACACGGTCACGGCGTGCCCGGCCCGGCTGAGCTGCTGGGCGGCCGCCAGCCCGGCCGGTCCCGATCCGACAACGGCGACGGCCTTTCCGGTACGCCCCGTCGGCGGTTGGGGGGGCAGCAGGTCGGAAGCGAACGCCCGCTCCACGATCGAGATCTCGACCTGCTTGATCGTGACCGGGTCTGTGTTCAGCGCGAGAACGCACGCCGGCTCGCACGGCGCCGGGCAGATCCATCCCGTGAACTCAGGAAAGTTGTTGGTGGCGTGCAGTCGCTCGCTCGCGCTGCGGTAATCGCCGCGGGCGACGAACTCGTTCCACTCCGGAATGAGGTTGCCGAGTGGGCACCCGGCGTGGCAGAAGGCGACGCCGCAGTCCATGCACCGCGACGCCTGCTCGGCGATCGCCTCGTCGCGAGCGCGCAGGTAGATGGGCTGCCAATCGCGGACGCGGTCACTCGCTGGCCGCTTGGGTGTGTCCATACGGGGATGCTTGAGGAAACCCTGGGGGTCGTGGGCCACCGGCGCACCTTTCACGGATCTCGGCGTCGACATGGCCGGCACGGCGCGTCACGGGCGCCTGCAGGCTTTGCATCGGCGAGGCTGCGGTGGCTCGCGCGTGTCGTCAAATTCTATCGAGCGGAGTCGGCGCGCTGGCGTGACCGGGGTCGCCCCTCGGGCGTCGACGCTGAGCTCAGGCGACCTGGCGGGCGCTCGCTTTGTCGGCGAACTCGACGAAGACGTGATCTGCGGCGAACCGGTCGAACGCGGTCCGCTCGCCCGCCTCCCAAACCTCGACACCGTCCGGGGTCGGCGCCACGTGCAGGAGGTGGCCGGGCCGCAGGCCAGCCGCATTGAACTGCCCCATCAGCTCAGCGTTGGCCTGCACCTGCTCGCTGATGCGGTCCACTCGCACGACCGCGTCGGTGTGCGCCGCGGCTGCCGTGAGGGTCAGCAATCCGGTTGCCGGGTCGATCGTGGCGAATGGGAGACCGAGCTCCTCGAGGCCGGGGATCGGGTTGCCGTGTGGACACACCAAGGGCTTGTCGAGCAGCGCGAGGATGCGCCGCTCCACCGCGTCGCTCATGACGTGTTCCCAGCGGCAGGCCTCGATGTGCAGGTGTTCCCAATCCAGGCCGATCACGTCGGCGAGCAGCCGTTCGGCGAGCCGGTGCTTGCGCATGACCGCGATGGCTTCCCGGCGGCCCCGTGCCGAGAGCTGGAGATGACGGTCATCAGCGACGTGCAGCAGTCCGTCCCGCTCCATGCGGGCCACGGTCTGGCTGACGGTTGGACCGCTTTGGCCCAGCCGCTCGGCGATGCGTGCTCGCAGTGGTACGACGCCTTCCTCCTCGAGCTCGTACACCGTCCGCAGGTACATCTCAGTCGTGTCGATGAGGTCGCTGTGGTGGCTCACTGGCCCAATCTCCGATTGCGGTGGCTGCAGCCATGTTAGAACTCCGGGACGCTGCAGGCTCCCTATTGCCGACCGGGCAGTTGCCCAGCGTGCACGGCAAGTGGGCGATAAGGGTCGGCGCAGCAAGATGCGCGGCTCCGCGGCGCGGCTGGCGGCCAGCGTCGTTGCGGACACCGCCCGATCGGGGTCCGATCGCAGTCTAACAGAGCGACCGACCGGTCGGTCGGCAGTAACGACTCGCGGGGCGTTCTTGAGCTCCGGAAGAGAAACCCGCCCGACCCAGAACAGCGGGTCGGGCGGGTCAGGGTCCAGCCCCTGGCTATGACTCGAGGTAGTCGCGCAGTGCCTGCGCGCGCGACGGGTGACGAAGCTTCGCCATCGTCTCGCGCTCGATCTGCCGGATGCGCTCGCGCGAGAGCTTGAATGCGCGGCCGATCTCGTCGAGCGTGCGCGGCTGGCCGTCGTCGAGCCCATATCGCATGCGGACCACGGCAGCCTCGCGAGCCTCGAGCGTTTCGAGCACCGACTGCAGCTGCCGGCGCATCAGGCCCGCCTCGACCGCGGCCTCTGCGGCGGGCGCCGTGTCGTCGGCGATGAAGTCGCCGAGCGCCGCGTCGTCGTCCGCCCCGACCGTCTGGTCCAGGCTGACCAGGTCACGGGAGAGGTCGATCAGCTCCCGAACTCGCTCCTCGGACAGATCGAGCTCGACAGCCAGCTCGGCGTGCGTTGCCTCGCGACCGAGTTGCTGGTTGAGCTCGCGGCGGATGCGCTGCAGCTTGTTGACCTGCTCGACCAGGTGCACCGGCAGCCGGATCGTGCGCGACTGGTCGGCCATCGCCCTGCTGATTGCCTGCCGGATCCACCAGGTTGCGTACGTCGAGAACTTGAAGCCCTTGGTGTAGTCGAACTTCTCGACGGCGCGGATGAGGCCCAGGTTGCCCTCCTGGATGAGGTCCAGGAATGGCATGCCGTGCCCGGTGTAGCGCTTGGCCAGTGACACCACCAGCCGCAGGTTCGCCCGCAGCAGGTGATCCTTGGCCCGCTCACCGTCGAGAACCAGCGCGCGCAGGTCACGCTTGCGCGCCGCGCTGAAGTTGTTCGACGCGGCGAGCAGGTGCTCTGCGTAAAGGCCCGCCTCGATCCGCTTGGCCAGTTCGACCTCGTCGGCCGCGGTCAGTAGTGCGACCTTGCCGATCTCGTTCAGGTAGACGCGCACCAGGTCCGCTGATGCGGCGACCTCGTCCAGGTCAGCTGCGGAGGTGGCGAACTCGGTGGTGGTCTCAGCCTCGATCTCGGCCGGCGCCTCGAGCGCCTGATCGGTTGTCTTCTCGACGACCTCGACCGGAGCCTCGGCGACCTTCGCGCGACGCGCGCTACGATGGCCACGCGTCGCAATGCGTGGCTCGCTGGACTGCCGGCCAGTGGCTCGGGTAGGTGCGGTGCGGGAAGTTGCCACGGAGATTAACCACCTAGCTTGCGTTGCTCTTCGCCTCTGCTCCCACTAATCACTTCGGATGCGGGAGTAAATTGGTTCACTTTCAATAACGTTCTGACGGCTCAGGTGTTCCCGCCGTTGCGCCGGCCATCACGGCTTCTCAGGGCCCGCACAGTTCGAAACGTCGCACCGGCTGCGTTATGACTCGAGCAGCAGTGTGACCGGGCCGTCGTTGATGAGTTCTACCTGCATGTCCGCGCCGAACACCCCGGTTTCGACAGGAACGCCGCGAACGCGCAGTTCATTACAGAATGCCGTGACCAGCGGTGCCGCCACCGGTCCGGGAGCGGCCGCACTCCAGGAGGGCCGGCGACCCTTGCGAGTGTCCGCGTAAAGAGTGAATTGGCTCACGACAAGGGCGGCCGAGCCACGTATGTCGGCAAGGGAGCGTTCGTCGCGCAGGATGCGCAGCGTATGCACCTTCGCCGCCAGGGCGGCGGCGTCTACGGGGCTGTCATCGTGCGTGACGCCGACCAGAACGAGCAGCCCGACGCCGATCTCGCCGACGGTTCGTCCTTCGACGTGCACGGCAGCGCGCTCGACGCGCTGCAGCAGCGCCCTCATGGGAGCAGGTTCCGTATGGTCACGCAGGAATCGTGCCCGAGAAAGCGTCGATCGCCCCGGATGGTGGAACGATAGGTGGGTGCGCCATCCGCGTGACGATCAACCGGTGCTGATAACGGACGCTCCGGAGAGTCGCGACGACGAGTTCGACCGCCGGCGCAAGCGCTACGCCATCATGATGGGGACCCGCGCGCTGTGTGTGATCGCAGCCGCGGTGACGTACCAGTTCTCGTGGATCCTCGCGCTCGCCCTCGTCGTCGGCGGGACTGTGCTGCCGTGGTGCGCCGTGATCATCGCCAACGACCGGCCACCGAAAAAGGCACGCCGGATGATGCAGCGTCACATCGGCGTTCCGGACGAACCGGCACTGCCGCCGCCGGCCGATCAGCGCACGATCGAGGGGTGAGCACCGATGGCAGAATCGAAGCCCGTGACCACGACGCAGACCCTGGAGCAGCCGCGCACGTCCGACGCCGACACCGGCGACGAGTTGTTCCACTACGTGCGCAAGGCCAAGATCACTGAGAGTGCCGTAACGGGGACGATGGTGCAGGCGCTATGTGGCGAGGTGTTTCCGGTGACCCGGGCGCCGAAGCCGGGTTCGCCGGTGTGCCCACGGTGCAAGGAGCTCTACGAGTTGCTTCCGCCTGGCGGCGGCTCGTCGGAGTGATTGTCGAACTCGTCGAGGCTCTGCCAGTTGCGCGGATCGAGCGACCGCGGCGGACGCACCGGCGTCGGCGAGAGCAGCTCTATCGCAGCGTTGAATTCTGCGCCTAGGAGCACGCCCAGCCCCAGCAGGTAGAAGTACAGCAAGGCTGCGATCGGTGCCGCGAGCGTTCCATATGCGTGGTTATGTTGGAGCAGGAACGTGATGTAGCTGCGCAGCCCGGCGGACCCGGCGAGGAACACGAACATGGCCAGCAGTGCCCCGGGAACGCCGCGGCGCCAGGGCAGCCGGCGCGGCGGAGCGACGTGGTACAAGCTGATCAGCCCGAGCAGGAGCAGCACTATCACGACCGGGTAGTACGCGGTGTGGATGACGCTGCCCGCGGTCGATCGGACCCCCTCCGGGAACATCCTGGGCAGCAAGCCCGGCCCGAGCACCAGCAGCGGCAGCAGCACGACGCCCAGCAGCATCGTGCCGAGAAACAACGAGAGCGCCAGCAACCGGCTGTGCACGGCTCCGCGCAGGTCACGCATGCCGTACGCGATGGTGATCGTGTTGACGAATGTCGCGGTGGCCGACGACCCGGCCCACAGGGCCAGGATGAACCCGATGCTGATCACGTCGATGCGATGGCCGTGCAGCACCTCGTGCAGGATGGGCGCGACGACCTGGTTCACCACCTCCGGACTGAACGCGCGGCTGAACGTCGAGTCGAGCTTCGTCTCGGTCCGGTTGACCGTGCTCGGGCCGAACCACCTGGAGACGTAGCCGAGGATTGCTACGCCCGCGAGCGCCAGCGACGGCAAGCTGAGCAACTGCCAGAACGCTGCCTCGGCGGACAGGCCCAGCACGCGGTCCTGCCAGGCCTTCGCGAGGGTGCGGCGGACCAGCCAGCGCACCCGGGTGCCGAGTTCCACGAGTGAAGAGTGTGCCGACACCCCGAGTCCGGCTTGCAGTCTGGCCGGGTGTTCGGTCGCGTGTCGCCATGGCCGGGTCGTGCGGCGTCTCGTGGGTTACGTTGTCCGCGTGCCTGTCGTGAGCCTGATCCTGGCCGCGCTGGCCGCCACCGGTAACGCGGCGGCGGCGGTGTTGCAGCGCAAGGCCGCACTTGAGGAGCAGGACCACGAGTTCGGGCGCGGCGTGTTGCGGCGGCTGGCGCAGAAGCCCGTGTGGATCGCCGGGATCCTGGCGATGGTCGCCGCGTTCCTGCTGCACGCCACTGCGCTCAACCTCGGCGAGCTGTCCGCCGTCGAGCCGATCATCGCCCTCGAGCTCCCGCTATCACTGCTGTTCGCGTCCTGGGTGTTCGGCTCCGGGCTGGGCCGGCTCGAATGGGCAAGCACCATCACCATGACCGGCGGCGTGATCGTGGTGCTCACGGCGCTCTCCCCCACACCGGGCAAGCCGACCAGCGTCAGTCACATTGACTATGTGCTGGCCGGCGGCGGCACCGCAGGCACGATTGGCGTGCTGTGCCTGGCCGGCCGGATCTTTCGCGGCCCGCTGCGCAGCGCCTGCCTCGGCGCCGCCGCCGGCACCAGCTTCGGGCTCACCGCCAGCCTGGTGAAGGAGTCGGTCGCGCAGCTGTCCAGCCGCGGGCTGTTCGGGCTGGTCTCCACGTGGCAGACGTACGCGGCTATCAGTTTCGGCGTTTTGGGCGTCATTCTCGTCCAGGCCGCACTGCACGCCGGCCGACTCGTGGCGGCACAGCCGGGCATCACGCTCATGGACCCGCTGGTATCGACGCTATGGGGTGTGCTCGTCTTCGACGAGCAGGTCCGGGGTGGCGTGTACCTGATGATCGCCGCCTTGGGCGCGGTGGCAATGCTTGCAAGCGTGCTCGTGCTCGCGCACTCGCCGCTGCTCGAGTCGCGCGAAGATGCCCCCCGCCTCGCGGCGGCGCGCTCCGACGACCCGGCCGCCTACCCACATCCGGCTTGAGGTGGCGGCGTGGTCTACCTGGTCGGGCTCGCCGCGGCGATGTGCCTGGGGCTGGGCTACGTCCTGCAGCAACGTGCCGCGGCGCTGACGCCGCTCGAGGAAGTACTGCACTGGCGGCTGCTACTGGATCTGCTGCACAAGCCGATGTGGCTCTGGGGTGTGGGCGCCATGGTGCTGGGCCAGCTGCTCGGCGGATTGGCCCTGCAACTGGCGTCGGTTGCGCTGGTCGAGCCGCTGCTGTCGGCCAGCCTGCTGTTCGCCTTCGTGATCGCCGCGGCGCTGTCCGACCGTCGGGTGCGCTGGCACGAGGTCGGCGGTGCCGTGTTGCTCAGCGCGGCGCTTGCGGCGTTTCTCGTCGTGGGTAACCCCCGTAGCTCGGATGACCCGGACCCGAGCCGTGGCTGGTCACTCACGGCGCTGGTGCTGGTGGCGGCGGCCGTCGTGACCCTTGTCGTCGTCGCGACCAGGCAGCGGTTCTTGGTGAAGGCTGTGCTGCTGTCGACGGGAGCCGGGCTGTTATACGGCCTGCAGGACGCTGCCACCCGGCAGTCGTTGCTGCGCATCGACCACAACGGCATCGGCCGCATTCTGGTCAGTCCATGGCTATACCTCGTCGTCGGTGCCGCGGTCACCGGCCTGTTGCTGGCGCAGAGCGCGTTCAAGCTCGGTTCGCTCGCACACTCGTTGCCTCCGCTCACCGCAGCGGAGCCACTGGTCGGCATCGCGTTGGGTGTCGGGCTGCTGGCGGACAGAGTCGATGTCGCGCCGGGGCGTCTCGCGGTCGAGGCTGCGTGCGGGGCGGGGGTGATCCTCGGTGTGTACCTGATCGGCACATCGCGGACGCTGAACCGTCCGCACCGGGGGCGCCGGCCACAGCCCGGCGCGGCGCCTGAGGGCCCCTAGGGCTGGAAGCGGTACCCCATGCCGGGCTCAGTGATCAAGTACCGCGGCCGGTCCGGCTCCGGTTCGAGCTTGCGGCGTAACTGAGCCATGTAGATGCGCAGATAGCTCGGATCCGTGTGCTCGGGCGCCCCACGCAGCTCGGTGAGCAGCGCCCGGCGGGTCACCAGCTTGCCCGGCCTGCGCACCAGCTGCTCGAGCAGGTGCCATTCCGTGGGCGTCAGGTGCACCCGGTTGCCGTTCGGGCCGGTCGCCGTCTTGGCGGCGAGGTCGATCGTCACGTCGCCGATCGTGACGGCCGCGGCAGCCTCGGCGCCCGACGCCCGGCGCGTGGCCGCCCGGATGCGGGCGAGCAGCTCCTCCATGCTGAACGGTTTGGTGACGTAGTCGTCGGCGCCCAGGTCGAGGGCCTGCACCTTGTCGCCGCTGCCGGTGCGCGCGGACAACACGATGATCGGGGTCGTGCTGTATCCGCGGATCGCGCGGATGACGTCCAGCCCGCTGATGTCGGGCAGGCCCAGGTCCAGGACGACGACGTCCGCGTCCCCGGCCGCAGCGGCGGTGAGCGCCTTGGTGCCGCTGTCCGCCTCCGTGACCGCGTAGCCCCGAGCGACCAGGTTCATGGCCAGCGCACGCAGCAGCGCCCGCTCGTCGTCGACGATCAGAACGTGCGTCACCGCGCGGCCCGCAGCGTGACGACCAGTGTCGCGCCGCCGCCGGGCGTCTCCTCGGCGGCGATGGTGCCGCCCATCGCGTTCGTGAACCCCCGGGCGATGGCCAGCCCCAGGCCGACGCCTGCTCCGTCCACAGACGTGTCGCCGGAGCGCTGGAACGGCTCGAAGATTCCGGGTACCGACTCGGCCGGGATGCCCGGCCCCCGGTCTATCACGCGCAGCTCGACGCGATCACCGTGCGCGCTGCCGGCAATGCGCACGGGCTGGCCGTCGGGGGAGTAGCGCAGCGCGTTCTGGAGGAGGTTCGCTATGACGCGTTCGAGCAGGCCGGCGTCCGCCTGCACCTCGGGCAAGTCAGCCGGCACGTCCACCTTGACCTTGCCGTCCACGTGGCGGACGGCGTGCGCTACGACATCGTCGAGCCCCACCGGTTCGTTCAGCACCGGCAGCGCGCCGGCCTCCAGCCGGGACAGGTCGAGCAGGTTGGTGACCAGTTCGGTGAGCCGGTCCAGGGCCGTGTCGGCGGTGTCCAGCAGCTCGCGCCGAGCCTCCGGGTCCCAGTCGACGTCCGGGGCGTGCAGGCTCGTCACCGCCGCCTTGGCAGCCGCAATCGGGGAGCGCAGATCGTGGCTGACCGCGTTCAGCAGGGCGGTGCGCTGCCGCTCGGACTCAGCGAGTGGCTCCACGGCGGCGGCCGCCTGCGCCAGCTGCCCCTGCCGGTAGGCGACGCCGACTTGGGCGGCGAAGGCACTCAACACGCGCTGATCCTCGGCCGGCAGGGTGCGCCCGCACAGCACCAGGCTGTGGTCGTCGTCAATCGGAGCCGACGCGTCACCGTCGGGCGGGCAGCGCGGCGGATCGGCGCCGACTGTCGCTACGATCTCCCACTGCCCGGCCGGTCCGCTGCTCGCCGGAGCGTCCGTGCGGCGCTGCACGAGGCTCACGCTTCGCATCGCGAACGTCTCGCGTACCCGCTCGAGCAGCGCGGGCAACCCCTGCTCGCCGCGAAGCAGGCTGCCCGCGAATGTCGAGAGCGTCTCGGCCTCGGCGGTGGAGCGCGCCGCCTGCACGGAGCGCCTCGCGGCGAGGTCGACGACTTGCGAGACGAGCACGGCCGTGAGCAGGAAGATCGCGACGGCGACGATGTTCGCGGGTTGGGCGATGGTAAACGTGTGCAGCGGGGGCACGAAGTAGTAGTTGAGCAGCAGACTGCCGGCCACAGCGGCCGCCAACGCCGGGTAGAAGCCACCGACCAGGCTCGTGATGATCACCGCGAGCAGGAACAACGAGCCTTCCGTCGCCAGCGTCAGATGGCTGCGCAGCGCCGCGCACACGACGGTGAGCACGGCCAGCATTAGCGCCCCGACTACCAGTCCGGCGATCCTGCGCCGGGCGGTGAGACCACCCGCGAGGGACGGCAGGGCGCGTCCTCGCCCGACGTACTCGTGCGTGACCAGGTGCACGTCGATCGACCCGGACATGCTGGTCACCGTCGCTCCGGTGCCGGGACCGGTGAAAGCCGCGACCCACGGCCGACGACGGGAAGCGCCGAGGACGATCTGGGTGGCGTCGACGCTGCGCGCGAAGTCCAGGATCGCCCTGGCTACGTCGTCGCCGACGACCGAGTGGTAGCTGCCGCCCAGAGACTCGACGAGCAGCCGCTGGGTCCCGAGCGCAGCCACGCCCGGCTCGGCGAGCCCGTCACTGCGGCTGACGTGGACGGCGAGCAGCTCGCCGCCGACGGCCCGGGCCGCTATGCGGGACGCTCGCCGGATCAGCGTCTCGCCCTCGGGGCCGCCCGTCAGCGCGACGACGACCCGTTCGCGGGTCTCCCACGTGCCGGTGATGCCGTGCTCCTCGCGGTAACGCTGCATGCCCTCCTCGACGCGGTCCGCCAGCCAGAGCAGGGCGAGCTCACGCAGCGCGGTGAGATTGCCGGGACGGAAGTAGTTGCCGAGTGCGGCGTCGACCTTCTCCGGCGGGTAGATGTTGCCGTGCGCCATCCGCCGGCGCAGCTCCTCCGGGGTGCTGTCGACGAGCTGAATCTGCTCTGCGGCGCGGACCACCGAGTCCGGCACGGTCTCCCGCTGCGGCACGCCCGTGATCTGCTCGACGACGTCGTTGAGTGATTCGAGGTGCTGGATGTTCACTGTGCTCAGCACAGTGATGCCTGATTCGAGCAGTGTCTCGACGTCCTGCCAGCGCTTCTCGTGCGGCCCCGACCCGGGCACGTTGGTGTGCGCGAGTTCGTCGACCACCGCCACCTGGGGATGACGGGCCAGCACCGCGTCGAGGTCCATCTCCTCAAAGACGGCACCCCGATAGGTGACCTTCTTGCGCGGGACGATCGGCAGCGCGCCGAGGCGCTCGGCGGTCTTCGCGCGGCCGTGCGTCTCCACCAAGCCGACGACCACGTCGGTGCCCCGGCCCAGGCGCCGATTCGCCTCGTCGAGCATCGCAAACGTCTTGCCGACGCCGGGCGCAGCGCCCAGGTACACCCGCAGCGTGCCGCGTGTCATCGCGGGTATTCACCTCCGTTCACCCGGCATTGTGCTCCGCCCGGGCCGTTCGTCGGGGTGGCCGCAGTCAGCGCGCGTGGGCCATGTCACTGCGTTGGCAAGGACACCTGTCCGGTCGGCCGGCGCCCGCCATTGCGGGACGGACGCGTGCACGCTCGTTCGCCGACCGCGAAACACCCTGAGGACGGATCCGAATTTCGGGCATGCACGCGACGCCGAGCTGGTTAGCTGTAGTAGCAGCGTGAAAGAAGCCCCGAGCGGGTACGCCGATATGGGAGAGAAGGTGCCGCACATGACCACCCCGACCGTGAGTCCACTGACTGCCAGCGATCGGTGCGACCGCTGCGGCGCCCAGGCCTACGTCCGCGTCACCCTGTTGTCCGGGTCAGACTTACTGTTCTGCGCACACCACGCGCGCGAGCACGAGTCCAGGCTTCGTGAGGTCGCGGTGACGATCTACGACGAGAGCCGGAGGCTTGACGCCACGCCCGCGACCGCATCACTCGACGAGCGCTGAGCCACACACGAAGTCAGCCGACTTCTGCCGGGAAAGTACTGGCCGCGCGGGCAAGCAGCACCCGTTGCACGAACAGCAGCGCTGCGATCTGGATGAGCGGTAAGCGCAGCAACAGGATGCCCACCGGGCCCGCAAACGGCGCGAGCAGCCACAGCGCGACGGCGAAGGCCACCAGGCCGCGCCGCCGGGAGGCCAGGTCAGCCTGTCTGCGTCGGGACAACGCAGCGGCCATGACGAAGAACGCCAGCACGACACCCCAGACGATGCGCGCGTCCCGGTTGCTGCCCAGCCAGTGAGCCGGCAGCATCCCGAGGACGACGGCCCCCACGATCGCTAGCCATCGCCCGAACCGCCGCCATGCCGCCTCGGCGCGCGCCGGCTCCTCGTAGCAGTCCAGCTCGGTCGGCTGGTGCTGGGCGAGCATCGCCGCCTTGTCCGAATAGACGGACACCGACGGGTAGCGTTCGCGCACCATGGCTATGAGCTCGGGCGGGACGGTCGCCGACATCCAGATCGCCTCGACACGCGCGTGTTCGGCGCGTACGCCGCGGGTACCCGCGATGACCCGTCCCCAGCACGCAATCACTGCGAGAACGTGCCGTGCGTTCGGGTACTCGCCGGCAGCCGAGTCGGAGGCGTAAGCATAGAAGCCGCAGGTGCACTCCGGGTCCGGCGCCGGGTGTGCCGGCCCGCTGGCCGCGGTGAGCCGGACCGCGCGGCACCGCGCGGTGTTGGCGCCGTCGCCCCACTGGGTGTTGCTGAACAGCGGGTACAGGCCGCCGCCCGGGCCCACGCGGAACGTGCGCACGGCCCGGATCTCGCCGACCTGCGGCTCGAAGCCGGCGTAAGCGTCCACGGGTTACTTCGCCGGTGCGGGTTCCCTGGCTGGCTCGGCCGGCCGGGCCGGCGGCTGGGGTTCTGGGCGCTCCTGCGGCTCCGGCAGTGGCAGCACCTCGATGCGGCGACGTTCCTTGCCGATGTTTCCCATACCCCCAGGCTAGGTGCTCCGGCGACAGTGTGGGTGTCGATCCGGTACGAATTCTGAGTACGCCCTCAGGGCTTGCGGTACATGCGGTAGTGCAGGACCAGAAACGGCCGGCCGAAGATCGAGAAGGCGTGCTCGGCGCGTAGCTGCGCGTCCTCGACGTAGACGTCGAGCTGCTCGGCGAAACCGTGCACGGCGAGCGCGGTGAGCTCGCGGGTCGCAGCGTCGACGTACGTCAGGTAGTGGCCCGGATGCTCGAGATGGCTGCGGCTGGTGAGCACCAGCCCGCCGCCGGGCCGTGCGCGTGGCAGCAGCGTCGCGGTAAAGCTGCCCTGTGGAACGGGAAACCCGACGCTGACATACCCGCGTTCGCCGTGCCGGTAGGTCGTGTAGATGCCGACGTAGATCGGTTCGTCGGTGTCGGCGTAGGACCGGATCCAGCCGCGCACGCTGATGACGTCGTCGCCGGGGAGGCTGATGGTGTCGATGCGGCTGCGAACGCCGCGCGCCGTGTCGCGCTGGTTCATCGGCACATTGGCCTGGCCGAGCGGGCGCGCCACGAGGTTGCGGTAGAGCAGGTAGCCGGGGCGGACCCAGAGCCGCCACTCGGGCACGATGTCGAGCCGGAACCGGGTCGTGTGTTCGTAAAACTCGCGCACCAGCGTGTCGACCGTGCCCGGGTCGAACTCGGGGCCGGCCAGTTCGGACAGTGACGCGACTATGCCGACGTCTGGCGCATCGGCCTGGTAGCTGCCGCCGAGCGTCAGGGCCAGATCCCGGACGTAGCCGGTGCCGACATAACGGGAACGGGCCTCCGTGGGCACCACGAACGGCAGCTCTTCGGCGGCGACCCGCTCGGCGAGCAGCGTCACCTGCGGGTCGCGGAACACGAGCGCCGACGCGAGGCGGTAGGCCACCATCGTCGTGCTCGCCACGATCGGGGCCGCCACCGGCCGTCCGCGAGCGCCGAAGGCCAAGCCGGCCGCCGCGCCGAATAGCGGCCCGAATGCGACCTTCTGCGGCCTGATCCCCAGCAGCCCCGCGAGCCCACCTGTTGCCGTGCCGACCGCCACAGGACCGGCGCGATGTGATCGTCCGGCTGCCCAACCCAACGGCGCGACAAGGGCCCCGCTCATGAGAATGCGCTGCCACAGCGCGGGAATCTCCCCGGGTCGTTGCCGCGCCCGTGCGACCGCCTCGGACGTCGCCAGTCCCGCCGCCCCGACGACCGCGCCGGTCAGTGCGGCGCGACGGCCACGATGTGCCGAAAGGCAAGCGCCGGCGACAGCACCGATCGCCGCAGCAAATGCGGGCGCCCCGGAGTGGGCCTGTGTCACCCTGCGGGTTGGCGTCAGTCGAGGTAGTCGCGCAGAACCTGCGACCGGGACGGGTGGCGCAGCTTGGACATGGTCTTCGACTCGATCTGCCTGATGCGCTCGCGCGTCACGCCGTAGACCTGACCGATCTCGTCGAGGGTGCGCGGCTGGCCGTCGGTCAGCCCGAAGCGAAGCTTGACCACCCCGGCCTCCCGCTCGGACAGTGTCTGCAGCACCGACTGCAACTGATCTTGCAGCAGCGTGAAGGAGACGGCGTCCACCGCGACGACCGCTTCGGAATCCTCGATGAAGTCGCCGAGCTGGCTGTCGCCCTCGTCGCCGATCGTCTGGTCGAGCGATATCGGCTCGCGGGCGTACTGCTGGATCTCGAGAACCTTGTCCGGGGTGATGTCCATTTCCTTGGCAAGCTCATCAGGCGTGGGCTCGCGGCCCAGATCCTGCAGCAGCTCGCGCTGGATACGGCCCAGCTTGTTGATCACCTCGACCATATGCACCGGAATGCGGATGGTGCGGGCCTGGTCGGCCATAGCGCGCGTGATCGCCTGCCGGATCCACCAAGTGGCGTAGGTGGAAAACTTGTAGCCCTTGGTGTAGTCGAACTTCTCGACGGCGCGGATGAGGCCCAGGTTGCCCTCCTGGATCAGGTCCAGGAACGCCATGCCGCGGCCGGTGTAGCGCTTGGCCAGCGACACAACCAGGCGCAAATTCGCCTCGAGCAGGTGGTTCTTGGCCCGCTCACCGTCGCGAACAATCCACCGCAGATCGCGCCGCATCTGGGTTATGAGCTTTTCGGCGAGCTCTTCGGCCTGGCGCAGCCGCTCCGCTGCGTAGAGGCCGGCCTCGATTCGCTTGGCGAGATCGACCTCCTCCTCGGCGTTGAGCAGCGCGACCTTGCCGATTTGCTTCAGGTATGCCCGTACGGAGTCCGCCGATGCCGTCATCTCGGCGTCCTTGCGCGCCTGGCGCAGCGCCTCGGACTCCTCCTCGTCGTCCCAGGCGAACTCGGCGGACTCCTCCTCGACCTCGGCCGGATCGATCGGCCCCTCCGGCTCCAGTTCCTCGACCGCGACGGCGGCCGCCTCAAGGGCGCTCGCGTCGGGGGCCGGCTCGTCCGCGGGCGTTTCCGTGGGCGGGGGCTTCTCTGCGGCCTTGGTGGCCTTCGCCGCGGATTTCGCGGGCGTGCGGCCGGAGGCCTTGCCTGGCTTGCTACTTGCCCGCGACGGCTTCCCCGCAACCGGCGCGGAAACCCGTTTGGTGGCCGTTGCTGCGGCGACCGCGCGGGGCCGCTCGTTACGGACTGCTGTGTCGGAATCTGGGGTAGTACTGCGTGCGCCCACAAACGCCCTTTCACCTGATGCGCGGACGGATCGAACCCGGCGCGCGGAGTCATTCCGCTGACGCGGCGGGAAGAGGCGGGCCAGCTCGCCGTCTGTTGGTCGCCTCAAGCTTCGAGTCCAGTACGTGCGCAGTGACCTGTCGAGCATTGTAACCGCGCCACCCAAGCGCAGGTGGCAACGTTAGTCGTCGCGTCGCTCCACGGCGGCCATCGCGGCACCGACGATCCCGGCGTTGTTGAGCAGCTGCGCCGGTTTGATGGGCGTATGCAGCTCGAGGTACGGGACCCACTTGTCGGCTTCCTTGCTGACACCGCCACCCACAACGAACAAGTCGGGCGTGAACAACTTCTCGACGTGGGACATGTACCTCGATACCCGCTTGGCCCATCGCCGGTACGGCATCTTCTCCCGGTCGCGGACGGATGCCGCGGCTCGCGTCTCAGCATCGTGCCCGTCGAGTTCAAGGTGGCCGAGCTCGGTGTTTGGTACCAACTTGCCGTCGACGAGCAGCGCGCTGCCGATACCGGTGCCGAAGGTCAACAGGATGACGACTCCTGCGACATCGCGGGCCGCGCCGAAGCGCGCCTCGGCGATTCCGGCCGCGTCGGCGTCGTTGAGCACGATCACGTCCTCGCCGATGGTCTTGGTGAACACGGCGTCGACATCGGTGCCGATCCAGCTGTGGTCGACATTGGCCGCCGAACGGGCCACCCCGTGCTGGATCACTGCGGGAAACGTCGCCCCGATGACGCCGTGCCATTCGGCGTGCTGAACGATCTGCCCGACGATCGCGGCGACCGAGTCGGGAGTAGCCGGCTGTGGGGTGGCGATGCGCATTCGCTCGGTCGCGAGCTCGCCGGTGGCAGTGTGGACGACTGCACCCTTGATACCGGAGCCGCCTATGTCGATGCCGAACGCCTGGTCAGGCCGCTCGCCCACGTCTGTCTCCTCATGAATGCCTCTGCGCGTACCTTATCCGGCGGGTGTGGTGCGATGGTTCCGTGACACCGGTCCCGTCCGCGAGCGCTCTCACAGATCTCGCCGCGCAATTGGCAAGCGGCGCCGGTGATCTGATCCGCGCGCATCGACACGATCACTTCGCCGTCGACACGAAGAGCACGCCGACCGATGTCGTAACAGAGGTCGACCGCGCCGCCGAGGCGTACATCCGCACCGAGTTGGCCCGGCAGCGTCCGGACGACGCCGTGCTGGGCGAGGAGGCAGGCGGGCGCACCGGCAGTAGCGGCGTGCGCTGGTTCGTCGACCCGATCGACGGCACGGTGAACTTCGTGCTCGGCCTGCCGCAGTACGCCGTCTCCATCGCTGCCCAGGTCGACGAGCGCGTCGTGGCAGCCTGCGTGCACAACCCGGTCAGCCGCGACCTGTTCCGGGCGACGCTCGGCGAGGGGGCCTTGCTGGGTGAGCAGCGCCTGCGCGGCCCTCGCGACGTGCCCGTTGAGCGGGCAGTGGTCGGCACCGGCTTCGGGTACGACGCCCGGCAGCGGGCGCGCCAGGCGACAGTTGTCGCGGCGCTGCTGCCGCGCATCGCCGACATCCGCCGTCTTGGCTCGGCGGCACTCGACCTGTGCGCGGTCGCCGCCGGGCGGCTCGACGCGTACTTCGAGGTTGGCCTGAACCCGTGGGACTGGTCAGCCGGCGCGCTGATCGCGCGCGAGGCCGGCTGCACCGTGTCGGGGCTGCGCGGCCGCGACCCGAGCGCCGAGATGATCGCGGTGGCCGGCCCGGCGCTCGCCCCGGAGCTGTTCGACCTCCTCGAGGAGCTGGGCGCCGACCGCAGCTAGCCCGCCGCATCGTGTGGCCCGGCCGGCTCGTCCCGCGACCGCTTCCCGCTAGCAGCTTGTGGAGGTAGACGCGGACGTCGAGGCGGTTGGTGTACGGGCAAGGGGACCCGCGCGCGCCGGCAATTGCGCGACGTGCTTGGTTTGCATCGCCGTCTTTGCCTGGGCGTTGGTGCTGACCGCTGTGAACTTGGTGCCCAGCGAGACGACCACGCCGCTGTCGCTGCGCTGCGTCGGGACCAGGGTGGCCCCAGGCAGGTAGAACGACAGCAGCGTCGCCGCATCGCTGCCCTTGGTCCCGTATCGGATCTCGGCGACGCCGTTGACCACGATGCCCGGATCGTCGTTTCCATAGCCGGTGACGTGGAAGCCGCGAGTGCGCAGCGTGCCCGCGACCGTGCGGGCCAGGTGTGCCCGGTCGGTCGAGTTCAGGACGTTGACGGTCACCGCGCCGGGCTGCGGCACGACCGTGTTGCTCGTCGCCGGGCAGCTCGGCGAGGGGGAGGACGAGCTGCTCGAGTCGGAGCGGTGGATCACCCGCCACCACACGAGCGCCGTGAGCAGCGAGAGGCCGACCAGGAACAGCAGGGCGGGCAGCGGGCGCCGTGCGGTGAAGCGCTCCAACGTGCACCCCCCTTGCTGGGATCGGCTGGCTCGGGCACCGCCGCGATGACGGATAGGTGCCTAGATGTGGCTCTAGAGGGTATCGCTTTGGAGTCCTGGGAATGCGAAGGCGTGTCCCGTCGTTACCGCGGACTGCCGGCGCGGTATCGTTCCGCGGCCCGACCCGCCAGAGGCGGATCGAGCCTTCGGATTCGGTGCTCGTCCCGGGCACAAATTGAGGGACCTGGACGTTGGACCCCGGGCCGGCACCCGAAGGCGGCCACAGCGGCTGAGCAGTAGCTGTGACCAACGCAAAACGGTTGCCCGCGCTGACGACAATTCAGCGGCGAGCCGATCGAGGAGTTGAGGGCCGATGGCCACCGATTATGACGCCCCACGACGAGGCGATGTCGACGAGCTGAGCGAGGACTCGCTCGACGAATTGAAGGCGCGTCGCGCCGAAGCGCAGTCCGGCACGATCGATGTCGACGAGACGGAGCTCGCCGAGTCCCTCGAGCTGCCGGGTGCGGACTTGTCCAACCTGTCGGGTGAGGAGCTCACAGTCAGGGTCCTGCCGAAGCAGGATGACGAGTTCACCTGCTCGCGATGCTTCCTCGTGCATCACCGAAGCCGGTTGGCGCGCGAGCGCAACGGCGAGTACATCTGCCGGGACTGCGCCTGAGCCGACGTCTACCCACCTAAGTGTCACCGAGCGGATCGAGCCTCTGGCTCGGTCCGCTCCGCTACTTACAGCCCCGGCGCGAGCGATACGCCTCCGTCGACCACGAGCGTCTGCCCGGTGATCCACGACGCGTCTGACGAGGCGAGGAACGCGACCGCGGCCGCGATGTCCTCGGGCTCGCCCAGTCGACCGAGAGGATAGCGACTGGCAGCGTCCTGTTCGTGGCCCTCGTACAGCATCGCCGCGAATCGGGTCTTTACGACGGCGGGCGCCACGGCGTTGACGCGTATCTGCGGCGCGAGTTCTGCGGCGAGTTGGACGGTCAGCCCGAGCAGCGCCGCTTTGCTTACCCCGTAGTAACCAATACCCGGCGAGGGGCGCAGTCCGGCGATGGAAGCGACATTCACGACGGAGCTGATTCCGGCCGGGCATGCCTCACGCACCCAGCGCAGGGCGCCCAACACGTTGACGTCCATGATCTTGCGTGCCGCGCCCTCGTCCAGACCGGTCAGCTCCCCGTACACCGGGTTGATGCCGATGTTGTTGACGAGAGCGTCCAGCCGGCCGAATGTTTCGACCGCACTTCGTACCGCGGCGGCCTGGTGCGCTGCGTCGTCGCCACGGCCCGCTACCGCGATCGCGTGAGCCGCGCCGCCGAGCGTCTCAACCGCTGCCGCGAGTCCTTCTGGCTTGCGGGCGGTGACGCAGACGCGGGCGCCTTCGGCGATGAGCCGCCGCGCGATCGCCAGCCCGATGCCCCGGCTGGCACCGGTGATCAGGGCGACCTGACCGGCGAAGCGGTCAGTCATCGCGGGCGCGCGAGCGCGCGCGCTCCAGGGCAGCGATGAGACGGTCAGGGTGGCGGGTGCTGACGACCCAATACGGCGTGGGGTCTTCAGGGTCGTCCAGCCACAGTTGCACGCCCGGGCCGATCCACGGCCGGATCGACACGAAGGCCTGCGGGTCACCCTCTCGTCCGACCACGCGGCGCAGCGTGGCCGCGTCGAGGGCCACCCAGCCGCTGGTGAAGTGCAGCGGGAGGTGCGCGCCGCGTATGTACAGCTCGCCGTCGGCGATCTTTAGCTCGCTTCGGCCGAGCGCCCAGACAATGAGTGCGGCGAGCGGTAACAGGGTGCCGAACGGTATCCAGTCGGTCAGCCGCAGCCCCGAGACGTGGAACTCGGCGGCGAGGAGCCCGGCCACGAACAGGCCGACGGGGTACCACCACCAGGGCGTCCGCAGCCGCTCTCGATAGAGCACGGACGGCGCCTTGTGCTCCGCGTCGGACGCCATGCTGGCAAGGGTAACGTTGCCCGCCGTGACCAGCGGCGAGAGCGCGGCCCCGGTGCGTGTGGAGGTCCGGCGCCTCGACCCGGACGTGCCGCTGCCGGTATACGCGATGGGTGGCGATGCCGGGGCCGACATCGTCACGACGGTCGACGCCGTCGTCGCGCCCGGGCAGCGCGCGATGCTGCCCACCGGAATCGCTATCGCGCTGCCGGACGGCTACGCGGCGTTCGTCCATCCGCGGTCGGGGCTGGCGGCGCGAACCGGCATGTCGCTGGTGAACGCGCCCGGCACGGTCGACTCGGGGTACCGCGGGGAGATCACCGTCAACGTGATCAATCACGATCGAGTGGCGCCGATCGTGCTGCGCCGCGGCGACCGGATCGCGCAACTCGTGATTCAGCGCGTCGAGGTGGGCGAATTCGTCGAGGTCGACGTTCTTCCTGCGTCCCAGCGCGGTACAGGCGGGCACGGTTCGACGGGCGGCGCCGCGCCGCTGCGTGATGAGGGAGGGGCCTAATGGCGTTGCGGCGCCGGCAGAAGCGAACGGAGCAGTCCAAGATCGACGCCACGCCGCCCTGGGAGACCCGGCACCACGATGAGCCACCGCCGACGTCCGGTCCCTACGACGTGCGTGACGCACCTGACGACGAGCTCGCGCGGATCGATCTCGGCGCGCTGCGGGTTCCCGTACGCGCTGGTATGGAGATGCGCCTGGATATGAACGAAGCTCAGCAGGTCGTCGGGGTCACGCTGGTAACCCGGGACGGCCAGATGCAGCTCGGTGTCTTCGCTGCGCCGCGCAATGAGGGAATCTGGGACGAGATCCGCAATGAGATCCGCGATTCGATCGCGAGCCAGCGCGGACAGGTCAAGGATCGCGCCGACGGTCCGTTCGGCATTGAGCTGGTCGGCACGCTGAAAAGCGATGCCGGCAACTCGCCGGTGCGCTTCCTCGGGGTGGACGGCCCGCGGTGGTTCTTGCGCGGCATGCTGCTCGGGCAGGCCGCGACCGAGGCCTCGAAGGCGCGGCCCTTCGAGGAGGCGTTCCGCCACACGGTTGTCGTTCGTGGCGGCGACCCCTTGCCCGTGCGCGAACCGGTGCCGCTGCAGTTGCCGCGTGAGGCGGCAGAGCAGCTCGAAGGCCTCGCTGACGGCGGCGACGACGCGGCGGAGTTGTCATAGCCGGCGTTACTGTTGTTCGCGTGGGAGGTCGGCTGTCGTTCCTGTCTCGGCTTACCGCCGATGCGCAGACTCTCGACGCCGCGGAGCTCCAGTCCGATGTCGAGCGCTGCGCGGCGGTGCCACTGTGCGACCTGCGCCGCGGCCTGATAGCGACGGTCACCGGCCGCCTGCGTGCCGTCGTCTACACCCCGCGAGAGACCGCGCCGACCCTGCGGGCTGAGCTCTTCGACGGCTCGGCGGTCGTCGATCTGGTGTGGCTGGGCAGGCGCCGGGTCGCCGGCATCGAGCCCGGGCGCCTGCTCACCGCGCGCGGCCGCGTCGGCGTCCACGACGGCCGGCTGGCGATCTACAACCCGTGGTATGAGCTGAGGTCTCCCGCATGACTAGCGACGAGCGCTCGCCCGAGAACGAGCCCCGCCGCCGCGACGCCGCCGCGCCGACGAGCGGCACGGACGAGAGTCCAGCCCCCGGTTCGCGGGAGTTCTACCGCCAGCAGATGCTCAACAGCATCGGAGGATGGTCCGGCACCGTCATTACCGCGATTCCGACCGTGGTGTTTGTCGCGGTTAACGCGGTGGCGAACCTGCGCTGGGCGATCGTCGCCGCGGTAGGTTCTGCGTTCGCGCTGGCCGGCTATCGGCTGGCGCTTCGCCAGTCGGTGCAGCAGGCGCTGACCGGCTTGCTCGGGGTGGTGGTCGCCTCGCTCATCGCCGCGCGGACCGGGCAGGCGAAAGGCTACTTCCTGCTAGGCATCTGGAGCAGCTTCGTCTACGCGGGAGCGCTCGCCGTCACGCTCGTGGTCCGCCGTCCCGCCGTCGGCCTGCTCTGGGAGTTCCTCGACCCGACACCGCACGACGGCACGGTTCCCTGGTACCGCCGTAGGCGCTTGTTGCTCGCCTACACCCTCGCCACGACAGCTGCCGTGCTCGTGTTCCTGGCCCGCGGCATCGTCCAGCTTGCACTGTTCGAGCACAACGCGACGGGCTGGCTGGCGGTCGCCCGCATCGCGATGGGTTATCCCCTGTACATCGCGGCGATCGGCTTCGCGCTCTGGGTGGTGCGCCGCGCCCGGCACCGGCTAGGCGCCGATACGGCGGCATAGCGTCACACCGCGCAGACTGCCTCGCGGATCGCGGGCTCGGTGTCGGGCAACGCCACGAACAGCAGCTCGTCGCCCGGCTCGAGCGGTTCTTCCGGCGTCGGCGTGACTACCCGCGCGCCCCGGACGATGGCCACTAGTGCGGCGTCGCGCGGCAGCGCCAGCTCACGCACCGGCAACCCCGCGCACGGGGCGCCGTCCGGCAGGGTCACCTCGATCAGGTTCGCCTGCCCCTGGCGGAGGCTGAACAGGCGCACGATGTCGCCGACTTCGACCGCTTCCTCGACGAGCGCGGCGAGTACCCGCGGCGTCGACACGGCGACGTCGACGCCCCAGGCGTCGGTGAACAGCCACTCGTTCGAGGGGTGGTTGATGCGCGCGACGACCCGGCGCACCGAGAACTCGGTTTTCGCGAGGAGCGACACCACAAGGTTCACCTTGTCGTCACCGGTCGCCCCGATGACGACTTCGTACTCCTCGAGCTTGGCGTTCTGCAGGTTCTCCAGCTCGCAGGCATCACCCAGGAGCCAGTCGGCGCCCTCGACCCGCCGCGGATCGACCTTGCGCGGATCCTTGTCGATCAAGAGCACCTCGTGGCCGTTGTCGACGAGCTCCTGTGCGATCGAGCGTCCGACCGCTCCAGCACCGGCGATCGCGACCTTCATGAGTGCGCTCCTTCCGGCGCCCGCCCGGCGACATCGCGCAGCGTCTGCGCGTGCGAGTCGGCGACGAGGACGTGCAGCTCGTCGCCGTCTTGCACCATTGTCGACGCCGTCGGCAATTCGCCGATACCGAAGCGGGTTACAACTGCGACTCGCGCGCCGGTAGCTGCCTCGAAGTCGCTGAGCCGGTACCCGATCCACCCCTCGTGCGGCGCGACGTGAACGAGGGCAACCGCGCCGGACGGGTCGCGCCACACCTCGGCGGTCGCCTCGCCGAGCACAGCGCGCAGCAGCCGGTTGGCCGCCCAGGGCACGGTCGCGATCGTGGGGATTCCGAGCCGCTCGTACACCTCGGCGCGCTTGGCGTCGTAGATCCGGGCAATCACCTTCTGCACGCCAAATGTCTCGCGCGCCACCCGGGCGGAGATGATATTGGAGTTGTCGCCGCTGCTCACCGCCGCGAACGCATCGGCGTCCTCGATCTTCGCGGCAACGAGCGTGTCCCGGTCGAAACCGAGGCCGGTCACGGTGGTTCCGCGGAAGCCCTCGCCGAGGCGGCGGAACGCCTCGGGGTTGATGTCGATGACGGCGACGCTGTGGCCGCGGCTTTCCAGCTGGTGCGCGAGCGACGAGCCCACACGTCCGCACCCCATGATCACGACGTGCACGGCGGGCACATCTCCCTTCTGCGCGATGTGGCCGCGCGGCCCCGCTGCCGCGACGCTACACAACCGGCCGATGTGCAGGCGACCGCCTAGCCGGCATGGCGCCGTATCGTGCACGCGTGAGCGTTACGACGCGGGTCGCCAAGCGGCTGGTCATCGGCAGCCCGGTGCGCTCGGACCGCATGGCGCATGCATTGCTTCCGAAACGGCTGGCGCTGCCTATCTTTGCCAGCGACGCGCTGTCGAGCGTGGCTTACGCCACGCAGGAGATCTTGCTCGTGCTGACCGTCGGTGGGACCGCGTTTCTGTTCCTCACGCCGTGGATTGCCCTTGCGGTGGTCGTGCTGATGGCGACAGTCGTCGCCTCGTACCGCCAACTGGTACGCGCCTACCCGACAGGTGGCGGCGACTACGAGGTCGCCACCAAGAACATCGGCCGCCCGGCCGGTGTGATCGTGGCGAGCGCGCTGCTGGTGGACTATGTGATGACGGTCGCGGTGTCGGTGTCGTCCGGCGTGGACAACATCATCTCCGCGGTCCCGTCGCTGGACCCGCACCGCGTGCTGATGGCGCTCGTCTTCGTCGCATTGCTGGCGGCGGTCAACCTGCGCGGTATCCGCGAGGCCGGCCTGACATTTGCCGCACCCACCTACATGTTCGCCGCCGGCGTGTTCATCATGGTGATCACCGGGCTGTTCCGCACCGTCGTCGGCGACGCGCCGGTGGCCGAGTCGGCGCATTACGGGGTGCAGGCGCAGCCGGGCTACGGGTCGCTGGGCTTACTCGCCCTGTGCTTCCTGACGCTGCGCGCGTTCTCGTCCGGATGTACGGCCCTCACCGGCGTGGAGGCGATCGCCAACGGTGTGCCGGCATTCCGGCCGCCGAAGGCACGCAATGCCCAGGTCACCCTGCTGATGATGGGCACCATCGCGTCGTTGATGTTCGTGGGGCTCACGGCTATGGCGCTCATCAGCAAGGTGCACATCACCACGGATTCGTGCGATCTGATCGGCTTCCCGGACTGCGCGAACACCCCGCAGCGCACCGTGATGGCCCAGGTGGCGGCGGCGGTGTTCGGCGGACCGCACTCGGTCGGCTTCTTCTACATCCAGGCGGCGACGGCGCTGATCCTGGTGCTCGCCGCCAATACCGCGTTCAACGGCTTCCCGCTGCTCGGCGCGATCTTGGCACAGGACAAGAACCTGCCCCGGCAGCTCTACACGCGTGGAGACCGGCTCGCGTACAGCAACGGCATCCTGTTCCTCGCGGTCGTCGCCGGCGCGTTGATCTACATCTTTCACGCCAGCGTCACCCATCTGATCCAGCTCTACATCCTCGGCGTGTTCACGTCGTTCACGCTGGGCCAGTCGGGGATGGTGCGGCACTGGAACCGCGCGCTGTTCACCGAACGCGATCCGCAGGAGAGGCGGCGCATCGTCCGCTCCCGGGCGATCAACGCCTTCGGGGCGAGCCTGGCCGGACTGGTGCTGGTGATCGTCGTCGTCACCAAGTTCACCAAGGGTGCCTACCTGGTGATCATCGCTATGCCGATCCTCTACGCGGTGATGCGTGCGATCAACAAGCACTACACACACGTTGCGGCGGAGCTTGCCCCGTCGGAGCGCCGCGGGCTGATGCTGCCGGCGCGCAACCATGTCGTCGTGCTCGTATCGAAAGTGCACAAGCCGACGCTGCGCGCCCTGGCCTACGCCAAGGCCACCCGCCCGGACACGCTGACTGCGTTAACCGTCAACGTCGACGACGCCGAGACGAGGGGGCTGCTCGCCGAGTGGGAACGGCTCAACCTGCCGGTGCAGCTCACCGTGCTTGAATCGCCCTTCCGAGAAGTGACCAACCCGATCATCGAGTACATCCGGCAGCTGCGCCGCGATCGGCCTGGCGACGTCGTGAACGTGTTCATCCCTGAGTACGTGGTGGGCCATTGGTGGGAGCACCTGCTGCACAACCAGTCGGCACTGCGCCTCAAAACCCGGTTACTGTTCCAACCCGGCGTGATGGTGACAAGCGTGCCGTGGCAGCTCACTTCGTCGCAGCTGCGGGCCGACGCCGAGCCGTCGATCAGGCCGCCACCCTCCGCAGCGCCGGTAGCGGAGCGGGGCGACGCCGAGCAGCGTCGGGCCGACGCTGAGCAGCATGAGGCCGACGCCGAGCAGCGTGCCTGACCTGGAACGGCTGCGCGTGGGCGCCCCGGCGCACGGCGGGCACTGCGTGGCTCGTGGCCCGGACGGGCGCATCGTGTTCGTCCGGCATGCGCTGCCCGGCGAGCTAGTGCTGGCACGCATCACCGAGCAGGCCGGCTCGTTCTGGCGGGCGGACGCCGTCGAGGTGCTCGAACCCTCCCCGGACCGCGTCGCGCCGCCGTGCCCACACGCCGGGCCGGGACGCTGCGGCGGCTGCGACTGGCAGCATGCGTCCGGGCCGGCCCAGCGCGGGATCAAAGCGGCGGTGGTGCGCGAGCAGCTTGCCCGGCTGGCACGGCTGGACGTGCCGGTGACGGTCGAGGAGCTGCCGGGTGGCCTACTCGGCTGGCGTAGCCGCATCCAGTGGGCGATCACCGCCGACGGCACGCTCGGCCTGCGCCGCCATCGCTCCCACGACGTCGAGCCGATCGAGTTCTGCCCGCTGGGCGCCCCCGGCGTGGGCAACCCGCCGGCGCCGCGGCCGGGCCTCACCGGCGTCGAGGTGGTTCGCGGCGACGACGGCAGGCTGAGCGTCCTGGGCCGCGCGCCAGGGCCGGGCCGGCAGGCGAGGGGGCGGCGGCCACCCGACCGGGTCCGGCTGATTTCCGGGCCGGCGCGGCTGCGGCACACCGTTGCCGACCGGACGCTGGAGGTCGATGCCGCCGGCTTCTGGCAGGTACACCCCCATGCGGCCGAGGCCTTCGCCGGGGCGCTTCTCGACATGGTGCGCGTCCGGCCGGGCGAGCGGGTGCTGGACCTTTACGCGGGCGCAGGGCTGTTCACCGGGCTGCTCGCGGATGCGGTCGGGCCGCACGGCGAGGTTGTCGCCGTGGAGATGTCGCCGCAGGCGGTCGCCGACGCCGAGGCGAACCTGGCCGAGCTGCCGCAGGCGAGAGTAGTTCGGGCGCGGGTCATCCCCGACGTGGTCGGCGATGCTGATGTGGTGGTCCTGGACCCGCCCCGGTCCGGGGCCGGTCGCGACGTCATGGCAGCCATTGCAACGCACACCCGGCGCGCGGTGGGCTACGTCGCCTGCGACCCGGCCACCCTGGCCCGGGACCTCCGGGTCGCGGTCGACACCGGGTGGCGGCTCACCGGGCTGCGGGCATTCGACGCGTTTCCGATGACGCAGCACGTCGAATGCGTAGCCACGCTGTCTCGCGGTTAGGCTTTGCCGCTATGAGCGAGCCGAGGAGCTCGCGCGAAGGGAGTCAGTATGAGTCGTGTGCTGCCCCGCATCGGATCCCCGTCCGATCTGCGCGCTCTGTCTCACGACGAGTTGGTGCTGCTCTGCGCGGAGATCCGTGATCTGATCGTGCAGACGATGTCGCGTGCGAGCAGCGGCCACTTCGGGCCGAATCTCGGTGCCGTCGAGCTGACAGTCGCGCTCCACCGGGTGTTCGACTCGCCCGCCGAGCCGATCTTGTTCGACGTGGGTCACCAGGCATATGTGCACAAGATCATCACTGGGCGTGCCGGCCAGATGCCGACGCTGCGCCAGACCGGCGGCCTGTCCGGCTATCCGAACCGGGCGGAGAGCCCACACGACTGGATAGAGAACTCACACGCGTCCACCGCGCTCTCCTACGCCGACGGCATGGCCAAGGCGTTTCAGGTCCGCGGTGAGCGCCGCCCGGTGATCGCCGTGGTCGGCGACGGCGCACTCACGGGCGGCATGTGCTGGGAGGCGCTGAACAACATCGCCGCCGCGGATCGCCCCGTCATCGTGGTGATCAACGACAACGGCCGCTCGTACGACCCGACGATCGGCGGGTTCGCCCAGCACCTCGCCGGGCTGCGGCTGCGACCCGGCTACGAGAAGGTGCTCGGAACGATCAAGCACCGGTTGCCGCAGGTACCCGTGGTCGGCGCGCCGATCTACGACGCGTTGCACGGCGTGAAACGGGGCATCAAGGACCTGTTGTCGCCGCAGGGCATGTTCGAGGACCTGGGCCTGAAGTATCTCGGCCCGGTCGACGGGCACGACCTGCCCTCGCTCGAGCACGCGCTCTCGCTGGCCAGGCGCTTCGACGGTCCGGTAATCGTGCATGCCGTGACCCGGAAGGGCTACGGGTACGCACCGGCCGAGAACGACCAGGTCGACCAGATGCACCAGACGCGAGGCTTCGACCCGGCGACGGGTAAAGCGGAACCCGCCACCGGGCGGCGCTGGACCGCGGCGTTCTCTGACGAGATGTTGCATATTGGCGCCGAGCGCGACGACGTCGTGGCGGTTACCGCGGCCATGTGCGAACCGACCGGGCTGGGCGCGTTCTCCCGCAAGTTCCCGGACCGCTTCTACGACGTCGGCATCGCCGAGCAGCACGCGGTCACGTCGGCCGCCGGCCTCGCCACCGGGGGGTTGCACCCCGTGGTGGCCATCTATGCGACGTTCCTCAACCGTGCTTTCGACCAGGTGCTGCTGGACGTGGCGCTGCACCGGCTGCCCGTGACGTTCGTACTCGACCGGGCCGGGCTCACCGGCGACGACGGCCCGAGCCACAACGGAATGTGGGATCTGGCGATCCTGGGCGTCGTGCCGGGGTTGCGCATCGCGGCGCCGCGTGACGAGCCGACGCTGCGCGCGGAGCTGTCGGAGGCGGTCGACTGGGCCGAGGGGCCCACCGCGCTGCGGTTTCCGAAGACGCCGCTCGGCGACGACGTGCCTGCGTCGCGGCACGTGGACGGTGTCGACGTGCTGGCCGAGCCGGACGACGGTGCTGTGGACGTGCTCCTGGTCGCGATCGGCGCTGTCGCGGGGGACGCACTGGAGGCCTCCGAAGCGGTACGCCAGGCGGGCTACACGGTCCGTGTCGTTGACCCGAGGTGGGTGCAGCCGGTGCCTCCGGCTCTCGCCGAGCTGGCCCGGTCGGCGGCGCTGGTGGTCTGCGTCGAGGACGGAGTGGTCGCGTGCGGGGTGGGCGCCCGGGTCTCGCAGGCGATTCGCGCCGCCGGCGTCGACACGCCGACCCGCGAGATCGGTGTTCCGGTAGCCTTTCCGGCCCATGGCAAGGTGCCGGAAGTAAAGGCTGCGGTGGGGCTCACTGTTCAGGACATCGGCAGGCGCATGGTGGAGTGGTCGGCGCTAGTTCAGCGAAGTGGTGACGCCTCGAGCGACGACGCGTCCGAACGCCGCGCGAATGAGATCGCCGGCGAGTGATACCTGGACCAACTGGAGGCATGACGGATGCGTGTTCTGGTCGTAGAGGACGAAATGCAGCTGGCGGAGGCCGTCGCCAGGGGCCTGCGCCGGGAAGGCATGGCGGTCGATGTCGCGTACGAGGGCGACGACGGGTACCGGAAAGCGGCCATGACGCGGTATGACGTGATCGTTCTGGATCGCGACCTGCCGGGGATCTCTGGTGACGATATCTGCCGCCGGCTGGCCGACGAGGGGCTGCTGACCCGGGTCATGATGCTGACGGCGAGCGGCACCGTCGAAGACAAGGTGTCCGGCCTCGCCCTGGGCGCCGACGACTACCTCGCCAAGCCGTTCGCGTTCGCAGAGCTGGTCGCCCGAGTGCGTGCCCTGGGCCGCCGCACCACCCCCGCCGCGCCGCCGGTGCTGACCGCCGGTGACATTGAGCTCGACTCCGCGCGGCGCACCGTGACACGGGGCGGCGAGATGATCGACCTCACCCGCAAGGAGTTCGGAGTCCTCGAGACGCTGATGATGGCGCACGGCGCCGTGGTCAGCAGTGAGGAGCTGCTCGACCGGGTATGGGACGAGAACGCCGACCCGTTCACCACCACGGTGCGGGTGACGATGATGACGTTGCGCCGGAAGCTCGGCGAGCCGGCGATCATTGACACAGTGGTCGGTTCCGGTTACCGGATCGACCCGGCGGCGCTCGCGCCGGGCGCGGAGGAGGCCGGATCGCTCCTGTGAGATTCCTCCGCCCTACGCTGCGCATCCGCATGGCGTTGCTGTACGGCGGATTGGTTTTGCTCGTCGGCGTAAGCCTTCTCGTCGCGTGGATGGTCCTGATGGACCGCGCGATCGGCAGGTTGGGATTCTTCAACAGCCAGGGCACCGTCACGATCAAGGACAGTTCGGGGGTCACGCAGACTGTCAGCCCTTCGCATCTCTCCGCACAGGCGCGGCACGACGCGCGCGATTACCTGCTGCACACCGGGCTGATCTACTTCGCCGTCATCGTGATCATCGGTGCGGCCGGCGGCTATCTGCTCGCCAGGCAGGCGCTGAGTCCGATCGCCAAGGTAACCCGCACCGCTCGGCAGCTATCCACCGAGACACTCGACCAGCGCATCGACCTGGGCGGGCCGGACGACGAGCTACGTGAGCTGGCGGACACGTTCGACGACATGCTGGCCCGGCTCGACGCGGCGTTCGACGGGCAAAAGCTGTTCGTCGCGAACGCGAGCCACGAGCTGCGCACGCCACTGTCCGTCATCCGCACCGAGATCGATGTCACCTTGTCCGATCCGGCAGCGTCGTCGGAGGAATTGCGGCGCATGGGAGAGGTGGCGCTGAGCGCCACCGAGCGGGCACAGCGGCTGGTGGGCTCGCTGCTGACGCTGGCGCGGCTGCAGTCCGGCGAGCGAGGCGAGCTCGCGGTGCGCGAGCCGGTCGACCTGGCGTCCCTGGTCGCGCCGGTACTGGCGAGCGTCGCGGGGGAAGCCGCGGATCGGTCCATCTCCATCGAATCGGAGACGAGTACCGCTCGGACCAGCGGCGACCCTCGGCTGCTCGAGCGGTTGATCGGCAACCTCGTCGAGAATGCGGTGCGGCATAACGTGAACGGCGGCTGGCTGCGGGTCAGTTGCGGCGAGGCAGACGGACGGGTGTGGCTGCATGTCGCAAACGGCGGACAGATCATTCCGCCGGGCGACGTCGACGGGTTGTTCGAGCCGTTCCGCCGTGGCGGCAAGATGCGCACCGCAACGCGGGGCGCCGGGCTGGGCCTGTCGATCGTGCGGATGATCGTGGAGGCCCATCACGGCCGGCTCCAGGCCGCGGCGCCACCGTTCGGTGGGTTGGCCGTGCGCATCGAGCTGCCTCTGGCTGCCGGCGAGCCGGTCGCGGTGGCGAACTCGTCACCGGAGCGCCTCCGCCAACGCGGCACTGGTGAGGTCGATCTGCCAGGGTCGCGCGCCTAGCCGAGCGAGCTCAGCACGTACCGCTTCCTCGGTCGGGGGTTGCGGGGGCTGCCAGGCAAGCTGACGGACGACGTCGGACGCGAGCAGGTTCTGTCCCAGCACCCGATACCGCTCGGCCAGCCCCACGATGACGGCCCGGCACCGGGCGAGTCGCGACGCGGCTTCCGGTGAGCGATCGCGCCACCGAGACGCCGGCGGCACCGCGTCGCCGCTACCGCCGATGATCTGCGGGAGCTCACTGTCGGGAAGTTCCCGGGCCTCGACCAGCGCGGCGTACCACCGCGCCGTTTGGCGGCGCTGCCGCGGCCCGCCGAAGACGGGCAGCGCGGCGAGGTCAGCGGGACGGCGCGGGTTGGCGCGTGCGGCGGCGATGATCGCGGAGTCGGGCAGCAGCCGGCCGGGCGCGACGTCGCGCTCGGCCGCGTACCGGTCGCGGGCGTACCAGAGCGACCGGACGGCCGCGAGTTGGCGTCTGCTGCGGAGCAGGTGCATGCCGGACGTGCGCCGCCACGGGTCCTCGCGCGGAGCCGGGGCGGGTGCGATGCGTTCCGCCTCGAATTCTTGCTGCGCCCACTCCGTCTTGCCCGCGCTCGCGAGCTCGGCGGCGAGCGCCTGACGCAGCGCGGCGAGCAGCTCGACGTCGAGCGCGGCGTACACGAGCCAGTCGTGCGGCAGCGGGCGGGTGCTCCAATCTGCGGCGGAGTAGCCCTTCTCCAGCCGCACGCCGAGGTGCTGCTCGACCATCGTGCCGAGCGCCACGCGGTTGTCGCCAAGCAGCCGGCCCGCGAGTTCGGTATCGAAGAGCACCGGCGGGTGCAGGCCCACTTCGGCCAGGCAGGGAAGGTCCTGGTTTGCGGCGTGCAGGATCCACTCGGCGTCCCCAAGGGCCTCGCCGACCTCGTGCAGGTCGGGCAGCTCGATCGGGTCGATCAGCACGGTGCCGGCTCCGGCCCGCCGCAGCTGGACCAGGTACGCGCGTTGGCTGTACCGGTAGCCGGAGGCGCGTTCGGCGTCGACCGCGACAGGGCCGGTGCCACGGCGCAGCGCCGCAATGGCGGCACGCAGCTGCGCGGTCGTGGTGACAGGCTCCGGGACGCCGTCACGCGGCTCCTGCAGCACCGGGACGTCGCTGATGGGCGCGCCGGACCCGTCTGCGTCGGTGGACGACATGAGCGTGCGGCTATTCGCGCGGGTTCTTGAGGACCGTGACCCCCTCGGGCGGCAGTCCGGCCGCGTTGCACAGCATGTCGACGAACGCGAGCAGGTGCGGGGCCAGGTCGGGGGTACGGGCGGTCCAGGACCCGCGCAGTTCTAGTGCCACCGACGTGCGCGGTCCGTGGACGTCGCCGAACCGGGTGGACGTCGTCTGCGTGACGGTGCCACCGGCAGCGAGGTAACTCGCTCCGCGAGCCTCGAGCGCCTCGGTCAGCCAGCTCCACCCGACCTCCGGCAGCAAGGGGTCGCCGGCCATGCTCGGCTCCAGTTCGGCTGAGGCGAAGGCGACGAGCCGCAGCGTGCCTTCCCACGCCTCGGCACCATCGGGGTCGTACAGGAGCACGAGCCGCCCGGTGGACAGCTCGCCACCGTCGGCGCCGCGGATGTCGGCGGCCAGTGCATGGCTCCACGGCGCCAGCCGCTGCGGCGGGCGGATCGACTCGACGCGGGCCTCCGGACGCAGCACGGTGCCCTGGAGGCTGTCGACCGCCTCGCGGAACTCGGCCGGGGCCAGCGCCGGATCGCGATCGCGTATCGGCGGTGGTTGGTCCGGCATCTCAGCGGGCTGAATGGGGCTGATGTGGCTCACGGGGGTGACAGTCCGGATCA
>DATFRC010000005.1:0-43708 GCA_035263725.1 Jatrophihabitantaceae bacterium | reverse complement strand
AGTCACGCACCCCGCCGCGGCGCGGCGATCGCCGGATCTGTGCTCATCGTCGGGGGTCTCGTCACCGTAGTCGTCCTCGCCGCACGGGGCGCACCGCACCGCGCGGCAGACAGCACCGGCCCGTTGAGCACCAGCGCCGCGGCAGTGCCCGCGACGCCGGCGCCCACGACGTCGGCGCCCACGACAGCCACGCCGACCCCGGCACCGACCCCGAAGCCGGCGCCCACCCTTGCCGCAGCGGCCAGCGTCAACAGCGCGCTGCGCCGCCTCGCCGCGCGGCTTCCGGCCGGTGGGGTGTCGGTGGCCGCCCTGAACATGACGACCGGCGCGCGGTTCAGTTTCGGCTCCGGCGGTGGCATGCGCACCGGCAGCGTCGCGAAGCTGTTCCTGCTCGAAACGGTGCTCCTGCAACACCAGGACGCCGGCACACCGGTCAGCGATGACGAACTCGCGCTCGTCACGCCGATGATCGAGAACAGCGACAACAAGGCCGAGTACAGCCTGTTCCTGGACGCCGGCGGCCGCGATGCGCTGGTGGACGCGTTTCCGCGGCTCGGCCTGAACCAGAGCATCCCTGGCTACTCCGATCCGGCGCTGACCGCCACCAACGCGACGGACGGCATCGCGTTGCTGCAAAACCTCGTCCGTGACCGCCCACTCAACGCGTACTCTCGCTCCCTTGCGCTGCGCCTGATGCGCAACGTCGAGTCGGATCAGCGTTGGGGGGTCAGCGTTGTGGCCGACCCGGGCAGCACGGTCGCCCTGAAGAACGGCTGGCTGTCCGTCGACAACGACAACGACGCAAGCGAGAACGACGACGGCTTGTGGCTGGTCAACAGTGTCGGAATCGTCACGGTGCACGGGCAGCAGGTGCTGCTGTCCGCGTTCACACAGCATGGCCCGGACTACGCCGGCGGAGTGCGCCTCGTTGAGGCGCTCGTGCGGGCGATCACCCCGGCCGTCGTCGCCGAGTCCGGGTGACCCCGAGCGGCTGGCGCGCCCGCGGCGCGGTGGTCGCGGCGGCGCTACTCGTGGCAGCCGTCGCAGTCGGCGCCGTAGTACTTGCCCATACAAACGGGCCGTCAGCCCACCAAATCGCGCTGTCGAGTCCGCCGACGACTTTCGCGTCCACGCCCCCGGTCACGACCAATCTGGCCACGACCAGCCCAGCCACGACCAGTGCGCCCTCGTCTCGGCCGGCCCGAAGCACGCCGCCTGCCCCGCGCGCGGCGGCCGACCGCCAGGTGCGGGCACTGGCCGCCCAGGTCCCGCCGGCGGGGTGTCCGTCGCAGCGCTGAACACGGCCACCGGGGCCTCGTACCGCTACGGAGCTACCGGCGGCATGCTCACCGGCAGCGTCGTCAAGCTGGACATCCTCGAGACCCTGTTGCTGCAGCACCAGGACCGCGGGACGCAGCTATCCGATGACGAGACCGACACCGCTCGCACGATGATCGAGAACAGCGACAACGATGCCGCCGAGGATCTCTACTACGCGATCGGGGGCCGGGACAGACAGGTCGCATCCGGGCCACGCCTCGGCCTGACGCACACAATTCCGGGACCCAAGCCCGACTTCAAAGGCCTGACCCAGACGAGCGCCACCGACTGGATCGTCCTGCTCCAGAACTTGCTCCAGCCCGCCCCGTTGCATGCGTATGGCCGCTCGCTGGTGCTCGAATTCATGCGCAATGTCGAGGACGATCAGCGCTGGGGTGTGGGCGTGGTTGCCGATCCCGGCACGACCTTTGCCAACAAGAATGGGGGCTCTCCGTCGAGGAAGACAATCCGGACGGCCTAGGCGACGACGACCGGTGGCTCGTCAACAGCGTCGGCATCGTCACGGTGCATCACCAGCAGGTGTTGATGGCGGTGCTCACCCAGCACGGCCCCGACTTTGCCACCGGCGTGGACCTGGTCGAGGCGCTGGCGAAAGCTGTCGCCCCGGCCGTCGTGCGATGAGCGCCGTCCGCCCGCGCGGGCAGGCGCTGAGGGACTCATCCGGCGGATTGCGTGAGGTGACCCAGGAGGTCCTGCCGGGTGATCACTCCAGCGGGCTTGCCGTCGATATGCACGAGCAGCGCGTCGGCCGCCCCTAGGGCGTCGATCGCGGCCGAGACGGGCTCACCGGACCCGATGATGGGCAGCGGCGGCGACATGTGCCGCTCCAATGCGTCGGCGAGCGACGCCTTGCCGGCGAACAGCGCGTCGAGCAGGACCCGCTCCGACACTGAGCCGACCACCTCGCCTGCTGTGATGGGTGGTTCGGCCTTGACCACCGGCATCTGAGAGACGCCGTACTCGCGCAGGATGTCGATCGCCTCGCGCACCGTCTCGTTGGGGTGCGCGTGCACCAGCGGCGGCACCTCCCCCGACTTCTGCCGCAGCACGTCGCCGACCGTCTCCTGCCCAGGTGACTGCAGGAATCCGTAGTCTGCCATCCACTCGTCGTTGAAGATCTTCGACAGGTAGCCGCGCCCGCCGTCCGGCAGCAGCACGACGACCAGTGCGTCCGCGCCCAAGCCCACCGACGCGCGCAACGCCGCCACGGCCGCCATGCCGCACGAGCCCCCCACGAGCAGCCCCTCCTCGCGCGCCAGCCGACGGGTCATGTCGAACGAGTCGCGGTCCGACACGGCGATGATCTCGTCGCAGACATCGCGGTCATACGTGGTCGGCCAGAAGTCCTCCCCGACGCCCTCGACCAAGTACGGACGTCCGGTGCCGCCCGAGTACACCGACCCGTCGGGGTCGGCGCCGATCACCCGCACGCGCCCGTCGGACACGTCCTTGAGGTAGCGCCCGACGCCGCTGATCGTGCCTCCGGTGCCTACGCCGGCGACGAAGTGCGTGATGCGTCCCTCGGTCTGTGCCCAGAGCTCCGGGCCGGTCGTCTCATAGTGCGAGCGCGGGTTGTTCGGGTTGGCGTACTGGTCGGGTTTCCACCCTCCGGGGGTCTCGCGAGCCAGCCGGTCCGAGACGTTGTAGTACGAGCGCGGGTCCTCAGGGGCTACCGCAGTCGGGCATACCACGACGTCTGCACCGTACGCACGCAACGTATTGATCTTGTCGGTGCTGACCTTGTCCGGGCATACGAAGATGCACTGGTAACCGCGCTGTTGCGCGACGATGGCGAGACCTATGCCGGTGTTGCCGGACGTCGGCTCCACGATGGTGCCGCCCGGCTTCAACTCGCCCGACTGCTCTGCGGCGTCGATCATGCGCACGGCGATACGGTCCTTCACCGAGCCGCCCGGATTGAAGTACTCGACCTTCGCCAGCACGGTGGCGGGAAGGCCCTCTGTGACGCTGCGCAGCCGCACCAGCGGGGTGTTGCCGATCAGGTCGACCAACGACTCGTAGTAACCCATGCGGCAGAGGTTAACCTCAGTAGTTCGAGGTCGCGGGGGCGAGCAGGGGTGGGCATGAACCGAGTAGGTCGAGCGCGGCGTATCGCGACGGCCGCCGCGTACGGCGGCGGTGGCGTGGGGCTGCTCGGGGTCGTGGGTGGAGCGGCCCTCTACGGGGTCATTGTGGGTGAGAGCAGGCTGGCGCGACGGCGCATCCAGCCTGCCGAGACCGATCCCCCGGTGTCGCACGACACGACGTGGACGGCCGCCGGCGTGATCCCCACCCGAACGCCCATCCGCATGGCGATGCTGGGCGACTCGGGGGCGGTCGGCTACGGCGTGCACCGCGATGTCGAGACGCCGGGCGCACGCATCGCCATTGGCATCTCCGCGGTCGCGCGCCGACCGGTGCATCTGACGAACGTAGCCGTGGTAGGCGCCGAGTCGCGGACGCTGCCCGAGCAGGTGGCCCGGCTGATCGATCACCTCGATCTGGCCGTCATCGTGATCGGCACCAACGACGTCACGCATCGCATCAAGCCGGCCGAGTCGGTGCGCTATCTGGGCGACGCGGTCCGTGCGCTGCGTCGAAGCGGCGCGGAGGTGGTGGTGGGCACGTGCCCGGACCTCGGCACGATCCGTCCGATCGCCCAACCGCTGCGCTCGATCGCGCGGCGGCTCTCGCGCCATCTCGCCGCCCAGCAGACCATCGCCGTGGTCGAGGCGGGCGGGCGCACCGTATCGCTCGGCGATCTGCTGGGCCCGCTGTTCGCACAGCGACGTGACCTGTTCAGCGACGACCAGTTCCACCCGTCCGCGCAGGGTTACGCGCATGCGGCGGACGCGATCCTGCCGTCTGCCCTGGATGCCCTGGGCCTGCGCACCCGGTCTCGGTCGGCCAGCCCGTTCACGACCCGGCGCGCACGTCCCGTGGCGAAGGCCGCGGTGCAGGCTGCCGCGCGGCCAGGCACGGAGGTCGCCGGCACCGAGGTTCACGGCGAGACCGAGGGACGCCGTGGCCGGTGGGCGCGGCTACGACGGCGTCTCCCCCGCTATCCGGTGCAGACGTCGCCGGAGCAAGCCAGGACGGTCGCAGACGCAAGCTGACCCGCACGCGATGAGCGCGGGATATCAGTCGCGGAGGTAGCCGAGTAGCCGCAGGATTTCCAGGTACAGCCACACGAGCGTGACGGTCAGCCCGAACGACGCGTACCACGCGAACTTCTCGTCGGCCCCGTTGCGGATGCCCTGCTGGATGACCTCGAAGTCGACGGCGAGGTTCATCGCCGCGATGCCGATGCACAGCAGGCTGAACAGGATCGCTAGCGCGCCGCCGTCGCGCAGCCCCAATCCACCTGGGTGGAACAGGTACGCGATGCCGTTGACGAGCATCAGCCCGACCACGCCGAGGGTGGACGCGAACACGATCTTGGTGAACCGTGGTGTGACCCGGATGGCTCCGATGCGATAAGCGATCAGCATGCCGCCCGCCACCAGCACCGTGCCGGTGAGCGCCTGCACGACGATGCCGTGCCGCCACTGCTCGAACGCCCGGCTGATGGCACCGAGCGCCACGCCCTGGAGCGCCGCGTACAGCAACGCGGTGACCGCGCTGGCGCGCATGGTGAAGGCCATGTACAGCCCGAGCCCCAGACCGCCGAGGGCGCCGACGGCAATGAGCGCACCGGCGGAGCTCTCCGGCGTGAGCACCCAGGTGGCGGCGCCGGCGAGCAAGAGCACGCCGAGCATCGCGCCGGTACGCACGATGACGTCGTCGAGCGTCATGTATCGGGTCGGCGCGACCGGGATGCCGCCGCCGAACCCGCTGCTGCCGCCGTAGCCCTTGGTGATGTCATCAGGCGGCGGTGTCGGACCGCCGTAGGAGGGCTGCCGGTACGTCCGCTCGAGGTCGTCGACCGGTGGCGGCTGACGCACGGACGTCTTCTCCGCGTACCTGGTGAGAACGGCGTTGGTCACGGCTAGCTGCCTCCTATGGATGTTGCCCCTTGCTGGCTAACGATAGGGACCTCGTCGAAGTTCCAGAAACGACGGTGTGCTACTGGCGAGTAACCTACGCCGGCAGGGTGGCGGGCCGTCCGCATAGCTGACGCAGACGCAGTTGACGGACGTGCCACGCTGTCCATGTGAGTCCAGAGCATCCCGAAACCGACGAGGTCAAGGACAAGTTCCGCGAGGCGCTGGAGCGCAAGCGCAGCCACCAGGAGAAGCGCGACGCCGAAGCCCGCGAGACCGCGAAGATCCACGGCGAACACGGCCCGGCGGCAACCCGGCGCGCGTTCCGCCGTAAGAGCGGCTGAGCCGCACCGGTCAGTTCTTGAGCAGGTTGCCGGCCTGCCATTGCGACCACGGCACGTTCCAATCGCCGAGGCCGTCCCAGGACGGCATGACGTTGGACGTGCCGGTGTTCGCGTACTGCACGACGTCGCCGATGATCGAGAAGTTGTAGAACCACTTGGCATCGTCGACGTTCAGGTTCGTGCAGCCGTGGGACGTGCTGCGAGCGCCGATGTTGCCGGTGTTCCATGCCGCGGCGTGCACGAACTCCCCGGAGTTGGTGACCCGCACCGACCACGGCACGTTCAGCGAGTACGGGTTCGCCTCGCCCGGAGCGCTCACCATGTGCTGCGGGTTCTTCTTCGCCATCACGACCTTGGTGCCCAGGTACGTGGGCGTCGACGCCTTACCCAGCGACACCGGGAACGTCTTGACCGTCTGCCCGTCGGACGTCACCCGCATCTGCTCACTCCCACCGTCGACGGTCGAGACGTGAGCTGCGCCGATGTTCATCGACAGGGTCAGGCTGTCGTCGAACGCTAGTCCGGTTCCGGCGCTGATGCCCTTGAGCGGCATGGTCATCTCGATCTTCGAGTGTGCCGGCCAGAACTGTTCGGGTCGGTAGTGCGCCTCCATGGCGTAGCCGGAGTTCGAGTTCACCCAGAACCAGGCGCCGCTCGCCGGCTGGCCGTTGACCGTCACCTTCACCGCGTTGTCGAACGCGTGCGCATTGGTGACCTTCTTCGAGAACTGGGCGATGATCGGCATGCCTATGCCGTAGGTCTGCCCGTCGCCCTCGAACAGGCTCACGTGGACGGGTGTGGTGGCCACCGGCGGCGGCGATGCACTGCTGTGCTGCGTCGGGGCGCCGGACGCCGCGGACCCGTGCGGTGTGGTGTGCGAGCTCGCCGCGGTCGAATGGTCGCGGTGGCTGATGCGCACCGCGGCCAGGGCGGCCACCACGCCGATTACGACAACGGCGCCGATCGCCAGCAAGGTCCCGGTGCCGATGGGCCGGCGTCGTTGTCCGCCACCCCCCGGAGGCCGCGACCCGTAGGTCGTCGGCGTGCCCCAATCGCCGTTCGGATCACCCCACGGCCCACCGCCGTGCGTCATCCCTTACCTCCACATCCGCGACACGCATACGCGCTAACAGCTTGCCTCAGCCGCGACTCGGCTCCCGGACCGGGGTGCGCGCGGCCGCGAACGAACGCTTCATGCCTTGACAGGCATATGCGAGTGTCGGCATATTGCATGCATGGCCGAGGCAACATGGGTGGCGCTCACGGATCCGAAGCGGCGTGCCGCTCTCGACCTGCTTCGTCAGCGACCGCGGGCAGTCGGTGAACTCGTCGATGCACTGAAATTGAGCCAGCCGACGACGTCCAAGCACCTGCGGGTCCTCCGCGAGGCGGGGCTTGTCACCGTGCTGCCGGATGCCCAGCGCCGCATCTATGCGATCGACCCCGCACCGCTGGCCGAACTCGATGCGTGGCTCGCTCCGTACCGGCAGCTGTGGAACGAGCACCTCGACGAACTCGGCCGCCACCTGGACAAGACGACGAAACGGAGGAGACGCGATGGATCTCGGTAGCTTCATCGAGTTCGAAGGACGCCCCGCCGTCCGGTTCGAACGCACCTACGCCCACCCCGTCGAGCGCGTCTGGGCAGCGATCAGCGATCCCGATGAGCTCGTGCACTGGTTCCCGTCGTCGGTCGAGATCGAGCGACACACCGGGGGCACGATCTCGTTCTCCGCTGACCCGCACACCTCGCAACAGACCGGCGTCGTGCTCGCCTACGATCCGCCACGCCGACTTGCCTACACGTGGGGCGGCGACGAGCTGCACCTCGAACTCGAGTCGCTCGCTGCCGGGCAGTGCCGACTGGTCTTGATCAACGTGCTGGCAGACAGGTCCGCCGCGGCTCGCAACGCCGCGGGCTGGGACGTCTGCCTCGACGAACTTGCCAAGCTGCTCTCCGGGCGCCCTGGCGGCGGCCCACATGCCGAGTCCGCCACGCCCTGGCGATCGCGATACGACGCCTACGTGACGAGCGGTATGCCCTCGGGCGCCGACATTCCGACGACGCAGTAGCCACGCCGCCCACCGTGTTCGCGCGGCTAGAGCGGCAGCCCTTCCAGCATCTCGGTGACCAGCGCCGCGATCGGCGAACGCTCCGAGCGGGTCAGCGTCACGTGCGCGAACAGCGGATGCCCACGCAGTGCCTCGATCACTGCCGCCACGCCGTCGTGCCGTCCAACGCGCAGGTTGTCGCGCTGCGCGACGTCGTGGGTGAGCACCACTCGGGAGCCGGTACCGATCCGGGACAGCACGGTGAGCAGCACGTTGCGCTCCAGCGACTGCGCCTCGTCCACGATGACGAACGAATCGTGTAGCGAGCGACCCCGGATATGGGTGAGTGGCAGCACCTCGAGCATGTCCCGGTCCAGGACCTCGTCGATGACGTCGCGGCTGACCAGCGCCCCGAGCGTGTCGAACACCGCCTGCGCCCAGGGCGCCATCTTCTCGCCCTCGCTACCCGGCAGATAACCGAGATCCTGCCCGCCCACCGCGTACAGCGGCCGGAATACCACGACCCGCTTGTGCGCCTGCCGTTCCAGGACGGCTTCCAGTCCGGCGCACAGCGCAAGCGCCGATTTCCCTGTGCCGGCCCGCCCGCCGAGCGAAACGATGCCGATGTCGGGGTCGAGCAGCAGGTCCAGGGCCACCCGCTGCTCGGCCGAGCGCCCATGGATGCCGAATGCTTCGCGGTCCCCGCGGACGAGACGGATCTGCTTGTCCGCGGTGACGCGGGCCAGCGCTGAGCCGCGCTCGGAGTGCAGCACCAGACCGGTGTGGCAGGGCAGCTCGGCGGCATCGAGCAGCGCCGCGTGGTCGGCGATCGGCAGCCGCTCGCCGCTGTAGAGAGCATCGATCGTGGCGGCAGCCACGGACAGCTCGGCCATGCCCGTCCAGCCGGAATCGACCGGTCCTGACGTGTTGTATTCGTCGGCCTTGACGCCGACGGAGGCCGCCTTCACCCGAAGCGGCATGTCCTTGGTGACGAGCGTGACGTCGCGTCCCTCCGCGGCGAGATTGAGCGCGACGGCGAGGATGCGCGAGTCGTTGCTCTCGACGCGGAATCCTGCCGGCAGCGCGGAGATGTCCGCGTGGTTCAGCTCGACCGAAAGCGTCCCGCCGGCGTCACCGATCGGCACCGGCGCATCGAGGCGGCCGTACCTGATGCGCAGATCGTCCAGCGAGCGCAGCGTTTGCCGCGCGAACCAGCCCAGTTCCGGGTGGTGCCGTTTGCCCTCGAGCTCACTGATCACGACCAGCGGCACCACCACGTCGTGCTCGCCGAAGCGGCCCAGCGCCCCGGGGTCGGAGAGCAGGACGGACGTGTCGATCACGAAGGTGCGTACCGCAGGCGCCTGCTGCGGTTCGAGGGCAGGGGTCATCGGACCCTCCAGGGTGGATAGACGAAATGGGGCCGGCGGGCTGAGGTGGCGGGGCTAGCGCCCCGTCCGGAGCGGCGGCGACAACGGCGCCGAAAGGCCGGGGCACTCGTGCGGTTCGTCAGCACCGTGCGGGACCTCCCCGGCGGGCGATATGTAGGTCGTACGTGAGCCATTGTCGCCATGACGGACCGTACGGCGCCAATCTTCGTCATTTCGGAAGCCACGCGGTTACCGACATGAAACGAGTTGGCTAACACTGGGCAGCGATGAGCGCTCGCGCCAAGAGCCCGCCGGCCGCAACGCCGGCCGAGCGAAGCGAGGCTCGGCTCCGAGGCTCGCGCCCGAGCGCCAGCGAGCCGCGCACCCGAGAGACGAATCCGGCGGATTAAGTACCGTAGCGGCGTTCTCGGCGGGCGTAGTCGCGTAGCGCGCGCAGGAAGTCGACCTTGCGGAAGTCCGGCCACAGCGCGTCGCAGAAGTAGAACTCGGAGTGCACGGACTGCCACAGCAGAAACCCGCCGAGGCGTTGTTCGCCTGACGTGCGGATGACGAGGTCCGGGTCCGGCTGGCCCCTCGTATAGAGGTGCTCGGCGATGTGGTCGACATCGATGAACTCCGCCAACTCTTCGATGGACGTTCCGGAGCTGGCGTGCTCGTACAACAGCGACCGCACGGCGTCCGCGATCTCACGGCGGCCGCCGTATCCGACCGCGACGTTCACCGAGAGGCCACGCCGGTCGACAGTGCGCTCTTCGGCGGCCTTGAGCGCGCTGGCGGTCTGTTCGGGCAGCAGGTCGAGCGCACCGACAACACTGATCCGCCACGCCTTGCCGCCTGCGGAGAGTTCGTCGACGACACCTTCGATGATGCGCAGCAGCGGCTCGAGTTCATCTGTCGGACGGCTGAGGTTGTCCGTGGACAGCAGCCACAGCGTGACGTGCTCGACGCCCACTTCGGTGCACCAGTCCAGCAGGTGCGCGATGTGCGCCGCGCCGGCGAGATGTCCCTCGGTGACGTCCTCGAAGCCCGCCGCACGGGCCCAGCGCCGGTTGCCGTCGAGCATCACGGCGACGTGCCTGGGCACAGGATGGCCTGCCAGCTGGGAGCGCAACCGTCGCTCGTAGGCCGAGTAGATGAGCGAGCGCATTCCCACGGGCATCTAGCTTAAGGCCCCTCGTAAAGGCGCCGGCTTGCAACAACTACGAGTCTGTGTAACGATGTAATCGTGTAATGCGAGGAGGTGAAATGATGTACGAACACGAACACTATGCAGAGCACGAGCGCGGTGAGCGGCGCCACCACCACGGCGGGTTCGGCCCGCGGCGACACGGCGGGCGCGGACGCGGCTTCGGCCGCCCCGGCGGCTGGCAGCAAGCCGACCTCCCGCCGGCAGACGGCGCCGAGGCATGGCTGCGCGGCCGACTTCCCGACGACTGGTTCACTGAGCCGCCGACGGTCACCGTCGACCGCGAGGAGATCGTCGTGATCGGCGAACTGCCGCCACCGGGGGACGACGCCAGTGAGGCCACGGCCGGCCGCATCAGCCGGTTCCGCGAAGAGACGCGCGAGAAGCGCATGCAGATCGCCGACGAGGCTGAGGCTCGGTACGGGCGAAAGGTCGCCTGGGGCGCCTCGATCGGCGAGACCCGGGTGCTGTTCACCCACCTGTCGGTGCCGGTCATGACCCGGCTGCGGCAGACGGAGCGCCAGGTACTGGACACTCTGGTCGACGCCGGCGTGGCCCGCTCTCGCTCAGAGGCGCTGGCCTGGTGCGTACGCCTGGTAGGCGAACACAGCGACGAGTGGCTGGCCAGTCTGCGCGCAGCGATGTCCGAGGTCGACAAGTTGCGTGCCGAGGGCCCAGACCTCGGCGATACCGACACCCAAACCGTCTGACGCCGACGCGATGTCGGAGCTTGGCTCAACGCGATGAGCGCTCGCGCCGTACAACGGAAGGCGGCGCACGCCAACCCGGACCGTCAGGCGATGAGCGCTCGCGCGAAGAGCCGCCGGGCGCTGCGCGGTCCGAGCGGCAGTGAGGCTCGGCTCGAGGCTCGCGCCCGAGCGTCAGCGAGCGGCGCACCCGCAGAGCCGAATCCGGCGGATTAGTTCTGCAGCGCCGCTAGGAGTCGGGCGACGTCGGTGACAGGGGCGTCGCAGACCATCCCACGGCACACGTACGCGGCCGCCTGCTCAGCCACGAGCGGGCGGCCCAGGAGCAGCGGCACTCCGGCCGCGTTCGGCTCACCGGAGACGACAACGGCGCCCGGCGGGCGATGCCGCCATGCGGTCGTCCCGAGTTCGCCACCGTCCGGCTCTCCGACGATGGCGATCTGCAGCGGTCCGCTCACCAGGGCCTCGGCCGCGGCCAGCGCCCAGCCGAGGAACCGCGGATGCTCTACGCCCACGGACGAGACCACGGTCAACGCGGCCGCGGCAGCGTCCCGGTAGCGTGTCGACCCGGTCAGCGCCGAGTACGTCAGCAGCGCCTGTGCAAGTGCGCTCTGGCCGGACGGCGTTGCGTTGTCCGTCGGGTCCTTCGGCCGTCGGATCAGACGTTCGGCGTCATCCGCCGTATCGAAGAATCCCCCGTCACCGTCGGCGAAATGTTCGAGCGCGGCATCGAGCAGCTCGCCGGCCTGGCGCAGCCAGCGCGGATCGGCGCTCGCCTGATGTAGTGCGAGCAGCCCCTCGGCCAGGTCGCCGTAGTCATCTGCGATGCCCGCCGCGTCGCCCGCAATCCCATCACGCGACGTGCGGCGCAGCCTGCCACTGACGAGGTGCGTCCCGGTAAGCAGAGCTGCACATGCTGACGCAGCGTCCACATAGGACGGTTCGCCGAGCAGGACGCCGGCCTCGGACAATGCCGCGATCGCCAAGCCGTTCCACGCAGTAATCACCTTGTCGTCACGGGCTGGTTGCGGACGGTTGAGCCGTGCTGCCAGCAGCCGAGCGCGAAGACCGGTCCACTGTGGACGATCCGTCGGATCGTGACGCAGCTGCAGGGTGGAGGCGCCGTGCTCGAACGTCCCTGCGTCGGTAACCGCGAATAACCGCGCCGCGGCCGGGGCGTCGGCGCCGAGCACCTCTCGCAACTGCGCCGGCGTCCAGACGTAAGTCAGGCCTTCGACACCCTCGGTGTCGGCATCGAGCGCCGACGCGAAACCGCCCTGCGGAGTGCGCAGGTCGCGCAGCAGGAACTCGGCCGTCTCCCGAGCGATGCGCTCGGCAAGCCCTGACCCGCCGCGGCGCCACCAGTGCAGATATACCCGCAGCAGCAGCGCGTTGTCGTAGAGCATCTTCTCGAAGTGGGGCACCACCCATGCCTCGTCGACCGAGTAGCGCGCGAACCCGCCGGCCAGCTGGTCGTACATACCGCCGCGGGCCATCGCCTCGCAGGTGCGCTCGACCATGGAAAGCGACGTGGCGTCGCCGGTTCGTTCGTGATGGCGCAGCAGGAACTCGAGCACCATCGACGGCGGAAACTTCGGCGCCCGGCCGAACCCGCCGTGTACGGCGTCGAAGTCGGCGCCCAGTCGGGCAGCGGCGACATCGAGCTCGTCAGTACCGGGTGTGTGACCCGCCGGTGGGCCGGCAGCCTCCTGCGCCAGGGCATCGGCGATGCGCTGGCCGGCGGCGAGCACCTCCGCACGGTCGTTGGCCCATGCTTGCGCGGCGGATGCCAGCAGCCGCAGGAACTGCGCCTTCGGGAAGAACGTCCCGGCGAAGAACGGCTCACCGGTGGGAGTGAGCAGAGCCGTCATCGGCCAGCCACCCTGTCCGGTGAGCGCCGTCGTCGCCTCCATGTAGACGGCGTCGATGTCCGGACGCTCTTCCCGGTCAACCTTGATGTTGACGAAGTGTTCGTTCATCAGGGCGGCCACATCGGCATCCTCGAACGAGTCGTGTGCCATGACGTGACACCAGTGGCAGGCCGCGTATCCGATCGACAACAGGATCGGCACGTCGCGGCGGCGCGCCTCGGCTAGCGCTTCGTCACTCCACGGCCACCAGTCGACAGGGTTGTCGGCGTGTTGGCGCAGGTATGGGCTGGTGGCTGTCGCCAGGTGATTGCTCACGCTTACCACTGTGGCATCGTCGCCTTCGTGAGCCGACGCCCGTATGACCTCGTGCTGTTCGGCGCGACCGGCTTCGCCGGGGGCCTCACCGCCGAGTACCTCGCCCGGGCGGTCCCGCCCACTGCCAGCTGGGCGCTCGCAGGACGGAACCGCCGCAAGCTCGAGCTCGTGCGAGACCAGCTCGGCGTGCTCTGGACGGGGCTACCGTTGCTGTCCGCCGACGCGTCCGATCCCGACTCACTGCACGAGCTGGCGCGCAGCACGCGGGTGCTGGCCTCGACGGTCGGCCCCTACGTCCAGCACGGCGAACCACTCGTCGCAGCGTGCGCGGACGAGGGCACCGACTACGTCGACCTCGCCGGCGAGCCGGAGTTCGTCGACCGTTGCTACGTGCGGTACCACCAGCGCGCAGTTGAAACGCGGGCCCGCCTGGTGCACAGCTGTGGTTTCGATTCGCTACCTCACGACCTGGGTGCGTACTTCACCGTGCGGCAACTGCCGGAGGGTGTGCCGCTGCGGGTGCGCGGCTTCGTGCGCGCCTCCGGCGCGATCTCCGGCGGGACGTACCAGTCCGCCATCACCAGCTTCTCCCGGATGCGTCCCGCGATCGCGGCCTCCCGTGAGCGGAGACGCAGGGAGCCGCGCCCACCGGGCAGGCGCGCCCGGGCCGTGCCCGGCCGGCTGCACCGCGACGCGGACGCACAGGCGTGGGCAGTGCCGCTGCCGACGATCGACGGCCAGGTCATCGCCCGGTCGGCACGGGCCCTGGAGCGGTACGGCCCGGACTTCACCTACACCCACTACGCCGCCGTCCGGCGGCTGCCGTCCGTACTCGGCGGCGTGAGCACTCTCGCCGGCATCGCGGCGCTCGCGCAGCTGCCGCCGACGCGGCGCTGGCTCGAGCGCCGGATTCCGTCCGGGTCGGGGCCTTCGCCGCAACGGCGCGCACGCAGCTGGTTCACGGTGCGCTTCGTCGGAGAAGGCGGCGGCGAGCGGGTCATCACCGAAGTCGCCGGCGGCGACCCCGGTTACGCCGAGTCCGCGAAAATGCTCGCCGAGTCGGCGCTGTGCCTGGTGGCGGGCGGGCTGCCGCCGGCGGCCGGGCAGGTCACCCCGGCCGCCGCAATGGGCGATGCGCTTACCGAACGCCTCATCAAGGCCGGCATCACGTTCACCGTGCTCGACGGGGCGCCGACCGGGCCGCCGTCGCGCCGACTATCGCCCTGACGCCTTACCGACCGCCGAACGCGACGCGGCAGCCTTGGCAGGCACCGCCGTCCGCTTGGCTGTTGTTGCCTTGCGTGATGCGTTCGCCTTGGCTTGCGCCTGCTTGGTGGTGCCCGCCGGCTCGGCGGCCTTGGGCGACGTTGCCTTCGACCCGGGTTGGCGGGCAGCGGCAGCCGGCTGTCTTGTCGCCTGCTTGCGGGCCTTCGCCCGTGCCGGCGCCCGCGCTGCCGCTGGCGGCTGATTGGCTACTGGTCGCGCGACGAGAACGGACTCCGGCTCGTAGACCTGTTCGACAGGAACGAAATCAGTCCTCGTCCTCGTCACTTTTCTTGGCCGCCTTGCGACCACCCGGACGTGCGCCCGCCCCTTTCATGTTGACGGACTGCCCGCCCAGCATCACCTCGGCGAAGTCGGCGAGCGCACCGTCGAGCTGTTGCGTGATGCGCCTCTCGGAGTCGTGTTGCGAGTCGCGCAACACCCGAGCGAGCTCGTTACGGTCCGGTCGCGAATCGACGCTGCGGTCGATCTTGTCCACGCCGTTCTCGATGGCCCCGGACAACGATCCGACCCCTGCGTGAATGGTGTCCTCGACAGCCTTGACCCGGACGTGGGCCGCCTCGAGACGTTCCGCGATCTGCTCGATGCGTGCCGCCAACGCATCCAGGCGCTCCGACGGGTCCACGGCCGGTCGCGCCAAGACCTCGCCGAAGCGGCCGTGCACGCCCGCCATCTCCGCGTCGAGGCGCTGGTGCAGGCTCGCGGACAGCTCGTCGAAGCGCCGGTGTACGGCGGCTGGATCGAGCTGCGCCGGAAGCTGCTCGACGGCGCTTTGGGTGCGCGCAACGGTCTCATCGGTTTCGTCCAGCCTGGAGTGCAGGTGCTGGAGCCGGTCATCGAGTCCGTCCAGGCGGCCCGACACACCTTCGAAGCGTCCGGCCACCCCCTCGAGGCGACCCTCCAGCGCGTCGAGCGGGGCGCCCACCCGCTCGCTGAGTGCCGTCACCGCCTCGATGACGCGCGTGAGCACAGTGTCCTGCGCGTCGATGCGGGCGAGCGACTCGTCGAGCCGCTCGGCGATGACACTGACCTCGGTGCGGTCGGGCAATTCGGTGAGCCGCTGCTGAATGCCTGCGACGTTGTCTTGCGTCGCCGCGACGCGCGTCCGGCTCTCGTCCGCGATCGCTTCGAGCGGCACGAGCCGAATTCTGATCTCTTCAAGCAGGTCGAACATCTGACGCTGCTCGCCGGCATGCAGGTCCGACGCGCGGGCCAGCATCGCGCGCATCTTCTCGAACCCGACTGGGGATTGTCCGCTGGCGGTCTGGTCCACCGTGCTACTACCTCTCTCAGGGCTGGGGTCCGGACGACCGGTCCGCCCGACCGGCTAGCGGTGCGGGCGCGAAGGATCGGGGCGGTACTGAGGGTTGCAGGCCCACAGCATGCACCACCTATCTTGGCCCTGCCAGAGGGGGGCACCTGACCGCGGCGCGCCGAGAAACGCCGCGTCTCGTTTACACCGATCTGAGAAAAGTCAGCGCGCTATCCCGCGGGGACGCTCGTCCTCGGGCAGCGGTAACCGAGCGGTGCCTCCCGGTGCCCGGCCGGGCAAGTCGGTCGTGGACTGACGCGGCCTGGTGATCTCCGACGTGGGCTCGGGCGGCAGCGCAGCCTCCGGCGGGAGCGCCGGAGTGACGCCCGTCGTCTCGGTGACGCTCCGCCACTCGTTTCCACGCTCGGTGTCGGGGTCGCGGGCCGGCGGCGGCGCCCAGGGCTGCGGCCACGGCGGTGGTTCCGGCTCGGGGGCCGGCCAGCCGGGCTGCGGCTGACCCGGCATACCCATGGCCTGCGTCGAGCCGAGGGGCGCTGACCAGGCGGGCGGCTCGCCGTACGGCACGGGCATCCCGGACTCGTCGAATTCGTCCGTCCCACGACTCGTGATGACTGCCACGACGCCGGCCACAATGGCGACGAGGAGCCCGGACACGGCGCTGAAAAGCACCGTCTCCGCCGTCGGCCCGCTGAACACCGAGTACCACCAACGGCCCAAGCCGTCGGTGTCCTTCGGGTGGAAGACATCGCCGTAGCCGATCATGAGGCGTCCGATCGCGGCGATCTGGGTGACGCCGAAGACGATGCCCCAGGTCCCCAGGAACACCGTGACGAAGCTGCGCGGTCCGCGTATCGGCGCCACAAGCGCGAACACCAGTAGGAACACGACGATGACCAGGCCAACCACCGAGACGATCTCGCCGAGCCACAGCATCCGTTGGTGGTCCTGCGGCGTGAATCGCCAGGAGAAGCTGGTGAGGGTCGCCTTGAGCCGCTGAGTACGCGCAAGTTCACTGGTGGATTCGTGCTTGATGAGGTGGTCATAGACCCACTGATTGCCGGCAGCCGCCAGCACGATCAACTCGACGAGCGCCGCGCAGAGCGCGACCAGCAGGGTTGGAGCACGTCGCATTCGCCAGAGGATATTGCGAATCAGCACTTGGGCGTAGCCCTTCGAACAACACCAACACAGGCTTGACACAAGGGCGAATCTCGCCTTGCCAGTCCGCCATAGACTCGAGCCATGACGAGCCCCGGTGACACCCAATCCCAAGCGTCGCACGATCAGCCGATGTCCGAGGAGCTGCGCGCCGCGATCGCCCAGGACTGGGATCCGGCGCCGGCCATGCCGCACCCGGCTCGTCCGGACGGCATTCCCTACACCGCACCGCGGCGCGCGGCGCTGTCGGCGGCATTCCCCGGCCAGCTCGTGATCGTCCCGGCGGGCGCGCCGATCGTCCGCGCGAACGACACTTACTTCGCCTTCCGTGCGGCCAGCTCCTTCACCTGGCTCACCGGCGAAACGGTCGAGAGCGCCGTGCTCGTCATGATGCCGACGTCGACAGGCCACGACAGCGTGCTGTATGTCGTCGACTACGCACCGCCCGGCCAACTCGAATACTTCACCGATCGCGCGCACGGGGCACTATGGGTCGGCAACGTGCCGTCGCCCTCCGGAACAGCCGAGGCGCTCGGCATCACGACCCGGCCCCGCAGCGAGCTGCAGACGGACGTCGCGGCGTGGCGCGACCGTGACTGCGCAGTGCTGACGGGCTTCGACCCGGAGGTCGACGCGCTCTTCCCGCGTGCCGACGACAAGAAGCTCGACGAGGTGCTCGACGAGCTGCGCCTGGTCAAGGACGAGTGGGAGGTCGCGCGGCTGCGAGCGGCGTGTGACGCGACCGCCCTAGGGTTCGCCGACGTGGCGCGCGAGTTGCCGGTGCTGCTTTCCCGCGGTGGCGAGCGCGGCGAGCGCTGGCTGGAGGGGACGTTCTGGCGCCGCGCCCGCCTCGAGGGCAACGAGGTCGGCTACACGTCGATCGTCGGCGCCGGCGCCCACGGCACGACGCTTCACTGGTGGCGCAACGACGGCCGTGTGGAGGCCGGGCAACTGCTGCTCGCGGACATGGGCGTCGAGACCGATGAGCTGTACACCGCTGACGTCACCCGCACCATGCCGGTCAGCGGCGAATGGACGCCGGAACAGCTGCGCGTCTACCGGGCCGTCTACGAAGCACAAACCGCCGGTATCGCCGAGGTCAAGGCAGGCGCCGACTTTCTCGCTGCGCACAAGGCCGCGATGTGGGTGCTCGCCGACCACCTGCACTCGTGGGGAATCCTGCCCGTCACAGCTGACGTCTCGTGCGCCGAGGACCCGGAGCGTCCCGGGGCGGGACTCCACCGCCGCTACACGCTGCACGGCACGTCACACATGCTCGGCATCGACGTACACGACTGCGCACTCGCGCGCGAGGAGATGTACAAGAAGGGCGCGCTGGGCACCGGCTACGTGCTCACCGTGGAGCCGGGCCTGTACTTCCAGGTGAACGACCGCACCGTTCCCGCTGAGCTTCGCGGGCTCGCGGTGCGCATCGAGGACGACATCCTGGTGACCGACGGCGCGCCGGTGAACCTGTCGGGGTCGCTGCCGCGCGATCCCGACGAGGTCGTCGCGTGGATGGCCGCGGTGCAGGCGACGCCCGCCGTGCCGTGATCCGCACTGGCGATCTCCAGCTCCCGGCCGGCCGCGGCCTGCCCGACGGGCTGACGATCCCGGCGGACGAACTGATCGAGCGATTCAGCCGCTCGTCTGGGCCGGGTGGTCAGTCGGTGAACACGACCGACAGCCGGGTCGAGCTGCACTGGGACGTCGCCGCTTCGGCTGCGCTCAGCGAGTCACAGCGCACCCGGTTGCTGGCCCGCCTGAGTGGCCGGCTCAACAACGGGGTGCTCACAGTTACGGCATCCGAGCATCGCGCCCAGCTGCGCAACCGCGTCTCTGCTCGGGAGCGCCTGGCCGCATTGGTCGCCGCTGCGCTGACGCCGCAACGGGTCCGGCGGCCGACGCGTCCGTCGCAGGCGGCGCGACAGCGACGGCTCGACGCAAAGCGGCGTCGCGGCGCATTGAAAACGTCGCGCCGCCGTGTAGAACCCGGCTGAGCGGATCTCCGTCTCCACCACTCGCTGCGCTCGGCTGAATCCGCAGCTCCGCACGCGCCTTCGGCGCGGCCGCGTCGCGGCGCCGGGACTCTTCGCGCGAGCGCTCATCGTCTTACGCGTTATTCGGACCAGATCACGTTGACGTCGTGGGCGCCGCGCACGATAGCCACCCGCTGTGCCTCGTCGCGCACTGCGCGTCGCACCGGCGGTGGGAGCGGCACGAACGGCTCGACGGTGATGTCCAGGCGCGCCTTCGCCGACTTCGGTCGCCAGGTGCCGACAACCTCGCCGTCGACGAACAACACGCCGGGCCGGCCCAGAATCGGCCAGAGCGTCTTCTGGACCGCGGAGTCCGGAACGATCAGGTCCCGATCGCGGGCCTGCAGGTACGGGTCGAACGGACCGAGCAGCCGGGTGAGCCGCGCCGGACCGGCCTGCCGCGCAGCCGTCAACGCCTCGCTCGGCAGCCAGGCTGTACGTCCGTCGACGCTGACCTCTTCCAGGTCGCCAGGCCACAGCTTCATCAGATCCGCGCGACGGGCGCCGAGATAGCCGGCCACATCCGCCGGGGTCGCCGGGCCGAGCACCGTCAGATACGCGCGGATAAGCCGCCTCACGGCATCCGGATCCGGCCCGGCAGTATGTGGCGCGCCGTCTCGGGGCACCAGGACCGGCGGCGCACTACCGGGCTCGAGCTCGATGCCGGCGGGCAGGCTCACCAGCCGGAATAATCCCTCGAAAATGTGCGTCGCCTGGCAGCCCCGACAGTAGCGGTGCAGCGCAGGTGCGGTCGCAGCCGTAACGGCCGTGCTCGCCGCGCCTTTGCCCGTCGGAGCGCGCACGACGCGTCGCATGGCCTCGACCGCGTCCCCGAACCCGGAAAGCCCGCCGATGCCGGCCTTGCGCATGCTGGCCGAGGCGTCCAGGCGAGCCAGCGCGTCTGGGTCCGACAAGGGCCACAGCGCTCCTGCCAGCCGGTCGAGCTCAGGGCGTCGATGCAGGTGCGGCGCGCCACGAAGCGTCCAGGCGAGAGCCAGCGAACTGCAATCGGGCGGTGACGTCAGGCGCGCGTCGAGCGCGAGGGCCCCGGAGCCGCTGCTGTCCTGTACGCCGATGTCGAGCACGGTCAGGTCGCCGACGGACGCGGTATCACGCAGCAACCCCTGCGCTGCCGTCCGGTAGCCGATGACCTGCGCCCGAGTCAGCTGTATCAATGGATCGCGGCATCGTCGAACGCGTACGAGATGGTGACCTGGTACGTCATGTCGCCGGCTTCCGCATCGACGTCGCCGGCAAGGCCGGCCAGTTCGCCAGTCGCCGAGTCGGCGACGATACGGCCCGTGGTACGGGCCACGCCGCCCTCCTGGCGGCCCTGGTGGGCGACGACGAAGCTGCCGGTGCGCCCGTCGAGCGTGCAGGTGACACGCTCCAGGCCGAGATAGTCGCCGGCCAGGGTCGCCGGCTGCGCCGGGTCGCCGCCGGTGTATACGAGCAGCAGGCTGGTCGACGACTCGCCAATGAGGTCGCCCGTGTATGTCAGCCCGAATTCGGCCTTGGCAAGCGCGGGCTGGCCGTCCGGGGCGTCATAGAGCGTCTCGTCCCACGACGTCACGGTGACGCCCGCCATGGCGGTCTTGCGCACCTGCGATCGGATCATCTGCTGACCGCTTCCTCGTGCGAGCTCATGGCCGCGGTTCGGGACCTTGCCGCGCGTTGCCGTTCAGGGAGCCGTTTGCGGATCCGTTCGCCGACGGGCGCCGCGGAGGCTCGGCAGGCGGCTCGGGCAGTAGGTCCGACGGTGGCTCGGGCGGTGGCTCACCGGGGAATTCCTCGCGCACCTTCTTCAGGTGCTTGGTCATCGAGCGGAACAGGAAGTAGCACGCGATGCACAGCAGCAGGATGACCAGCAGCGCGATCGGGCCGGCCTTGGCGCCTTCGCCGGTCGGAGCAGCCAGCTGCGCGAGCATCAGGCGAGCGCCTTCTCCCGAACGCCGGCAAACAGATCGTCCTCGGGAATTGAGGTCTCGACGAGAGAGCGAGCCAGCTCGAAGTCCTCCGTGGGCCATGCCTCACGCTGGACGTCGAGAGGCACCTTGAAGAACCAGCCGTCCGGATCAACCTGCGTGGCATGCGCGATCAGCGCCGCGTCCCGTCGCTCGAACCACTTGGCGCACGGTACCTGCGTCGTGATCTTCGGCTCCCGGCGCTTCCAGTCGGTTTCCGCCCACCGCTTCATGACTTCCTCGTAGGGCGACTCAAGGCCCCGCTCCAGCATGGCGCCATGCAGCGCCATCATCCGCTCGCGGCTCCACCCTACGTCGTAGTAGAGCTTCAATGGCTGCCACGGGTCCCCGGCTTCGGGGTAAGCGTCCCTGTCTGGAGCGGCGTCGAACGCAGCGACCGTGATGTTGTGGCACATGATGTGGTCGGGGTGGGGGTAGCCGCCGTTCTCGTCGTACGTGGTGATCACGTGCGGGCGAAACTCGCGGATCTCCGCCACCAGCCGCTGCGCCGCTACGTCGACGGGCTGCAACGCGAAGCAGCCGTCGGGCAGCGGAGGTGGCGGGTCGCCCTCGGGCAGTCCCGAGTCGACGAAGCCCAGCCAGGCCTGGCGAACGCCGAGGATCTGGCGGGCACGGCGCATCTCCGCCTGCCGGATCTGCGCGATGTTCTCCTCGATGTCCGCGCGACCCTGTAGCGCCGGGTTGAGGATGCTGCCCCGCTCGCCGCCGGTACAGGTCACGACGAGGACGTCGACCCCTTCGTCCACATAGCGCGCCATCGTCGCGGCGCCTTTGCTTGACTCGTCGTCGGGATGTGCGTGCACCGCCATCAACCGCAGCGCGTCTTCGCGTTGGCTCACGGGCTCCATTGTTACGGACAGAACGACACGCATTATTCGCCGGTCGTGGTGCGCTTGGCTTACCTACGCGCTTCGCTGCGCGGCATTGCGCGACGCGCCGTGATCAGAACGACTTCGCGGAACCCTGGACCGAGATGTTACGTTCGACGTTCGTCTGTCCGCAGCAGTAGGAGTAGCTCGTGTCTTCCACCGACAGTGTCAACAGCGCCCCGACGGTCACCTGGTTGACCCAGGAGGCCTACGACCGCCTGTCGAAGGAGCTCGAAACGCTCATTGCCAACCGCCCGGCAATCGCCAAGGAGATCAATGATCGCCGACAAGAGGGCGATCTCCGCGAAAACGGTGGTTATCAGGCGGCTCGCGAAGAACAAGCCAAGCAGGAGGGACGCATCCGGCAGCTGCAGCAGCTGCTGCGTGAGGCCCAAGTTGGCGAGGCGCCGACCACGAACGGCACCGGCGGCCCCGGCATGGTCGTCGAGGTGCGTTACCAGGGCGACGACGAGAGCGAGAGATTCCTGATCGGCTCCCGCGAGGAGGCGGCTACCGCCGATATCGAGGTGTACTCCGCGGCGTCGCCGCTGGGCAAGGCGCTCACCGGCGCCCACGAAGGCGACACGGTCTCGTACGAGACGCCCAACGGCAAGACCGTCGAAGTCACGCTGCTGAGCGCCAAGCCGTTCAGCGGCTGAGCCGCCGCGGCTGATCAGCTCTCCGCGCGGTGGACGAGCGGGAGGACCCGGTGCGGCACCGGGTTCGACATCGCGATCACCGTCGAGGTACGCACGATCGCATCGTCGCCGTTGACCCGGTCGATCACGTGCTGCAGGTCGGCGTTTGAGCGGGCGACCAGCCGGCACAGCATGTCGCCCTGCCCGGTGATGGTGTGCACCTCGAGCACCTCGGGAATCGCTTCCAGATGCTCCAGCACCTGCGCCCCACTGCCCTGTCGGATCTCGAGCGTGGCGAACGCGGTCACGCCGTAGCCGAGCGCCTCGGGGTCGATGCGCGGCGCGAAGCTCGCGATGACGCCGCGTTTGACGAGGCGATCCAACCGGGCTTGTGCCGTGGCCCTCGCGACGCCCAGCCGGCGGGACAGCTCCAGCACGCCCACCCGCGGCTCGGCGGCGAGCTCGCGCAGCAACCGGGCGTCGAGGGTGTCAATCGATTCGGCCACGGCCGCCAGCCTAGATTTGCTCGCGGCTCGATCCGTCCACCCCGGCGGGGAGCTACGCCACGAATCCCGGCAATTTCCCCGACAGCGAACGGCTGGCAGGTCGGGCGGTCGAGACGTAGCGTCGAACGAGTGACTGCGCCTTCCATCGCCACCCTGGGCGAGCTGCGCTCGTCCGGCCATGTCCACCGAAGCGTCAAGACCGAGATCCGCACCAATCTGATCGCCCGCCTCGCCGCGGGCGAGCCGTCGCTTCCCGGCATCATCGGGTTCGACGAGACCGTGACGCCTGAAATCGAACGCGCGCTCCTCGCAGGTCACGACCTGGTACTGCTCGGCGAGCGCGGCCAGGGCAAGACCCGACTGATCCGCACGCTCGTGGGGCTGCTCGACGAATGGACTCCCGTCGTCGCCGGCTGCGAGATCAACGACCACCCGTACGCACCGGTATGTTCACGGTGCCTCGCGCTGGTCGCCGCCGACGGTGAGCTCACGCCGGTCGACTGGAAGCACCGTACCGAGCGGTATGGCGAGAAGCTGGCGACCCCGGACACATCCGTCGGCGACCTCATCGGCGACGTCGACCCCATCAAGGTGGCCGAGGGCCGCACCCTCGGCGATCCGGAGACCGTCCACTACGGGCTCGTGCCGCGCACCAACCGCGGCATCTTTGCGGTGAACGAGCTGCCCGACCTCGCAGAACGCATCCAGGTGTCGCTACTGAACGTCCTGGAAGAGCGCGACATCCAGGTGCGCGGCTACCAGCTGCGGCTGCCGCTCGACCTGCTCCTGGTGGCCAGCGCCAACCCCGAGGACTACACGAACCGCGGGCGGATCATCACGCCCCTGAAGGACCGCTTCGGTGCCGAGGTGCGCACGCACTACCCGCTCTCGCTCGACGACGAATTGGCGATGGTGGCGCAGGAGGCCGCCGTACTGTGGGACGGCTCCCCTCACGCGGCGCCACTCGTGCCGTCGCACCTGCTCGACGTGGTGGGCCGCTTCGCGCGGGCCGTGCGTGACGCTCCGCAGGTCGACCAGCGTTCCGGCGTGTCGGCCCGGTTCGCGATTGCTGGCGTGGAGACCATCGCCGCCTCCGCAGTGCGCCGTGCGGCACTCACCGGGGAGGGCGCCGCCGTGGCCCGCGTGGCCGATCTGCCGTCAATAGTCCCGGCGTCACTTGGCAAGGTTGAGTTCGACGATGCAGACGAGGGGCGCGAGTTCGAGGTCCTCGAGCACCTGTTGCGCCGGGCCATCGCCGAGACGTCCCGGGCGCGCCTCGCCGGGCTTGACCTGCGGCCGCTTCAGGAGAAGTTCGACGGTGGCCTGCTCGTCGAGTCCGGCGACACTGTGTCGGCCGACCGGCTGCTCGGCCAGATCGGGTCGGTGCCGGGTCTGTCCGAGCTGCTCGACCGGCTCGAGCCGGACGGCGTGGGCGAAGGCCCGGCGGCGGTCGGCGTGGCCGCGGCCGTCGTCGAGTTCGCGCTCGAGGGCCTGTACCTGAACAAACGCCTGGCCAAGGAGTCCAGCGGCAACCGAACGGTCTACGGTGCCTAGTTCCCGGTACGGGGCGTATCACGGCGGGCCGGATCCGCTGGAAGCCCCGTATGACATCCGCCGGGCAATCGACGAGATCGGCGAGGACGTGCTCGCCGGCATGTCTCCGCGTGCGGCGCTGAACCGGCTGCTGCGCCGGGGGCCCAGCGGACGCAACGGCCTGGACGCGCTTCGCCGGCGAGCACGCGACCGAGCGCGGGACCTGCGCCGCAGCGGCCGCCTCGACGGCACGCTGGAGCAGGTGCGCGAGCTGCTCGATCAGGCGCTCGAGGCGGAGCGGCGGGCGCTGTTCCCTGACCCGGACGACAGCGCCCGCATGGCCGAGGCCGAACTCGACGCGCTGCCTCGCGACACCGCTCGCGCGGTCCGCCAGCTGGCCGACTACCAGTGGCGTTCACCCGAGGCACGCGAGAAGTACGAGCAGATCCAGGACCTGCTGCGCTCTGAGGTGCTCGATGCGCAGTTCGCCGGCATGCGCGACGCGTTGCAGAACGCCACGCCGCAGGACATGCAACGTATCCGCGACATGATGCAGGCCCTCAACGAGATGCTCGACGCCGACGCCCGCGGCGAGCACACCCAGCAACAGTTCGACGAGTTCATGAACCAGTACGGCGACTTCTTTCCGGAGAACCCGCAGAACCTCGAGGAGCTGATCGACTCGCTGGCCCGCCGGGCGGCCGCGGCGCAGCGGCTGATGGACTCGCTCACGCCGGAGCAGCGCGCTGAGCTATCCGGGCTGATGGCCCAGGCAATGAACAACGCCGGCCTGGCCGGGGAGATGGCTCGCCTCCAGGCCGGGCTGCGCGCGGCGCGTCCGGACCTGCAGTGGGGCGGCGCCGAGCGCATGGACGGCGAGAACCCTATGGGCTACGCCGACGCAACCTCCGCCCTCGCCGAGATCGCCGAGCTGGACGACCTCGCCGAGCTGACCCTGCAGGACTATCCCGGTGCCAGCCTCGACGACATCGACGAGGAACTCGTCCAGCGTGCCCTCGGCCGGCAGGCCGTCGAAGACCTCGACCAGCTGCGCCGCATCGAACGCGAACTACAGCGCCAGGGCTATCTCGAACGGGGTGGCGACGGGCTGCAGCTCACCCCACGCGCGCTGCGGCGGCTGGGCGCCAGCGCGCTGCGTCGCGTCTTCTCGACGCTCGAGTCGGGACGCCGCGGCGACCACGACGTGCGTGACGCAGGCGCTGCGGGCGAGGTCACCGGGGCCACCCGCGAATGGCGCTTCGGTGACGAGCAGCCGATCAACGTCGTCCGCACGGTGCGTAACGCCGTGGCCCGCGGGCGTCCGATCCGGCTGCTGCCCGACGACTTCGAGGTGGACGAGACCGAACGGCGAAGCTCAGCGGCGGTGGCCCTGCTCGTCGACATGTCCTACTCGATGGAGCTGCGCGGCACGTGGGGCGAGGCGAAGACGACAGCACTTGCCCTGCACTCGCTGGTCAGCACCAAGTACCCGCAGGACTCCATCGAGATCATCGGCTTCTCCGACTATGCGCGGGTGATGACGCCCCGGGCGCTGGTGGACCACGACTGGGACCGCGTGCAGGGCACCAACCTCCAGCACGCGCTCATGCTGGCGCGCCGACACCTGGACAAGCACCGCGACGCCGAGCCGGTCATCCTGGTGATCACCGACGGCGAGCCGACCGCGCATCTGGCGCCGGACGGGTTCGCGGACTTCGCCTGGCCGCCAACCCGCGAGACGATCGCAGCCACACTGGCGGAGGTCGAGCGCTGCACCCGGGGGGGCGCCACCATCAACGTGTTCATGCTCGACGACGAGCCGCGGCTGGTGTCGTTCATGCACGAGTTGGGCCGCCGCAACGGCGGCCGGGTGTTTCTGCCTAACCGGGGATCGCTCGGCGAGTACGTGGTCTCCGACTACCTGCGGTCTCGCCGTGGCCGCCGCCGCCAGCGGCGGGCAAGCTAGCTGCTCATCGGGCTACCGCATCGCGATGATCTTGGAGTAGTGGCCGCTATTCGGCCACATGTCCAAGATCACGCCCGGCGGGGCGGGGGGCCAGGTGGGGGGGCGGCGGCATGTCGGTCCGGCTGATCACAAGCCGCGCAGGCGGCGCGGCCCGGTGTCGGCGCGCACCTTGGGCGGCGCGACACGCACGCTGGCCGCGGCGATCTGCACACCTGCCGGACTCGCCCGGACCGTGAGCGCGCATTCGGCCACCTCCGGAAGGTCGTCGGCCAACGCGGAAAGGCGCAACGCCACGTCAGCGAGCCCGTCCAGATCTGCCGGCTCGGCACCGCCGTAGCCGGCAAGCAGCGGAAACGCCCTGGGCGCGCGGATCAGCGCCTCCGCGTCGACGTCGGTGAGCGGCACCGTGGCGTAGGCGTGATCGCCGAGTAGCTCGGTAGCGACGCCACCGACTCCGAACGACACAAGCGCTCCGAACGACGGGTCGTCGTGCACGCCGAGGACAACCTCGACGCCCTCGACGTCGCCGCCCGCATCGACAGCGATGCCGTAGCACGCAAGCAGCGCCGCAGCATCGACCGGATCCGCCACCACCAGCGAGCGGGCCCGCGCAACGTCCACGTCGAACGCGGGCACTCGCCCGGCCGGACGGCGCCGCCACTGCGCGTACCGCACCACGCCGGCCAGGGCGCGCACCGCACGCTCCGGCGTCCGGTAGGACGGCACCGAGCCCGGCGTCGGCGCGGACGGGCCCGGCTTGGCCAATGCCGTCGGGATGCCGTGGAATCCGAGAAACGTCGACAGCACCGGCTTGTCGCCCACCGCAGAGTGCAGCGCTGCCGCATATTCGTCGGCCGCGATGTCCGCAAGCGGCGGGACGAACACCGCGACCACCGCATCGACGTCGTCGGCACGCACCGCGTCCAGCACCGCCGTCTCGAACGCGTCGGGCGTGGCGTTGGCGCCGACGTCGGTCAGCCGGGAGAGGGGCAGCTGCAACGACGCGCAGGCGTCCGCGACCAGCACGGCCACCGCAGTCGAGTTGCTGACCACCGCCACGCGATCGCCGCTAGGTAGCGGCTGCGTGGTGAGCAGCAGCGCGACCTCGAGCAGGTCTCCGAGTGTGTCGACCCGAATCACCCCGGACGCCTCGAACAGCGCGGCAACCGTCACCTCGGGAAGCTCGACCGCGGTGCTCGCCGGACCTGAGGAGACCAGTCCGCGGCCGCTCTTCACCGCGACGATCGGCTTGCTGCGCCCGAGCCGGCGCGCCAACCGGGCGAACTTGCGCGGGTTGCCGAAGCTTTCCAGGTACAGCAGCACGACGTCGGTGGCCTCGTCAGTCTCCCAGTACTGAAGCAGATCGTTGCCGGAGACGTCAGCGCGGTTGCCCGCCGACACGAACGTCGACACGCCCAGCCCGTATCGGGTCGCCTCGCCGAGCACGGCGATCCCGAGAGCGCCGGACTGGCAGAAGAAGCCGGCGCGTCCCGGCAGCGGCGGCGTGGCGGCCAACGAAGCGTTGAGCCGAACGCCCGGGTCGGTATTGATCACGCCGAGGCAGTTCGGCCCGACCACCCGCATCCCGTGCCGGTGCGCATTTGCGACGAGAGCCTGCTGCGCCTCGCGTCCGGCCGCGTCGCCCCTCTCGCCGTAGCCGCCGCTCATCACGACCAGCGCATGCACACCCTTGGCGGCGCACTGCTCCACGACGGGGGGAACCGCCTCGGCGCGGATGCACAACACGGCGAGGTCGACCGGATCGGGCACATCCAGCACGGACGGATACGCGCGCACGCCTGCGACGTGCGGAGCGTGCTCGTTCACCGGATACAGCGTGCCGGCAAGGCCCATGCGCAGCAGGTTGCGGACGACGGCGTTGCCGATCTTGCCGTGGTCGTTGCTCGCCCCGACGACGGCGATTGCCCGGGCGTACAGCAGCCGTCTGATCGACTGTGCCTCGGCGTGCTGCTCGCGCTCGCGCATGACCTTCTCGGTCAACGCCGTCTCGTCCACATCAAAGGTGAGCGTGATCTCGCCGTGGTCGAGGCGCCGTGTTGTCTGGTAGCCGGCTTCGCGAAACACCCGGATCATCGCGTCGTTCTCGGCGAGCACGATCGCCATGAACCGGGCAATGCCGCGTTCGCGGGCCGCCGCCGCGAGATGTTCGAGCAGCACCGAGCCGATGCCACGGCCCTGGTGAGCGTCCGCCACGACGAACGCGACCTCGGCCTCGTCAGTGCCCGGCGTGCCTTCGTAGCGGCCGACCGCAATGATCTCGCCGCCCAGCCAGGCGACAAGGGCGACCCGGTCGTGGTGGTCGACGTGCGTGAACCGGTACAGGTCGCGTTCCGGGATGCGGGGATACGCCGAGAAGTACCGCAGATAGCGCGTTCGCGCGGACAGGCCACCGTGGAACTTGACAAGCGCGTCTGCGTCGGAGCCCTCGATCGGGCGCAGGTGAACGGTGCCGCCGTCCGCGACGAGGACGTCCGCCTCCCAGTGCGGCGGGAACGTCATGGCGCCCCCTCCCCGATTCCGCAAGAATTCCTCGCCTGGGACGAGCGATTCTTGCGCGATCGGAGGGGAAGCTCAGTCACGGGGGTCGTCGGGGTCGAGGCCGAGCAGGGGGAACACGGCACGCCGGCTGGCCAGGATCGCCCGGTCCAGCCAGGATTCGCCGCCCGGCATCCACGGCACGACGTCCGCCGGTGCGTCGCGCTCTCCCATCCGCTGCGGCGGGCGGCCGCCGAGCTCGCGCACGTGCGCCGCCCAGCCGGGCGGAACCGGGGTGTCCAAGGCGACACGCTGCCCCGACGCCTCGGCGATCAGATGCGTCCAGGTGCGCGGCACGCACCGAACCAATCCGTAGCCGCCACCGCCGAGGGCCAGCCAACGCCCGCCCGCCACGTCGTGGGCCAGCGCGTGCAGCTCGGCGATCGCGGTGCGCTGCCCGTCCACGGTCAGTTCCAAGTTGGCCAGCGGGTCGTCGTGGTGCGTATCGCAGCCGCATTGGGTGACGAGGACATCGGGCCGGAACGCTCGCACGGCACCGGGCACCACCGCCCGGAACGCGCGCAGCCAGCCGGCGTCGTCGGTGCCCGGCGGCAGCGCGACGTTGATCGACGTCCCCTCGGCGGCACCCGCGCCGATCTCGGACGGCAGGCCCGTGCCGGGGAACAGGGTGCGCGGGTCCTGGTGCAGGCTGATCGTCAGTACCTGCGGGTCGTCGTAGAACGCCGCCTGCACGCCGTCGCCGTGGTGCACGTCCACGTCCACGTACGCGATGCGCGCTGCCCCGTTCGCGAGCAGCGTGCGGATGCCGAGCACCACGTCGTTGAAGATGCAGAACCCGGACGCGCGGTCGCGCATGGCATGGTGCAACCCGCCGGCGATGTTCACGGCATGCTGCGGGGCGCCGTCGGAGACGAGCCCAGCGGCAAGCGCCGATCCGCCGGCCACCAGCGCCGATGCGTCATACATGCCGGGGAAGACCGGATCGTCCGACGTACCGAGGCCGTACCCCTCGAACGCCGGATCGTCCGACGCGCGGCGCACCGCACTGAGGTACCCGGCATCGTGGACGGTCAGCAGCTGGCGCTCGTCGGCTGGCGTGGGCGGCACGATGCGCACACCGTCGAGGACACCGAGCTCACGGGCCAACCGGATCGTGAGGTCGAGCCGCACCGGGTTGAGCGGGTGATCGCCGAAGTCATAGCCGAGGTACGCCTCGTCCCAGACGAGCGCCGCCGCGCAGCCCATGCCGCAAACGCTAGGGCATATCGCTACGCCCCCGCTCGTCGCGAGCGTGGAGCATAGCGGCATGTCCTAACCCGGGTTGAGATACCGCACGGCGATGACGTCGTGCACCGTGACCCCGTAGTACGCCAGGCGCTCGGCAATCGTGTGCGCGTCGAGCCCGTCGGCCCAATAGCCCTGAATCGCGGCCCGAACGCTCTCGGGTGTCCCGTCTACCCTCCAGGCAACCGCCTCCGGTTCTTCGGTTCGTGCGCTGGAATGGCGCGAATGGTGGGGCTGACGTTCTTGGATACGGTGCCTTGCCACGTGGGCTCCTAGCGGGAGACCCGGGTTGTCCGGCTGGGTGATGTGCGCTTAACGTGCCCCTGACGCAGCGGCTTGTCAAGGAGGGCGTGTGAGCGACGAGATCTGCGAAGTGATCATCACCGGCCCCGACGCCGACTGGCTCGCCGAATTCACCCGAATGCTCGTCGCCGACCGCTTCGCCGCGTGCGGCCAGAACATCACCGCAATCCGCTCGATCTACCGCTGGCAGGGTGCGATCGAGGACGCGACCGAGGCGCGCGTCGCCCTGCACACCCGCCGCGATCTCGTTCCAGCCATCGTCGAGCGTGCCGACCACGACCACCCCTACGACGTCCCCTGCGTGATCGCGCTACCTGTGGTCGACGCCGCGCCTGCGTACGCGCGGTGGGTGCTCGCCGAGACGAAACCCACCTGACATCCCTGCGACGATGATCGGGTGCAGCTGCGACCCGTCTACCCCGTCCTGACCAAGCGCTTGACCCTCCGCCCGTTCCGCCCGGACGATACGGATGCGATGTTCCAGTACCGGTCGCGTGAGGATGTCTGCCGCTATCTGTTGTTCCCCCCGCAGACCCGCGAACAGATCACGGCCCGCTTCGCCGACAGCCCGACCGAGCTCATCGACGAGGGTCAGAATCTCAGCCTGGTTCTGTTGGAACAGCAAACCGGCGCACTCGTCGGCGATGTCGTGCTTATGTGGCACAGCCGAGAGCACCGAGCCGGCGAGATCGGCTATGTGCTCCATCCGGACTACTCCGGCAACGGTTACGCCACCGAGGCGGGCGCGGCGCTGCTGCGGCTCGGCTTCGACGAACTCGGACTGCACCGCATCGTGGGACGCCTGGACGCGCGAAACACCGCGTCGGCGCGGGTGCTCGAGAGACTCGGCCTGCGGCGCGAGGCGTACTTCGTCCAGAACGAGTTCATCAAGGGCGAATGGACCGACGAGCTGGTGTATGCCGTGCTCGCCAGCGAATGGCGCGACCCTGCCTGAGCGCCGTCGGCATGAGGTGCCGCGAGGCGCGCTAAGGACGGGCCACCAGGCTGTGCGGTCGTACGAGTGGCTGGTGGGTGCGAGGAGACTTGGGCGCGGTGGGCCCGGCGATGCTGACCAGGCCGATTGCAGCTGCGCAACCGAGCGATGTGATGGCGCCGAACGCCGCCACGATGGTCCCGCGGACCGAGGGCAGGGAGGTGCCAGCCGCGTTGCGGACGACTGCCGTCCGACCCATGTTCTGGTTCCGCGCGGGTGTATGCGGGGCGTCCACGGACGAATCACTTCTTTCCGTCGAGGGTGTTTGGCTGCCCAGCTGATACCCGTGTTCGCGGTCGCGATAACCGGAGCCGTCGAGGGGCGAGGCGAGAGTCGTGGAGCCGGATTCACCTTTACCGTGATGCCCGGGATCAGCAGTTGACGAGATCGAACGCTTGTTCGACTATGGAGAGGTGCTCGACCTCGCGCTCCGGGAGACCCTGACCGGTGTGACCGACAGGGGGCATCGGCGTGTCCCGGCGCTGCCGGTCACGCCGGCGCTGCAATCACTGCTGCCGGCCGGACTGCGGCGGGGCAGCACGGTGAGCGTGTCCGGGTCGATGTCGTTGCTGCTGGCGGTGCTGGGGGCCGCGTCCGCCGATGGAGCCTGGTGCGCATTGGTCGGGTTGCCGCACCTCAGCGCCGAAGCGGCCGACGAGTACGGCATCGACCTCGCCCGTCTGGCCGTGGTGCCGCGGCCGGGCGAGGGCTGGGCCCGGGCGGTGGGCGCGCTGCTCGATGCCGTCGACGTGGTGGCGACCTGTCCGCCGGCCCGGGTCGTCCCGGGGGACGTGCGCCGACTGGCAGCCCGGGCCCGCACTCGCGACGCGGTGCTGATGCCGTTCGGCGCAGGCACCTGGCCGGGCGCCGACGTCAGGCTCCACCTTTCCGACGGCGAGTGGCACGGCATCGGCGAGGGAACGGGGCGGCTGCGCCGGCGACGGGTCAGCGTCACCGTGGAGGGCCGCGGGCAGGCTGCCCGGGCGCGGTCGGTAGAGCTGTGGCTGCCCGCGGACGGCGGTGGCGTCGCACCGGTCGACACGACCGTCGTGCCGTTGCGGGCGGTGGGATAAGGCGATGCCGCCGAGGATGATCGCGGTGTGGTGTCCGGACTGGCCGGTCACCGCCGCCTGCGCCGAGGCCGAGACGTCCGACGAGGCGCCGGTTGCCGTCTTCACCGCCAACCGTGTCGTGGCGTGCTCACACGAGGCGCGGACGTTCGGCGTGCGCCGGGGGCTACGCCGCCGCGAGGCGCAGGCGCGCTGCCCCGAACTCGTCGTGTTGCCCCGCAACGAGGCGGCCGAGGCCCGGCTGTTCGAGCCGGTGGTGCTGACGCTCGAGTCGATCGCACCGGGCGTCGAGGTCACCCGTCCGGGACTGGCGGCGATCGGGGTACGTGGGCCCACCCGCTACTTCGGCAGCGAGACGGCGGTGCTACACGCGCTGTCCCGGGCGATCGGCGACACGAACCTCCTGATCGGGGTGGCCGACGGATCGTTCGCCGCCGAGCAGGCCGCCCGGCACGGGGTGATCGTCCCGCCCGGTGAATCGTCCGCCTACCTCGCCGAGTTGCCGGTGAGCACGCTCGACCCGTCCGGCAACTCGGCGCTGACCGACCTGCTGCGGCGGCTCGGGCTGCGCACGCTGGGCGCGTTCGCGGCGCTGCCCGCCGGCGAGGTGCACGCGCGGTTCGGCCCGGACGGGTTGTGGGCGCACCGTCAGGCCGGAGGCCGCGACGACCGCCCGCTGGCGGCCCGCAAGCCCCCGGCGGAACTCGTCACCACCCTCGACCTGGAACCTCCCGTCGACCGCATCGACACCGTGGCGTTCTCCGCGCGGGCCACCGCCGAACGGTTCATCGCCGACCTCTCCGGGCACGGGCTGGCCTGCGCCTGCCTCGAGTTGTCGGCGCTCACCGAGAATGGCGAGGAGACGGTACGTCGCTGGCGGCACGCCGGCGTGCTGTCAACCGTCGACGTCGTCGACCGGATCCGCTGGCAGCTCGAGGGCTGGCTTGCCGGCAGCCGGCGACCCACCGGCGGGGTGACCCGGCTACGGCTGGTGCCCGTCGAGACGGTTCCGCTCGGGGTGCACCAGCAGGCGCTGTGGGGTGGGTCCGGCGACGACGACGAGCGGGCGCACCGGGCACTGGCCCGGGTGCAGACGCTGCTCGGGCACGGGTCGGTGCTCATTCCCGTGCGAGACGGTGGCCGCGATCCGCTGCAGCGCACCCGCTACGTCCCGTGGGGCGACGAGCCGGTGCCGGAACGTTCCCCTGAGCAACCCTGGCCGGGACGGCTGCCTGCCCCGGCTCCGTCGGTGCTGATCGACCCACCGCGTCCCGTCCAGGTACTCGACGACGCCGGCCGTCCGGTCACCGTCACCGACCGGGGTGCCATACCGCGACCACCCGCCCGGTTCGTCCTGGGCGACCGGACACTCGCGATCCAGCACTGGGCGGGGCCGTGGCCGGTCGACGAGCGCTGGTGGGCCCCCGATGCGACGAGCCGGGTGGCGCGCTTCCAACTCGTCGACATCGCAGGCCGTGCCTACCTCGTCACCTGCACGACCCCCGGCGGGCGCTGGGCGCTGACCGCAACATACGACTAGCCCGATTGAGCAAGAATCCTTCGTCCCAGACGAGGAATTCTTGCCCAGTCAGTGCGGGACAGGCGAGCCCTCATCGCAGTACGAAGCCGGGGACTAGCGGATCTTTGGGGTCGACGGTGAACACCGACTCCCCGATCGGGTACGCCATGCCTGAGACCTGCGGGACGACGGCAGGGCCGCCCTCGGCGATCACCTCGGTGAGCACCCTGGCGGTGAAGCGTGTTCCGACGATGGAGTCGGAGATCAGCTCCTGGCCGGGGCGCAGCCGGCCGGTGGCGGCGAGTTCGGCGACCTGGGCACAGGTGCCCGATCCGCACGGCGAACGGTCGACCTCCCCGTCGGCGAAGATCGTGACGTTGCGCCGGTGCAGATCGCCGACGTCGTCGAACAAGATCGTGCCGTAGACGCCGTCGAGCCGGGCGTCGCTGGGATGGCGGGCGGTGGAGTCCAGCGCCCATTTGATCTCCCGGCCGACCCTGATCAGCTCGGGCAGGCGGTCGCGCGTGACCGTCAGGCCGAGTGTCGCGGCATCGACGCAGGCGTAAGTCGCTCCGCTGAAGGCCAGGGTCGCGACGGTGCCGGACACCGGCACGTCCGAGGCGAGCACGTAACTGGGCACGTTGACGAAATCCACGTGGTCGGCGTGCACCCGGGCGGTGACTCGGCCCGATGGCACGTCAATGATCACGTCGGTCGTACCCGAGGGGTCGGCGGGCACCAGCCCCGACCGAAGCGCCCATACGCCGAGAGCGATCGTGCCGTGCCCGCAGGCCGTCGAGAACCCGTCCTTGTGCCAGAACAGCGCCCCGAAGTGCGCGCCGGTGTCGTTCGGCGAGGTGACGAAGCAGCCGTACATGTCGGCATGACCGCGTGGCTCGAAGCACAACACGCGGCGCAGCCCGTCGACTGCCGGGTCGTCGATCGCGAACATCCGCCGCTCGGCCACGGTTGCCCCCCGCAACGTCACCGGCGGCGCGGCGACGATGCGGAACGGCTCGCCCGCAGTGTGGTAGTCGACGGTCCGGACGGGCGGGAGGATCACGTCGCCCGCCGAGTCACGACGCCGCGGATGAACGCGGCCTGCCCGGCGTGCTGCAGGTCGTCGGAGATCACGCTGACCAGCCGGACGCCAAGGGTGACGTGCGGATCCCAACGGGTATCTACAACTCGGCTGAGCTCCTCGTCGCGCAGTTCCAGGACGAAGGAGACGGTATACGCGTGCACGGCGTCGTAATAGTCGAGCAGCAACTGCGCGGGCGCCCGCACGGCGGCGACGTCTGGCGACCGCTGCGCGTATCCCGTCTCGTCCTGGCCGAACGGCAGGTCGAACCGCTGCCACCATCCGCCGCTCGACCACACCTGCTCGGTGCCGGCCACCTCGGCGATGTGGTCGTCCTGGACGCGGCTGAGGTGCCAGATCAGCCAGGCAATCGTGTTCGCGTCGGGATCGAGTCGCTCCTGGAGTTGCGCCTCGGTCAGCCCACGAACGGCACCGTGCACGGCGTTGTGCACCCGCCCGAACCCGTCGAGCAGCACGTCAACAGCTCTCATGTCACCACCACAATGGTCGCCGTCATGCGGCAACCATCATCTCGCCCCGGTGCGGTTTGGCCCGTACCACGAACTGGTAGGCGAACAGCGTCGGGCGCGCGCGGACCAGGGCGTGATCGACACGGCGGGCGACACGGGCCAGCTGCGTGTCTCCCCGGCTCAGCACATCGAACGGCAGACCCGTATGACGCAGTTCAGTGATATCGAGGCCGTGCGACGTAAACAGGGTGCGCAGCGTCTTGGCGGTGAAGAACCGCAGGTGCGTCTCGTCCAGGATGCCGCGCCGGTCGTAGCCGAAGGTGCCGGTCGCAACGCGGAAACGGGGGTACCAGTGGGCGAAGTTCGGCGTGGAAACGAGGAGCTCGCCGCTCGGCGTGAGCAGCTGAGCCATCTGCTGCAGCAGGGTGTCGGGGCGGCGCACGTGCTCGATCACGTCGGCAGCTACCACCACGTCGAAGCCGGCGCCCACTTCGGTGGGAATCCCCTCTTCGAGATCACCGCAGACGAACGTATCGACTCGTTCACGGACCTCCGGGATCTCGATGCTGTCCAGGCCGACCACGTAGTGACCCAGCGCTCGCATCTGCTCGGCGAGCAGCCCGCCGGAACAGCCGACGTCGAGAATCCGCCCCGGACGTCGACCGCGCAGCATCTCGAGGATGACGGTGTGTGAAGTTCCTTCGCTGTCCTTGAGCGCGTACTCGGGGGTACTCGCCACCCACCGGTGCGTGCCGAACCCCAGCTTCGACAGGCGATACTGCGCGACGTCCCGAATGACGTCGCGAGCATATTTCACGCCGTTCACATAGCAAATCTCGTCACCGTAATACGTCGGGATAGGTACTTCTATGATCCGTTTTCCGGCATCGAGCAGCTGCACGATTATCTGCGTATCGAAATCGAATCCGTCAGTGTTGTGCTGCAACGGAAGCTGGGACAGTGCCGCGACTTTGTACGCCCGGTAGCCCGAATGGAACTCGGTCAGGTCTGAGCCGAGGAGCCGATTCTCGACCATGGTGAGAATCCTGTTGCCGACGTACTTGTAGAGTGGCATCCGGCCCTGCCGGGCGCTACCTGGCACCATCAGGCGCGACCCGAAGACCGCGTCGCACTCGTCACGTTCGAGGGGCGCCACAAGCTCGGGCAGACATTCCGGAGCGTACTGCCCGTCGCCGTGCAAGAGCACGATGATGTCCACACCATGCTGTGCCGCGAGCTCATAACCGGCCTTCTGATTGCCGCCGTAGCCAAGATTCTTCAGGTGCCGCACAACGGTGGTAGGAATGTCGTTTTCAGAGCGCCATTGGAGTCCGACGTCACGCGTTGCGTCGGAGCTGGCGTCGTCGCAGATGATCAGCTCGTCGATTTTGGCACGAAAATCGCCGGGGATGCGGTCGAGGGTCGCGGCGAGGGTGCTTTCGGCGTTGTAGGCGACCACCAGGACGCCGATCTTGTAACGTCGAGTCGCGTCATTTGCTGTGGCTCGCACCTGCGGGACAATAGTACATATACCAGGCGGTGGCCAGACATCGGCCGGTACCTCAGGTCCTGGGGAGGAACGCGGCCGTCACCAGCCCGGCGATGCCGACCACACCGATCACCACCATGGCAAGTGCGTATGACCGCCCGGGTGTCGACGTGATCCCTGCGACGAGGATGGTTCCCGCGATAGCTGTGCCGAGGGATGAGCCGAGGTTCGACACGCTACGCGACAGGCCGGAGATCTCACCTTGCTGGTTCTCGGGGAAACTCGACTGGACGACGTTCACCGACGGCGTGAGCATCGCCCCGAGCCCGAACCCGATCACGAACAGTCCCGGAGCGAACGCCCAGGCACCCGGACGGCCGTGTACCAGGGGCAGGAGCACCCCGATGCCGACGACCGCGATCGCGAAGCCGGCCATGATCAGGCTGCGCTGGGCGCGCCGCGTTGCCATCCGCTCGGCGCCCAGCGACGACACCAGGACACCGATCGTCGCGGCGCTGAAGATCACGCCGGTTTGGATGGCGTCGTAGTGCCGCACCACCTGCAGATACGTCGCAACCACGAACGACGTACCCATCAGCATCAGCCACTGCAGGTTCTGCGTCACCATGCCGAGGTTGGCCACGCGTTTGTGGAACAAGCTGGTCGACAACAAGACCTCGCGCCCGGCGCGTTCCCTCGCGCGGATGTAGCCGAAGAACCACGCGAGCACCAGCACACCCGCCGACACCAGCGCCAGCATCAGCCAGCCGTTGTTGTCCGCAGCCAGGATCCCCATCACGAGAAGGATCAAGCCGGCCGACGAGAGGATCGCGCCGCCGATGTCGAACGGACGCTTCGGGTCCGCCGGCAACGGATCGGGAACGCGGCGACCCATCCAGGCGATCAACACCACGACCAGAGTCTGGAAGACAAAGGCGTATCGCCAGCTCAGTGCTGAGGTGATCAGCCCACCGATCAACGGACCGGTCGCGGCACCGACTCCACCCATTGCACTGATGACGCCGAATGCCCGTGCTCGAGACGTCAGATCGGTGAACAACAACGTCGTCAGGATGTAGACCGGCGGGATCAGCAACGCGGTGCCGACACCCTCCAAGATTGAATTGCCGAGGATGAGCACGCCCAACCCTGGCGCCACGGCGCTCAGTATCGCGCCCACCGCGTATATCGCGAGCCCGACCAGAAAGCACCGCTTCCGGCCGAACTTGTCCGTCAACTTCCCGCCCGGGATCATCAGCGCTGCCATCACCAGCAAGAAGAGGGTGATCGCGACCTGTATCCCCTGCACACTGGTATTCAGGTCCCGGCTCATGTCGTTGATCATCACGTTCATGTTTGAGCCGGCGAAACTGCAGATGAACTGCGCCAACGCCAGTGGAGCCAGAACCCGCCGCGACACTGATGCCTGGGTCGGTGTCGTACCTTGCCGCGTCATCGTCGACCTACCGGGGCCCACGTATCCCGGGTCACCGAATCAGAGCACTTTGAACGTCTGGTAGGGCGGATTGGGCTCCCTTGCCCCGGGCTCGCCCTGATACTCATGCGGGATCTCGGGTCTGCTCGTCAGGCCGAAGTAGATCAGCGCACCGAACACAGGCAGGATCAGAACCATGATCAAGATGCCGATGCGGGTCCACGCGCTCAGATCGTGACGGCGGAAGACGACGTCAAAGATGGCTACGCACCACAATATCGTCACCGGGATGACCACGAGGCAGATCCAGATGGCGTGCCAGAACCAGTTCATGAGGGCGCTCCGTGCTTCGGTTCGTTGTCGGTAACCGTTGCCTGCAGGGACTCGTCGACGGTCTGCGTCGCGCTCGTTCCCCCGTCGGAAGTGTTTCCTTCGAGCACCCGGCGCTTGCCCGCTTCGAACTCGTCCGTCGTTAACACGCCGTTGCGTCGCAGGCGATCGAGACTCGCGAGATCCTCTTCCGCGTCGGGGACGTTCGAAGCCTGGTTGCCGAAGCGTGGCAATGCACTGGCACGTCCGGGTGCGCGCCGTCCAGCAGTCGCCCACGTGTAGCCGAGATAGATCAACGATCCAATTAGCGGGAATATCAGAATGAAGAGAATCCAGGCAAGGCGTTGCCACCACTTCAGGTCCCGGCGTGTGAAGAGCTCGAAAGCAATCGCCAGCCACATGATGGTGACTGGAATCACCACCAAGCAGATCACCAGCACATGCCAGAACCAGTCCATGGCGGCTCGCCCTTCAGTGCCTGTCGAGTGTCAACACCACCCGCACGTCGATCTGCCGCCTACCGTGAGGTTTCGGGCATAAGCCACCTGCACGCGCGCGTCACGTTGGACACACCGACTAGGAGACCAATACGCCAGGCCCTTGCGCGCCACCCGCTGCCGGGTAGTTGTTCGTGCCCGTGGTGTATCGGATGCTGACCGCAGGTCAGGAGCCCAAGATCTTCGCCTTCTGGGCCTGGAATTCGGCGTCGGTGAGGATGCCCTTGTCTTTGAGCTCCGCGAGATCCTTCAGTTGCTCGATCGGGTCGGCAGCAGCCGGGGCGGCAGGTTGCGCGGCCTGTGCTTGCTGCGCGTACTGCTGCTGCGCTTGTTGCTGCTCGTACTGCTGTTGGTAGTAGGCCTGGTCCTCCTGCTGCGACCAGCGGTTCGCCTGCCGCCGCGAGACACGGTTGGACACCGCGGTCGCGGTACCTGCAACCACCGCGGTACGGGCGACGCCTCGCAAAAGTCCTGGCATGAGTTGATTCCTCCTCGGATCAGGGGGCGGACGTCTCGGCAGCCTCGAGCGAGGAAGCGAGGGCATCCAACGGAATGTATCCAGCAGCAACCAGCTCGCCAGCGCTGCTACGAAGCGCTTGAACGAAAGGCAGAGCCCAGCGATTCTCGAACAGTAAGATGCCCGCCGATGACCCGGGCTCGAGCACCGAGCCGGCGTCGCCGAGGTCTGCACTGTCGAGCAGCCCGGACGACGCGCCTTCAAAGACGACGAGATCGAGCTGACCGTCTTGATCGATGTCGGTCAACTCAAGTGCTCGGACCGTTCCGTCCAGGTCTTTGGTGACGAACGTCAGATCGAGAATCCGAATCAGGCCGCGGTCGACCAGATCAACAAGAGCCGGGAAGCCCTGACCGGTCATCTTGCTGCCGGGGAATTCGACGATAAGGTAGCTAACGGGGCCCATATCAGATTGTTCGGTCATTTCTCACTCCTCGATTGCGTCGCGCGGCTTATCGTAAGACTAGGCGTCCGTGAGCGGACCGCCGTGGACCACCAGGGCGTAGGTGACGAGAGCACCGACAGCGACGTACAGCAGAGACCAGATTGGGTAGTAGGGCATCCACCAGATGGCGCTGATGGCCCCTACGGCGCCCGCGATAATCCCGATCCACCGCGCCACCTGCGAACCGTTCATGACCGTCAATGCAGCGAAGATGTACACCGCTGCTACGACCAAGAAGATCCAGCCGTATGTCTTGAGGCTGTGACCGAAAATCGCATTCTCGAGGTTCGCCGGAAGAACTCCGTGATACTGGAAAGCCCAGATAGCGTCGAAGATTCGCATGATGCCCGCCACGCCCAGTGCAATAGCTGCAAACAGCACCCAGCCGCTGCCCTCGCGATCGACTGACGCCACCACCGAGCCTTGCTCCTGCCGCTCGCCCGGCGCACTTACAGCCATGATTTACCATCCTTCCCTCAGTCAGACTTATTTGATGATGTTGTGTCTTCTATTTCGTTGGTGCGGGTGACGCCGGAATCGTCGAATCATCGCTCTCGGCCTCCAGCTTCCGGCGCGCGTTCTCGTCAGCCGCCTTTTCGCTGTCCGACACCGTGGGCCACTCCAGGCCGAGTGACGTGATCGCATCGACCACGATGGCTGCACAGAACGCCTGCATCACATGCTTGTGGTCGGCCGGGATCACATACCACGGCGCCCACGGCGTCGAGGTCGCGCTGATCGCGTCCTCGAACGCCTGCATATACTCGTCCCAGTGCGCTCGCTCCACGACATCCGCGGCATTGAACTTCCACAACTTCTCGGGTCGATCCAGGCGAGCCATGAAGCGGCGCTTCTGCTCTGCCTTGGACACGTGCAAGAAGAATTTGACGACTTTCGTGCCATTGCGAGAGAGATGCCGCTCGAAGGAATTGATGTCCTCGTATCGATCAGCCCAGAAGCCAGGTCCGAGATCGCGAGGCTGAAGCTTCTGCGAATCCAGCCAGTCCGGATGTACTCGTAAGGCGATGACCTCCTCGTAGTGCGACCGGTTGAATATCCCTATCTCTCCACGCTCCGGGAGCGCGTTGGAGATTCGCCATAGATAGGTGTGATCGAGTTCCTCGTGCGACGGCTTCCTGAACGAGACGACCCGGACGCCCTGCGGATTGACTCCCGACATGACATGTTTGATAGTCGAGTCCTTGCCGGCCGCGTCCATCGCCTGGAAGACGACCAGCAGGGCACACCGGTCGCTCGCCCACAGCAGTTCCTGGGCGTCGGAGAGCTGCTCGACACCCTCGGCCAGGACGGCCTTGGCCGTCGCGTCCAACTCCTCTGCGGAAAGCTGGTCGAAGTCGCCACCGCCCGTCCACCGGGTGTCACGACCGGCCAGGTTCGCCCGGGCTCCCGGACCTACTCGCAGTTCGTCGATGATTCGTTCGCGCGCCGTGGTCATTGCTCGACACCGCCTCCGGCCAACTCATTAGCGAAGAACTCGAGAGCGGTCCGCGTCTTGGTCTGCTGCTCTGCGAACAGATCCACACCCTTGCTTGCGAGGTATGCCTTTGTCTGGGTGGCTATTTGGAACGCCTCCGCGGGCGCGCATTTGGTAGACAACTCGAGTATCCGAGAGCCGTCGGGGTAGTCCCAGAGCTCCGCGACGAATCGGCGACCGGGGAAGTCCGAAGGACTGAACTTGAGCTTCAGGGCATTGATCGGCCCTAGAATCTCCAGGTCGTCGAGGTGGAGGTCTTTGGGTGCATGGGCTGCGTAGTACGCCCGCTGCGGCTTGGTGAATAGCCCCTGTAACCGGTGGTCGGCGAGCTCCGTCTTGAGTGTTGCGTCGTCCACTTCGGCCTTCATCGAGCCCGAGCAGACGAAGCCGTTCGGCATGGCGTCGATCTCGACCCCGAAGCTTCGCGATCTTCGCAGTGACGGCGTGAGCAGCTCGGGCCGGAACGGCCGGAGCTTCACGACCGTGTCACCGGGTTTCCGCTGAATTCGTCGTGCTCGGACGACGACGCCGGCCCGGTTGAGCGCCAGGTCAGGGGTGTCGAGGAAGACGACTTGCCGAAGCTGGGCGTCCATCGGGTCCAGGCGCAAACTCGCGACTGCCGAACGGCGACGCACCTCGGGCACACTCACCTTCAGCTCGACGCTGTCGGCGCTCTCGAGCATCGGGAGCAGCTCGGCGAGTTGCTCGGCGGAATATGCGGGCATCACATCGCTGTGCATGTTCAACGCCACCCCTCGGCTGACGTGCAACCAGCGACACGCTGACCCTGGTGGTACATACGCACCTTCCCGCGTCCCCGCTGGGACGAACGCACGACGACCTTCGCGTCGGTTTGACCACCGACGGCGAGTCTCCAACCTGACGGTGTCGCGGATATGTGTGGGTGGGCATCACCCCGCCGGGGGTGGGTCGGCTTAAGTCAGGCGTGGCGCCAGGTCCCGCACGGCTTTCTGCCCGCGGCGCGGCGCCCGTTCCGGCGTGCGCCCCGGCGAGTTCACCACCCACCGCTAGGTGGGGCGACTCACCCCGGCGTTGGCGACCATGCAGGATCGCGTCCGCCGCGAGGAACGGAACAGGTGGAAATCGTGGGAGCCGTAGCGATCGACGAGTGTGCAGGTCGTGTGGCAGGTCTCGCATGAGTAGCACAGCACAGCCGCGCGCCGAGGACGTAACGACTCCCAATCGGCGGTTGGCCATATTGCTGGCGATGGCCATGTTCGTGTTGGTCGTCGACACGTCTCTCATGAACGTCTCGATCTCGGCCGTGGTTCGAGATCTGCACACCACGGTCAGTGGCGTCCAATCGACGATCGCGCTCGAGGCGCTGGTATCCGCGGCGTTCATCCTCATCGGCAGCAAGGTCGGTGACCTGATCGGACGCAAGCGCGCGTATGTCCTGGGATTGCTCGGCTATGCGGCCGGGGCGATTGCCATGACACTCGCGCAAAGCCTGACCGCAGTCATTATCTTCTGGGCGATCATCGGCGGACTCGGGGCATCGCTCCTGCTTCCCTCGATGCAGTCCCTCATCCACGGAAACTTCGAAGGGGCCGCCCAGCGGAAGGCCTACGCCCTGGTGGGTGCGGCGGCGGCAATTGCCGCAGCCGTCGGCCCACTCCTCGGGGGCTTCATCACCACCTACCTGTCTTGGCGCATCGCGTTTCTGCTCGAGGCGGTCATCATCGCGATCGTGCTGTCCGGAATTCGACTTGTTCGCGACGCCCCCTACCACGGCTCTCGCGAGGTGGACGGCGTGGGTGCCGTGCTCTCAGTCGTCGGAATGGGGGGAATCGTCCTGGGCAT
>DATFRC010000004.1:0-51343 GCA_035263725.1 Jatrophihabitantaceae bacterium | reverse complement strand
AGTAGACGCCGGAACCGCCAGGCACCACGGCCAGTCCGAACAGCGTGCCGTTACCGTTCGGGCCGGGCGGCGCGGGGCTGGTGTCGAGCATCTTCACCGCGACCTGCTGGCCGGCCGGCGTCGTCTCGACCAGGTTGCCGTCGCCGCCGTTGGTCGTGAGGACGTCACCGTTGGGAGCGATGGCCAGGCCCAGCGGGTCGTTGATCGCCCCGCCGGAGGTGAGCGTGCTGGTCGGGCCGGCGGCGCTCAGTGCGTTGGGGATCGCGGCGACGCGGTTGGCGACGCTGTCGGCAACATAGAGGGTGCCGCCGGCAAGACCGAGGCCGGTGGGTCCGACTACGAGTGCGGCGGGGTCGGTGCGTTCGGGCAGGCCCATCCCAATGACGGTCTCCGACGTGACCGTCGGGACGCCCGCACCGGAGATCAAGAGGCCGATGCGGACGACCGTGCCGCCGTCGACGACGTTCGGGCTGGCCGCCACCGTGCCGTTCAGCACGTTGGACACGAACAGATCGGCGGTGGCGCCTGCGTCCGCCGCCGTCATGTCCCAGGGACCGTTGATCGCGCCGCCGGACAACGTTTCCACGACGGTGCCGGACGAGTCGAGCACGAGCAGGCAGCCGGCCTGCGCGCTCGCCGAGCTGCCGTTCTTCGTCGGCAGGCTGCCCACCACTACGAACCCGCTGCGGAGCGCGACCAGCGCCGTGGTCAGCCCGAGGCCGCCGGGGCAGGGGCCGGGCAGCTTGTTCGGGTCGATCATCGCGAACTGGCTGAGACTGCCGGTCGGCGAGACCTCGACGATGGTGGTGCCCGTTCCCTGCAGGTTGCGGTGGTTGTTGAAGTTGCTCACGAGTACGTCTCCGGCGACCAACCGGCCGCGGGTGACCGGAGCGACGGCGACCCCGTACGGATTGACGTCGCCGTTCTTGGGCACGGTCGAGCTGATCGTCTGCACGTTGTTGAACGGGCCGATGAACGTGGCGGGTGAAGCACCCGCCGGTGCCGCAGCCAGAGCGGCTGCGGCAAGGCAGGCCACCGCGGCGCCGGCGAGGGACAGGGTCGCGATTCGGAGTGGATGGTTGGCCATCATGGACCTCCTGCAAAGCGGTGCTGGGTGTACCGCGAGAGCTGGGCCGTCCGGCGGACGGTAGTCCTCTCCTACGCGCTACGTAGTAGGTCCCCACCTGGTTCACGCGCATGCGCGTGGCGGCGTGTCAGGCCCGGCGTAGCCGTTGCCGCAGCATCCGCGCAGACGCGGCCGGGTCCCATTGACCGGGGCGGCCTCTGGCGATCGGGTAGCACGCCAGGCCGATCAGAGCTGCGCTGAGATGTCCGACGCTGGTGAAATCACGCGCCTGGAGCACACCGACGATGTAGTAGAGCACCAGTGCCGCGACGTACAGGAAGCGCCATGGGCGCGCGATCAGGTACGTGAGCACCCCCTCTACCCCGGCAAGTGCATAACTGACGCCGTAATCGAGTGTGTGGACGGCGCTGTGCGGCGCATAACCGTGGTGGATCGCCCAATACAGCACCCCTTCGCTGAGGAACGTGGCGCCGACGTGCGCAATGACCACGACCCCCAGCCAGCGACGCGTACCCAACCAGCGCTCGGCAGGCACGTGGAAGATGTTGTAAAGCACGAGGTAGCCGAACCAGCCGCTACCACCGATCCACAGCGCGCTGCTCACCAGGACGCGCACCGGCGAAACGGCCAGATAGTGCAGATTGGTGGAGCGTCGCTCCAGGATGTCCTGCGCGGTATCCGCCGGGACGCTCCGGATTATCAGCGTGGTAACCAGCAGGATCGCGAGCCATACGAACGTACCTGGCGCTGAGCGCACATACGCGTACAGCGCTCCGAATAGCTGACGCACCCGCATGGAAACGCTCACGCTAGCTACCCTGCACCGCGCAGGCATGTCTGGGGTGGGCGAGGCACCGACCGCGGAGCTCACCCAGGTTCCGCGGTGTGAGCGGCCGTCAGCTCGGGGTCAGCAGCAAGCCGTCGGCAACGATCTGGCCGTTGTCGTTGATGGCGGTGGCGTTCTGGATTTGGGGGGCGGACCCGGCCGGGATCAGGGTGTTCAGGTCCTGCACCGTGCCGCCGCCGTCGATCGAAGGGCCGCCGACCATCACGCCGTGGTCGTTGATCGACGCCGCGAGGAAGCTGCCCAGGTTGGTGACGGTGCCGTTGGCGTACAAGAACCCCTCACTCGTGCCGTTCACGCGTACCGTGCCCGCGATCTGGCCGTTGTTGTTGAGCGACACGGCCGGCACGCCCGGCGGATTGGTGCCTGGCGCGACGACGACGCCTAGGTCGCTGACCGCGCCGTTCTGCCACAGCACCAGGTGGGTGTCGCCGCTTGTGGCGGCGCACACGCCAGCGATCTGGCCGGCGTTGTTGATCGACATGGCCTCGCACGCGGATCCGTTGGTAAAGCTGGGCTCGGGCAGCCCCGTCATCGTGCCGTTGCTGTACAGAAAGGCGTGCTCCACGTCGCCGGCCGCCCAGGTGCCGCCGACCACCTGGCCGGAGTCGTTGATCCCGCTCGCCCAACTCTCCGACCCGGAAAGCGGCGCCAGTTTCCCCAGGTCCACCATCTTCTTGCCGTTCCATACGAACGCGTCACTGCCCCCGTTGCTTGTCGTCGACGCGCCGACCACCCATCCCGACAGGTTGATCGCGGAACCGGTGCTGAAGTTCCCGCCCAGGGTGCCCAGATCGGTCATCTGGCCGTTGCTGTACGAGAACGCGTGCCAGGGGTGTTCGACGCAGGTCTTCTTGGTGTTGCCGTACACCGGCGGGCAGGACGGGGTCGGCACCAGCGTGGACAGATACGAGTAGCCGGTCACCTGACCGGTGGCGTTGATCCCGGAGCCGACGGTTCCCCCGAACCCGAGCGAACCCAGATCGGTGACCGTATAGCTCGTCGTAGCCGCCGCCGGGGCCGCGACGAAGGTAGTTGCTGGCACGGCGGCGGCCGCCGCAAGCACAGCGAGCGGGACGAGGCGCGCAACATGAAACCGGTTCACGAGGTTCTCCTTCCAACTTGACCGCGGAACTGGGGCACGGGCCCGCGGCGATGCGCACGGGCCTGCGCCGTAAGAAAGGCTCGTGGGTAGCGCCTTGAATGGTGATCGCATGACGAACCTCCCCTGGCCGCGGAAACGACCGGTGTCCGTGCTGGCCGGATGCGGTGAGAGCGCCTGGCTGGGGGCCAGCAGAGATGCCCATCCACTACGGACTACGTAGGAGACGGCGGGTGGTTCAGCCGTCCCGCGAATATTTCCGGCCGGCATCTGGCGTCATTCCGAGACGTGCGTGGGCCAGCCGGGCACATGCGGTCCTGCTCCCGACGCTTCACGGTTAAGCAGCGAACGCATTGCGACCTGTGCAGAGCATTGACAGCGCAGTCGCGTCGTCACCAGAATCGTCCAGCCCGTTCGGTCCGGACCGCGCCCGCAAGGAGAGCGCACACGCGCAAAGGGGTACGTGGATGAGAGCGATCTCTCGAATGGTTTTCACGCGCCGACTGCCAGTACTGGTGGCGGCGCTTCTTTCACTAGCGATGTGGGCGTCTCCGCCTGTTCAGAGCGCCGGCACGGCAGTGGCGCGGCCGCTGGCGATCGACTTCCAGCAAGTCGGTGCCGCCCTCACGCCACCCAGCGAAGCCCAATGCGTCGCCCAAGGCCGGCGCTGCTTCGCACCGGCAGCGCTGCAGAACGCATACAACCTGAGTGCCCTGTACGCCGCCGGCAATCAGGGTCAGGGCGTCACCGTCGCCGTCGTGGACTCGTTCGGCAGCAATACGATCCGCACCGACCTCAACAACTTCAGCACGCAGTTCGGCCTGCCGCACATGTGCGGTGAAGCCAATCACGTCTGCGCCCCCGGTGATCCCAAGTTCGACATCCTGTGCCTCCAGGCATGCACCGACACGAAGTCTCCGCCGGACACCGCGAACAGCGTGGGCAAGGAGGACCGCAGCGGCTGGATCGTCGAGGTCTCCCTGGACGTCGAATGGGTGCACGCCGTCGCACCGAGGGCGAACGTGCTGCTCGTGACTACGCCCACAGCGGAGACCCTTGGTGTCCAGGGGCTCCCGCAGATGATGAACTCCGAGCAGTACCTCATCGACCACGGGCTTGCGCAGGTCATCAGCCAGAGCTTCGGCGCCTCGGAGCAGACGTTCAACGGCCTGGCCGCCCTCGAGAATCTGCGCGGCGCGTTCAAGTCAGCCGTCGCGCACAACGTCAGCGTCCTCGCCTCGACCGGCGACTTCGGCAACACCAACGTGGCCAAGACTCCCGCGGGCGGCGCCAATGCCAACCCGCTCATGTCGTCCCCGAACATTTCGTGGCCGGGCGGCGACCCACTGGTGACGGCGGTCGGCGGGACATACCTCTGCATGGACGCTGCCACCGGGACGCACGTCGACTCGTCGGCGCCGTCCGGCCAGTGCCCGAACCATCCCGGAGCACGTGAGGTCGGCTGGATCGACGCCGGGGGCGGCTTCAGCAGCATCTTCCCCAAGCCCCCGTACCAGAACGTCCTGCCGCCGGGGAGCAACACCGCCGCCAACGCAGGCAACATGCGCGGCATCCCGGACGTGGCCATGGATGCGAGCTCGAGAACGGGCGTCCTCGTGTATGCCGATGGCAGCTGGTTCGTCGTCGGCGGCACCAGCGTTTCCTCGCCCTGCTTCGCCGGTGTGGTGGCCATCGCCGACCAGGTCAACGGCGCACCGCTCGGCTTCCTGAACAATGCCCTGTACAAGATCGGAGCGAACCCGGCCCGCTACGCCGCGGACTTCTTCGATGTCACCACCGGCAACAACGACCTGTTGAACACCCCCCAGGATCCGAACTACGCGGCGACGACCGGTTGGGACCCGGTGACCGGCCTCGGCACACCGAACGCGGTCAACCTGGTTCCGGATCTCATCGCTGCGGTTCACGGGAACTGACTCGGGTGGGGCCGGGCGTTCGCGCCCGGCCCCCATCCGACCGCAAAGGACATTGTCGTGACCGAAGCCCGGCCACCCTTCCCGCCGTTCGACCTCGACAGCGCCCGCATCAAGGTTCAGGCGGCCGAGGACGCTTGGAACAGCCGCGACCCGCATCGCGTCAGCCTCGCCTACACGCCCGACTCGATATGGCGAAACCGGGATCAGTTCATCTCCGGCCGGGAAGAGATCGTCCAGTTCCTCACCGCCAAGTGGGAACGCGAACTGGACTACGTGCTCCGAAAGAGCCTCTGGGGCTTCCGGGAGAACCGCATCGCCGTCCGCTTCCAGTACGAATGCCACGACGCCACCGGGCAATGGTGGCGCAGCTACGGCAATGAGTTGTGGGAGTTCGACGACCAGGGACTCATGCGGCGACGGGAAGCAAGCATCAACGACGTAGCGATCGCCAGCTCGGACCGCCGCTGGTTCGGTCCTCGGCCAGAAGGCGAACGCGGACCGGGACACGACATCCCGCTGCAGTAAGAGTCACGCCCGGGTCGTCGTTCTCGAGTTCCCCGGCCGTTCGTGTTCGCGCTGATGTACGGGGTTCCAGGGCGGTGGCGCAGGGATTCGAACCCTGGGAGGCTTGCACCTCACACGCTTTCGAGGCGTGCTCCTTAGGCCGCTCGGACACGCCACCGCGCACGAGAATACATGGCCCGCAGATCAGCGCCGGGCGGCGAAGAAGTCGGCAAGCAGGGCCGAGCAGTCGGCTTCCCGCACGCCCGCGACCACCTCCGGACGGTGGTTCAGCCGGCGGTCTCGGACGACGTCCCAGAGCGAGCCGACTGCTCCGGCCTTCGGGTCCCAGGCGCCGAACACGAGACGCGACACCCGCGCCAGCACCACGGCGCCGGCGCACATCGTGCATGGCTCGAGCGTGACGGCAAGAGTGCAGCCGGCGAGCTGCCACGAGCCGAGCACGGCCCCGGCTCGGCGCAGCGCCAGAATCTCGGCATGCGCTGTCGGATCAGACAGCGCCTCCCGCTCGTTGTGCGCGGACGCCACGACGTCCCCGGACGCCGACAGCACCACCGCCCCCACCGGCACCTCGCCCAGCGCCGCGGCCGCACGCGCCACGTCGAGCGCGGCGCCAATGGCAGCCGAGGGCGACGTCACACGCGCAGTGCTTCGAATGCGTCGGCGCAACCCGCCTTCTCGCACACGGCGACGATCAGGTCGATCGGCAGCGTGCCCTCGTGCGCGCACAGCTCGAGCAACTCGCCGGCAGGCGTGCCCAGGTCCTCGACGAGCCCGGCATCGCCGAACGGCGCGCTGTCGTACGCAGGCGGCGCGTCCTCGTCGCCGTCAAGAATGTCTTCGCCGATCTCGTCGAGCTCGTCGGCGACCAGGGCAGCGATCGGGTAGGCGTCCGCGGCATGCCCGTCGGAGAGGAACACCCGTGGCTCCTCGCTGGCGTCGACCCGGCCGAGCACGGCGTACTCGTCGTCCTGCTCGATGACCAGCAGCCGCACGTCACCGGACACGTCACGGGTCACCTCGACCAGATCGTCGATGCTTTCGCACTCGTCGAGATTGACCTCGACGGCACGCCACCGCTCGCCGGAACGCGCCAGGACAGCAGCAAAGTAACTCATCGCGGTACCCGTGCGGACTCGATGGCCTGGGCGTACGACTCGGCCAGGCCGATGCGGCCGATGATGGTCTCGAGCATCTCCTCGGGGTAGGCGTCGAGATCGTCGAGCACCTGCTCCATCTCGTCCTCGGGCAGACCCAGATCGGTGAACAAGTCCAGGTCGCCGATCGGCCACACCTCGTCGAGCTCGTCGTCCTCGGGTGGTTCCTCGCCCAGCCGCTGCAACACCTGCTCGGCAAGGGAGTACTCCACCGACGCGGTCAGGTCGGAGAGGAGCAGCGAGATCCGCGCGCCGTCCTGACGGGCGATGAGGAAGAATTCGTCGTCGACATCGGCCACGACGAACGGCCCGCCGTCAGGGGGTTGGCCGCGAAGCGCAGCGATCAGAGCGCGCAGGTCGTCCAGGACCGCCGGCGGCAGCGGCTCGCATCGCCACTGTCCGGCGTCGCGGAAGGCCGCGATCGCGAAGCCGCGCTGCGTCATGACCCCACCCTCTGCGTAAGCCTGAGGCCTCGATCCTGACACGTCATCACGCACCGTGGAAGTACGGGCGATAGCGTCAAGGGTGTGACGACGAGGTTCGGCAGGGTCGCCGTTCTCGGCCTAGGGCTCATCGGCGGCTCGCTGCTGCGCGCAATCCGCCAGACCGGACTTTCGGTCGTCGGCTACGACATCGACCCGCAGACCGGCTCCGCCGCCAGCGCGGCCGGATTCCCGGTCACGGCAAGCGAGGCGAGCGCGGTGCACGGCGCTGACCTGGTCGTACTCGCCATGCCGCTGCCCGAGGTCAAGGGCGCGCTCCAGTCGCTTGCCGCGCACCTTAGCCCGGACGCGGTACTCACCGATGTCGGCACGCTGAAGTCGCCGGTGCTCGAACTGGTGCACGGCATCATCCCCACGGCGCGATTCGTCGGCGGGCACCCGCTAGCCGGCACGGAAAACAGCGGCTGGGCCGCCGCCGACCCGTTGCTGTTCCGCGACGCGCCCTGGGCGCTCACCCTCGAACCGGACACCGACCTGCGAGCCTGGATCGCCCTCGCCGAGCTGGTATGCGATCTGGGTGCCAAGCCCGTTCCCGCCACCGCGTCCGAGCAGGACACCGCCGTGGCCCATGTGATCGGCCTGCCGCACGTGCTGGCCGAGGCGCTAGCGCTGACCGGTCTGACCGGCGGCGAGCTGGGCCTGTCTTTGGCCGCCGGGTCGTACATGACAGGGTCACGTGTCGCCCGCACCCGTCCCGACCTGGTGGCCACCTGGTGCGACGGCAACCCAGAACTCGTCCGTGCCCTCGACGACGTCATCACCCGGCTCCAATACGCCCGCGCCAACCTTGCCGCCGACGGTTCCGTGCTCGACCTCGCGCTTGCCGGGCATACGGCGCGCATGAACTGGGAGCGGCGCCGGTTCGAGCCGGTGGAGCTGACCGCTGATGCGACGGCCCTGCTCGAGCACGGGCGACGCGGCGGATGGATCACAGCTGTGCTGCGCGACGCCGACGGCGTGCGGCTGCTCGGAATGCGTCCCAATCCGTGATCACCGGCATCCCACTGGTGGACGTCGTCCGGTCCGGCTTCGTGGAGAGCGTCCACAGTGGACACCTGGTCATCCTCGACGCGGTGGAGCTGGGCCAGCCTGGCCAGCCGATGTTCCCGCGATCGTCGAACAAACCGCTGCAGGCAGTCGGAATGCGCCGCCTAGGCCTGGACGTGCCGGCGCGACACCTTGCCCTCGCCGCCGCATCGCATAGCGGCGAGGCGGCGCACATCGAGGGTGTGCGTGCGATGCTCGCGAGCGGCGGACTCGGCGAGGGCGATCTGGGCTGCCCGCCGGCGTGGTCGCTCGACGAGACGGCACGTCGCGCGTGGCCGGAGCCGCGGCGCATCACCATGAACTGCTCCGGCAAACATGCAGCCATGCTGTTGACCTGCCGGGTGAACGGCTGGTCCACCAAGAACTATCTCGATGCTGACCACCCGCTGCATCGATCGCTGCGGGCGACCGTCGAAGACCTCGCCGGAGAGGCGGTGGCGCACGTCGGTGTGGACGGCTGCGGTGCACCGCTGTTCGCGCTCAGCCTTGCCGGATTGGCCCGTGGGTATCGGCGGATCGCCATGGCCCAAAACAGCCCCGAACGCGACGTGGCCGATGCGATGCGGGCTTACCCCAACCTAGTCGCCGGCACCGGGCGCGCAGCCACCCAGCTGATGACCGGCATCCCGGGGCTCATCGCCAAAGACGGCGCGGAAGGCGTGTTCGCGGCTGCGCTGCCGGACGGAACGGCAGTCGCTGTCAAGATCGACGACGGTGCGCAGCGGGCCGCCGAGCTGGCCGCTATCGCCGGGCTACGCACCGTCACCACCGCGCCCGTGTTGGAGGAGCTTGCCACCGCTCCCGTGTTCGGCGGCGGCGAGCCGGTCGGCGAGATACGGTTTCGGTCGGGCTTGCTGTAATCCCATTTGTTAGAGGCACAATGTCGCACATGGTTGGCGCCATCATCGCGTTGTTCTTCGTAGGTCTGATCGCCGGCGCGATCGGCCGGTTGATCGTGCGCAGCCCGCGTCGGCTGGGCTTCTGGGGCACGGTGCTGCTCGGCATCGTCGGTTCCTACGCCGGGGGGTCGCTCGGCGCGCTGCTGTTCCACGACAAGTTCGACATCCGCAAGGCGTCCACGATCGTGGGGGCGATCGTCGGCACCATCGTCGTGCTTGCCATCTGGCGCGCCGCCACGGGCAAGCGCGCCCTCAGCAAGCGTTACTGAGTAACCGGGACGGGCACCGGGCTGACCGGTTCCGCTTCGCGGATCCCGTAGCGGCTGTAGAACCCGCGTAGTGGGCGCGGTGCCCACCAATTCACCTTGCCCAGCAGGCGCATGGTGGCCGGCACCAGGATTGAGCGGACGATCGTCGCGTCGACGAACAGTGCGACCAGCATCGCCACGCCGATCAGCTTGATGAACGTGATCGGCGACGCGGAGAACAGCGCGATCACGACCATCAGCAGTAGCGCGGCGGCGGTGATGATCCGCCCGGTCCGCTGGATGCCCGTGGCGACGGCCAAGCGGTTGTCGCCGGTCAGGTCGTACTGCTCGCGTACCCGCGAGAGCAGGAACACCTCGTAGTCCATGGACAGCCCGAAGATGATCGCCAGCACCAGTACCGGTTGCGTGGCTTCCACCGATCCTGTCGGGGTGAAGCCGAGCAGCCCGGACAAGTGGCCGTCCTGGAAGATCCACGTCACAACGCCGAACGACGCGGCCAGCGAGAGCACATTCATCATCAGTGCCTTGACGGGCAACACCACCGACCCGAACGCCAGGAACAACAACACGAACGTGGCCAGGACGACGATGAGCGCCATCCACGGCAGCCGCTGACCGAGGCTGGAGAGCCGGTCGACGACCTGGGCGGTCGACCCACCCACCAGCACGTCCTGCACATGCTCCGGATGCGGCAGGGCGCGAACCTCCTTCAGCACGTTCTTGGCCTGTGTATCGAGCGCCTCGCCGCGGTAGGTGACGTTCACCTGGGCGGTCTCGCCTCGGGCTGCTACGACCTGTGCGCCCGTGGCGCCCGGGACACTACCCGCAGCATGGCTGTAGTTCTGAATGGCAGTCTGTCCCGCGGCGCTGTCAACGGGGACGTCCAGCGACACCGCTGCGATGATCGGGGTATCCAGGTTGCCTCGGAACTCGCGCTGCAGGGTGTCCGCCACCTGGCGTGACTCGGCGCTCTTCGGCTCCATCCGCTGGTCGATGCCGCCCCACTTGACGTGCAGGAACGGGGTGCCCAGCAGGAGCAGTACCGCCACCATGGGCAGTGCGAAAACCACCGGGCGGCGCATGACGCCGGACGCCAGTCGATACCAGAAACCGTGCTCGCGCTCGGGCCTGGGGCGGCGCACGGCGAGCGCGTCCACTCGCGGGCCAAGAACGGCGAGCAGCGCGGGCAGCACCGTCAGCGCCGCCAGCGCCGCGACCAGCACCGCGGAGATGCCGCCGTAGCCCATGGACTTGAGGAACCCCTGCGGGAAGATCAACAGGCCGGCCAAGGACACGGCCACGGTAACCGCCGAGACGGCGACGGTGCGCCCGGCCGTAGCCATCGTGGTCGTGACCGCATCAGGGACGTCGGCGCCGCGGCGCAACTCCTCGCGGAATCGACTGACCATGAACAGCCCGTAGTCGATGGCGAGGCCGAGGCCGAGGATCGTCACGATGTTCACGGCGAACACGCTCACGTTGGTGATCATGCTGATTACACGCAGCGAGATGAACGAGCCCATGATCGCCATTAGCCCGACGGCGAGGGGCAGCGTTGCCGCGGCAAGGCTGCCGAACACGATCGTGAGCAGGACGAGCAGCACCGGCGCGGAGAGCATCTCGGCCCGGGCGATCGACTTCTTGACCTGCTCGTTGAGGTCGGAGTTGAGGCCGCTCTGCCCGCCGACCTGCACGGTGTAGCCGGTGCCCTTGACGGCATCCCGCATCGGGGCGTACCTCGACATGGCGATCGTGTCGTCGCGGTTCTTGAGCGAGACGGCGGCGAACGTCGCGTGCCGGTCGGCGCTGACGAAGTCGGGTGAGTGGGTCGTCCAATACGTGTTCGTCGCGACGGCGAGGCCCGGCGGGAACTTGGCCATGACGGTGTCGACGGTCTGGCGGTAGGCCGGGTTATCGACGGTAATGCTGGGATTGCGGAACAGCACCACCACGTCGGCGTTGGTGTTGCCGATGCGATCGTCGAGCAGCGCCTGGGCCTGCTGGTTCTGGCTGCCCTTGTCGTCGAAGCCGCCGTTGCTGAGCGCGCTGAACACCCCGGCGCCCCACAGGGCGCCCACCAGCACGAACGCGATGCCGGCGGCCAGTACCCAACGACGCCAGCGCACGACCCGCGAACCCCACGACGCGAACATCCGTTACCTCCGCTAACGGTCGTCATTGCAGTGAACGCTGTTCACCGTGAACGTCGTTCACTATGCTGGGGCGCCATGACGAGCGTCAACCCCGTTTCCGCGGAGAGCTCTCAGCCGACTCGCAGGGAACGCGCGCACGCCGCGACGCGGGTGGAGATCCTGCAGGCGGCACGGAGGCTGCTGATCGAGGGCGGCGCGGAGCGAGTCACCGTTCGTGGCATCGCGGCGGAGGTGGGGATGACGGCGCCCGCGCTCTATCGCTACTTCGGCGGACGCGAGGAACTGCTCGGCGCGCTGTGCAGCAGCCTCTACGACGAGCTGGCCGACGTGCTGTACGAGGCCCGCGACCGCGATCCGGGCGCACCCCTCAAGCAGCGGTTCCTGGTCACGTCCTTCGCATTCCGCCAGTGGGCGCTCGAGCACCGGCCCGAGTTCGGCCTGCTGTTCGGGGCGCCGATCCCCGGCGTGCTCGTCGACATCCACATCGACCCGGACCCGGCAGCCGACCGCGGCATGCGCTTCGGGCAGGTGTGGCTGGAGCTGTTCGCGGAGCTCTGGCGCCAGCATCCCGTCCCTGTACCTCACGCAGACGAGCTCGACCCACGATTGCGAGAGCAGCTCACCGAATACCACGAACAGATCGGGCGCATCGTCCCGATCGGAGCCGTCGTGCTGTACCTGTCCTGCTGGATACAGCTGTACGGGGCCGTGGCCACCGAGGCGTTCGGCCACCTGAACTTCGCGCTGCACGACGGGGACGCAACGGCGTTGTTCGACGACCTGATGCGTGAGCTGGCTGCGAAGCTTGGCCTCACGCACTGAACTAGTGGCGGCCGGCGGGCGCTTCGCGCGAGCGCACCGGTCCGTCCGCCGGATGTGTCTCTCTGCGGCGCCGCCAAGCGGCGCACACCTCGAGCCACTCCGCGCCTTCGGCGCGGACCGCGCGGCGGCCGGCGGGATCTTCGCGCGAGCGCTCATCGCAGCCGCTTTGAACGGACACCAGCCGCGTCGCTATGCTGAGCAGGCACTCCAACGGGACTTGTAGCATGGAGCGGCCTGCCGCCCTCATCGTCTAGAGGCCCAGGACGCCGCCCTTTCAAGGCGGTAGCACGGGTTCGAATCCCGTTGGGGGCACGCAGCACAACAGGTCCAAGGCCCCGTAGCTCAGCTGGTTAGAGCGTCGCCCTGTCACGGCGAAGGCCGCCGGTTCAAGTCCGGTCGGGGTCGCTCAGCGAGTAGCAGGCGGGCCCTCGAACGGGCCCGCCTGCGGCTTACTTCGGACTGATCGAACTACTTCCCGATGACAAAGGTTGCAGAGTCAGACGAGCCGTTGTACTTGGCGTCGCCGGTTGGGAAGGTGGCGCTCAGCGGATACGAACCCGTCTTCTGCGTGAGCTTGAGGTTCACGGACGCGTGCCCGCTGGTGTCGGTGGTCGCGGTCGCGGTCTGGGCGCCGAGCACGAAGTTCACCTTCTTGCCCACGACCGGCTCGCCGTACTTGTCCACGAGGTCGGCGGTGAGCGTGATGATCTTCGATGGGCTGGCCGAGAGCGGCCCCGTGTATCCGAGTGTGGTGTCGCGCCTGGTGACGTGGACGATGCGGGTGTCGCTGTTGCAGCCGCCGTCCTTGTCGCAGACCATGAGCGTGGCCGTGTAGTCGCCGGGCATCGCGTAGGTGTGCGCGACGCTCGGGCCGCCGTCCGCGCTCGGTGAGCCGTCACCGAAGTCCCAGCTGTACTGCAGGGTTGGCTGGTCGGCCGACCCGGGATCGGTTGCCTGGCCGTTGAACTGCACCGGCCGGCCCCAGTCGCTCGTGGTGTCCGGGCCGGCGTTGACCGACGGGGGCACGTTCGAGACGGTTACGGTGAAGTCCTGGGTGGTGGACAGCCCTGTGTTGTCCGTCACCGTCAGCTGGCCGTCGTAGACGCCGTTGTCGTTGAACGCCTTCTGCGGTGCGGGACCGTACGACGTGGTGCCGTCGGAGAACTGCCAGACGTACGAGCTGATCGGGCACTTCGAGGCGACATTCGCGGAGAACGAGATCGGGCTCCCCTCCTGACCGCTGAACTGGCCCAGCGGGTCGATCGTCGGCTTGACGTCGTTCGGCAGCAGCGGGCCCATGTTCGTTGCGAACCCGGGGCCGGTGAGGTCGAACGTCGGGTTGGACACGTTCGCCGACCCGACGGGGAAGTCGTGGACCACTGCAACCTGGCCCGTACCGTCCGGGAAGAAGGCTTGGACGATCTGGATCTCCACCTGCTGGGTCGCCGTCGTTGCGGGCGCCCAGTGGTACGGATCGAGCGAGTAAGCGACGCCCTCACCGGCGCTCCCGCTGCACGGCACCGACAGCGTCTCCGTCTGCGGGCTGTCCGTCAGCTGGAGGTCGTTGGGTCCGACGAGGGTGTTTCCGCCGATCGAGAAGTTGCGGCTCACGACAGCCCCTTGCGGGGTTACGTCGAACTTGAGCCCGATCCCGACTTTCGCGACGAGGAACCCGGCCACATCCGGAACGAAAGCCCCGGGGATGGTAATCCCTGGCGAATCCGACGAGCATTCGAAGCCCGCGCCCGAGTACTGCGGGTCGCAGGTCACGTTGTCCGTGCTGAACGTGTCGGGACCGAAGCCGACCCCGTCGACCTTTCCGGAGATCTGCCACTTGACGTCCAGCGAGCCGCTACTCGCCGACGCTGTGCGCGTCACTGCCAGATCGTCACCCTGACGAACCTTGTCACTTTCCCATCCGACGTCGGTCGTGATGTTTCCGGTCCAATTCGCCGTGGCGCTGACCGTGAGATCCGTGAGCACGACCGGGATGCCTGCCGAGACAAGCTCCACAGGTGCCTGCAACGTGAAGCCGCCGAGATCCGCCGTGCCGCTTGCCACGGAGACCTGCTGCGAATTGGTTACCGGTGCGGCTGCTGCTGGTCCCGCAAGCACTAGCGCCGCGAGACCTGACAGGCACCCAAACAGCAGCAACAGGATGCTGCGTTTGCGCATTTTCGAGAACCACATGGTGGTTGGACTCCCCCCTCTAGTCGATGTCTGAGTCCGGCGATATCGCCACCGCAAATAGTCGGTCGAGGCATGTCGTAAGCGCTTCCGGGGAAGCCCTAAGGGTGACTCGCCGAATCCTGGGGACGTCCTCACAGCGCCTCGGCCGATGAGTCCAGCACCCAACGATCGCTTCGGGGGATGCCCTAACAGCATCCCTAGCCAGTCATCGCCGAACGAACGATTTGGTTCGGCCACAACGCTTTGGGGGGATCACCGAAGCGGGCAGGCGGGGCGGCAGTGCACGATACGCCACGTGAAACCACACGCCCAGACTCAGCTGCTGGCGACGTTGGCCTCGGTGCCGTTCTTCGACGGCGTACCACGGGAAGTTCTCCGGCGCCTCGCATCGGGGATATCGGAGAGCGTCTTCCCGGCCGCGAGCGTGGTGGTGCAGGAGGGCGACTCGGACGGTGTCGGGTTCTTCATCGTCGTGTCAGGCGTCGGCGCGGTACGCGTCGGCGGTCGCGAGGTGAGGACGGTCCGCGACGGAGATCACTTCGGGGCGATAGCGACTATCGACGGAGGCCCGAGAACGGCGACCGTCTATGCCGTGACGGAGCTTCGGTGTCTCATCCTGACAGATGCAGCCTTCCATGAGCTGATTCATGACCACCCAGGCATCGGGTGGAGGCTGCTCGTCCACTTCGCCGGCCTCGTCCGCGCCTCCCCGGGCTAGGAGACTGTCGGCCTATTCGCCGCCGCAAAGTGCCGCGCGAGCTCGACTCGCGAGCCCACGTTCAGCTTGCGGTAAATGCGGCCCAGGTGAAACTCAACCGTCTTGTGGCTGAGGAAAAGAGCGGCGCCGACCTCCTTGTTCGTCCTGCCGTCCGTCACCAGAAGAGAAATCTGCAGCTCCTGGGGCGTGAGCTCTTCGCGTTCGTGCGACTTCCGCCTGCGCAGAGTCGCGCCGCTCGCCCGAAGTTCGGCCTCGGCGCGCTCGAGCCATGGCTCAGCCGCCAGATCTTCGAACGTCTCGACGGCCGGCCGCAGCTGAGCCCGCGCCAGCCGGCGCTGGCCTGCTCGGCGCAGCCGCTCGCCGAAGGCCAACTCGGTCCGCGCACGCGCAAATGGGTCATCGCCGGCGCGATGCAGCTCGAGTGCGCTCCGGAAGGCGTCTTCGAACGACTCGTCGTCGGCCACCAGCCCGCGTAGGCGCATCGCGACCGCCTTTCCCCACGCCGCCCCCGTCCGCTCGACCCGCCCGATGGACCGCTGCACGCCTGGGAGGTCTACTCGGTCGGGTCGCAGCCGAACCAGTGTCTCGACAAGGTCCGGCTCCGGGGCGACGTTCCTGTCGTAGAAGCCGAGTTCAACAACGTTGACCGCTGAGTCGGTGAGACAGCGCAAGGCTTCTTCCGGTCGCCCGAGCCCGAGTTCGAGCAGACCCAGCAAGGCGCGAACCTCCTCGCGGACCTTCACCAGCCCGTGGCGCTCTGCGAACGCCGAAGCTTCCGCGGCATAAGCGCGACACCTCTCACTATTGCCGCGGGCTGCTTCGATCCTCGTGAGGTCGCAGAGCATGTCGACGATCTGAATCGGCTGGTCAAGCTCGCGGGCGAGAGCCAGCCCTTCGGTCGCGGCGGCGATCGCGCGTTGCCATCTGCCTGACCGGACGCCGGTCCAGCTAACCTGTGCGAGTGCGCTCACCAGACCCGTCGGCCCTGACGTTCGGGCGACCTCGACCGCCCTGGCACCGGCGCTGAACCCCTCGCCGGACCGGTCGAGCATGCCGAGGGTGATCGATTCGACCGTCTGGGCCCACGCCGGGCTCGGCGCGTCGGGAACCTCTGCGAGTTGACCGAGCAGAGTGTCGAAGGCGACCGCGGCCTCCTCGGGGCGGCCGGCCGCAAGAAGTGCCCGCCCGAGCCAGTATTCGGCGTGAGCGTCGGCGAAGGTCCCGTCGCGCGGGGCAAGCTTGCGCGCGCGCTCTGCTGCGTCGATTCCGTCGGCAACGCGAGCAAGGAAGAAGCAGGGCTCCACCGCGTCGCCGAGGAGAACAGCGGCCAGCGCCGGGTCGATGTCCTCGACCAGCCGACCGCCCTTCAGCAACATCTCGCGCGCCCGTTCGTGCGAGCCGGTGTAGACCTCGAGCCGGCCACGGAGATGGAAGAGCCGCGCACGCAAGCGCTCTGCCGGATGTCCGTCCAGCGCCTCGTCGGCAAGCGTGACAGCGCGGCCGGTCGCGCCGGCCCGCCATGCGTTCTCGGCGGCCTCCGTCAGCCTTTCCAGTCGCCCCGCCTCCGTCGGGCTCAGCCGGGCGGCGCGTTCGAGCGCCGCCGCTGCCGGGCCGAATCCGCTGCGTTGCCGGGCGCGCGCGCCGGCAACCGCAAGGGCAGCGGCAGCCTCTTCGTCGGGGCCGAGCACTGCTCCGGCAAGATGCCACGCCTGCCGCTCCGTGTCGTTGGCTGCCTCGAATGCCTGCGCGAGGGCATGATGGGCGGCTCGCCGGTCGCCGGGCGACGCCGCGTGCGTCACGGCGGAGCGGACGAGCGGATGGCGGAAGCGAACGCGGCCCTTGTCGATCTCGATCAGGCGGGCCTGTTCGGCCGGCTCCAGCGCGGCAAGTTCGAGCCCGCCGAACGTCAGGGCACGCGTAACCGCGTCGACCTGGTCGAGAGTGGCGAGCGCAAGGATGAGCAGCGCGAGGCGAGTTGCGTCGGACAGCCGTCGCGCGCGACCCGCGTACGCACGTTCGACCGCGGCGCCGACCGGCAACGGCTCCTCCAGCCCCTCCCGCCCGGCAAGCTGATCCGGAGTCAGCACTTTGGGAAGCTCGACAAGTGCAAGCGGATTCCCGCCCGTCGCAGCGTGCACGGTGGCGACGACCGCCTCCGGCAAGGCCGAGCCGACGGCCCTCTCGAGGACGAGCCGGCTCTGCTCTGCGTTCAGGGGTGCCACGAACAACTCCTCGGCGCCCGGCCACTCGAGCTCGACGCCCTCGCCGAGCCGCGTGCTGACGATGACGGCAACTCGATCGGCAAACAGCCGGCGCGCGGCAAAGCGCAACGCGTCGGCCGACGGCCGGTCGAGCCAGTGGACGTCGTCCACCACCACCAGAAGCGGCTCCCTCTCGGCCGCGGCGGCCAGCAAGCTGAGTGTTGCGACTCCGACGGCGAACCGATCGCGGACTGCGGTTTCCTCGAGACCGAGGACGCCGCGTAGCGATCTCGCCTGCAGCTCGGGCAGGTCGTCAAGATGGTGGAGCAGCGGCCGGCATACCTCCAGCAGGCCGGAGAACTCCAGCTCCGCCTCGAACTCGACACCGGTGGCGCGGACGACGTTCATCGCCTCCGCTCGGTCGATCGCGTAACGAAGAAGCGATGTCTTGCCTACGCCCGCCTCCCCACTGATCAGCAGCGCCGCGCTGCGTCCCCTCCGCGCGCTCTCGAGCGCGCGGTCGATGTGGAGGCATTCCAGCTCGCGGCCGACGAGCACGGCGTGACGTTAACACCCCGACGACGCATTCTCGACAGACGATCGCACAGCAGCGCATCAAAACGATTACCCCCACCGTCCTGTTTTCTGGGCTCGTGGCGCACGGCAGACAGAACGACAGCAGCCGGGCAGCGCGTGGGGCGTTCCTGCTCGCCGGGTGAGCACGACCAAACCTGATCAAGGCCACGCCGGGAAGGTGAAGCGCCTCGAGGTCGCCGCGGCCACACTGCCCGCACAGACCCCTTTTCTCGAGGCGGCAGGCTCTCGCTCATGACATCCGAGGCCGGTGTTTGGAGGTGCAACCGATGAGTCAGAGCAAGCCTCGTACGACCGCCGAGCTGCCGCGGCTGATACCCGCCCTCCGATGGCTGCCCAGCTATCAACGGGCCTGGCTGGCCAGGGATTCGATCGCCGGGTTCACTATTTGGGGCCTGCTGATTCCGGAGATGATCGCGTACGCGAGCCTGGCCGGATTGTCGCCGCAGGCCGGGCTGTACACGCTGCTCGCGTCGCTCGGGTTGTACGCGCTGTTCGGCACGAGCCGGGAGCTGGTGGTGGCCGGGACGTCTGCTTCGGCGGTGCTGCTGTTCTCGACGGTGACGGCGCTGCACCCGAAGGATTCGGCTCACTACGCTGCCCTGGCGGCGGCGCTGGTGCTGGCCACCGGCGCGTTTTTCATCGTCGCCGGTCTGTGCCGCCTCGGGTTCATCACTCAATTCCTCTCCCGACCCGTAATGGAAGGATTCGTTTTTGGGTTGGCGATCTTCGTCACGATCAGCCAGCTGCCCAAGCTCTTCGGCCTCGAAAAGGGCGAAGGGGACTCGATCCGTCAGCTGGCCCACGTGATCGCCAACCTGGGACAGACCAGCATGAGCACCCTGGCGGTCGGTGCGCTCTCGCTGGCGGCGTTGTTCGCGCTGGAACGGTGGGCGCCCAAGCTGCCGGGCGGCCTGCTCGTGCTCGCGGTCGCGATCATCGTCAGTTGGTCACTGAATCTGTCGCACCACGGGGTGGCCACGGTCGGCCACATCCCCACCGGACTGCCTTCGGTCAGCCTGCCACACGTGAAGGCCGCCGACTTCTGGGCGCTCATTCCCAGTGCCGCGGGCATGATGCTGGTGATCTTCAGCGAGGCACTCGGGGCCGGGCAGACCTTCGCTGACAAGCACCGATACCGCCTGGATCCGAACCAGGAAATGGTGGCGATCGGCCTGGCCAACGTCGGCTCGGGGTTCCTGCGTGGCCTGGCCGCCGGCGGCAGCCTGTCCCAGACTGCGGTCAACGACGGCGCAGGCGCCCGCAGCCAGTTGTCAAGCATGGTCGCAGCAGCCCTATCCCTGATCACCGTGCTTGCGCTGACTCCGCTGTTCACCGATCTGCCGGAAGCCGTGCTGGCGGCGTTGATCATTCACGCGGTGTCGCACCTGATGAAGGTGGCTGAGATGCGCCGGTTCTACCGGCTCATGCCACGGGAGTTCTGGCTCGGCATGCTGACGCTCGTCTCCGTAATCACGCTTGATGTACTGCCGGCGCTGATCATCGGCGTGGCCATGTCCATCCTGATGTTGGTGTACCGAGCCAGCCGGCCACACCTGTCGGTACTCGGCGCCCTGCCCGACGCGCCCGGTGCGTACGCCGATGTGGAACGCCATCCCGATGCTGTGCCGATTCCCGGAATACTGATCGTGCGACCTAACGCGCCGCTGTTCTACGCCAACGCCCAGGCCGTCCAGGACGGGATCTGCGCACTGGTCGCGCAATCACGCCCCGCAGTACATACCGTGCTGCTCGACCTCGACGCCAACGACGAGATCGACATCACCAGTGTCGAAGCACTCACCAAACTCGCTGCCGCTCTCGAGCGATCCCACGTCCGGCTTGGCATCGTCCATCTCCACGGCCCCGCCCGAGACCTTGCCGAACGGGCCGGCTTGCTCGAGCACGTCACCGACATACATCCCAACCTGGCGTTCGCAATCGCCTGGGCAGAGGACCCTGCGTTCTGAAACTCTAAGCACTGACGGTGCGGCGCTGGTCGCCCAGGATTGCGTGGCGGCGTCCCGTATGACAACGCGTCACAGCGAATGCAGTGACGTCCCGCTCTGGCGCACAAGCCGGGGCCACCCGTACTCTTCGGCTCGGATTTCAGCCGCCCCATCATCCGGGGGGAGAGGTGGCTGCCGTGAAGATCAAGTCTGGTGTGCTCGCGCCATTGCGGCATCGGGACTTCCGGCTTTTGACGATATCGCTCGCCATATCCAGCAGCGGCAACTGGGCCTACAACGTCGCGCTTGCCGTTTACGCCTACCAGGAAACCCATTCAGCGAGCTGGGTCGGCGCGGTGACGCTCGGCCGCATGCTGCCCTCGCTGGCCTTCGGCGCGTATGGCGGGGTATTGGCCGAGCGATTCGAGCGTGTGCGGCTCATGGTGGTGCTGAACCTGATCTGCGCCGGGGTGATGATCGGCCTCGCCGTCGCAGCAGCGGCGCATGTGCCGGTCTGGGCGGCGATCGTGCTCGCCGCCTTCAACGGCATCGTCAGCATGGCGCTGACACCTGCCGACTATGCGATGACTCCGCAGGTGGTTCCGGCGGACGACCTCGCGGCCGCGAACACGCTGCGCAATACCGTCGAGAACGTCGCGGTCATTGCCGGTCCCGCGATCGGCGGTCTCTTGCTGCTGGTCGGGCCGGTCTGGGTCACGTTTGTTGTCAACGCGGCCACCTTCGTCGTCTCGGCCGGCATTCTCATGCTGGTCCGCGCGCGCAGCAAGCCGGTGGACGTCACCGAAGGTGGGTCGGCCGGACCGTTGAAGCAGATGCTCGTCGGCATCGCCACGATCGGCGGCTCGCTCACCGCGACCCTGCTCGTCCTGTACAGCGTGATCGCCAGCTTCGTCTACGGCGTCGACACCGTGCAGTTTGTGCTGCTGTCCCGCGAGCGGCTGGGCACCGGGGCGAACGGCTACGGCTACCTGCTGGCCGGCCTCGGCGTCGGCGCGGTGGCCGCCGCCGGTCTCGTGAACCGGCTCTCGAGCCAGCCGCGGCTGGGCCCGATCATCCTCGCCGGCATTGCTGTCTACTGCCTGCCGACGCTGCTGTTCATCAGCCTTGTCCACCAGCCGTCAGTGGCCTTCCTCATCCAGGTGGTGCGCGGCGCCGGGACGCTCGTCGTCGACGTACTCGCGATGACGGCTCTGCAACGGTCGTTGCCGTCGGAGCGGCTGGCTCGCGTCATGGGCGCGTTCTTCACGCTGGTGCTCGCCGCGATCTCCCTCGGGGCAGCGCTCACGCCGGTGCTGTACGACCAGGCAGGCCTCGACGCCACCCTTTGGGCTGCCGGCCTGGTCATCCCCGCGCTCTGCCTGATCGGCTGGCCGTGGCTCGTGCGCATGGACAACGCGAACCTCGCGCACCTCGCCGCGATCAAGCCACGCGTCGAGCTGCTGCAGCGGGCGGCCATCCTCGCCGAGGCCAACCCGGCCGCTCTCGAGCAGCTGGCGACGGACGCGTCCGAGATCAGCGTCGACGCCGGAGTCCCGGTGGTGACCGAGGGCGAGCCCGCCGACGCGTTCTACGTGATCGAGTCGGGGGCGATGGCCGTGCGATCCCACGGCGCCTCCGGCGTCGAGACAGAGTTGCCCGGGCTCGTCGCCGGCGACTACTTCGGGGAGATCGGGCTGCTGGAACACATTCCTCGCACCGCGACCGTGATCGCGAGCGAGCCCAGTACCCTGCTTCGGATAAGCGGCGAGCAATTCCTGGACGCACTGACCTCGGCCGCGGCGTCGAACTCCCTGCTGGAAGGAGCGCGCATCAGGCTGGCTCGCACGCCGTCCCACCAGCCGGCGGAGACCGGCCCGCTCGCGCCCGCCGACGCGTCCTGACCAAGCGGTGCCGACGGCGAGGAGGGTCCCCTGGCGAGCGTCATGCACCGAGGGGTAATCGCGGGCAAACCGTTGAGCGGCTTGGCCCGTCCGATTAGCCTCTTTCCTGACGCCTGCCGGCGTTACCGCGAACTAAACCGCGAATTGCCGGGGTCGCGGGGGGGTTAATGGGAATGCTGACCGCCACTGATCAGTCCGCCGAGCTGCTCGCCTATGCGCCACGGCTGACCGTCGACTGGCTCGAGCAGTATCCCGACCAGCAGCACCTGACAGTCGACGGCTCCATGGCCTTCGTCGACATCTCCGGATTCACCGCGCTGACCGAACGCCTTGCGCGCAAGGGAAAAGTCGGCGCAGAAGAGATGAGCGACATCCTCGACAGCACACTTGGGGCACTGGTCCGGGCCGCCCGAGCCGATGGCGCGGATCTCGTCAAATGGGGCGGAGATGCGGTATTGCTGCTATTCCGCGGCCCTGATCATGCGCGGCATGCCACCCGGGCGACGTGCCGAATGCGGAAAACGCTCCGCACGGTAGGCCGGCAACGCGCCAGTGCCGGAAACGTCACCTTGCGGATGTCCGCCGGAATCCACAGCGCTGCGTTCAGTTTCTTCCTGGTCGGCGACCCGGCAATTCACCAGGAACTCATCGTCTGCGGCGAATCGGCGAGCATAACCGCGCAGATGGAGTCCCTGGCTACTGCGGGCCAGATCGTCGTCAGCGACGCCACCGCGGCGCTGCTCCCGCCGGACGTGCTCGGCGCTCGAGTTCACGGCGGCCGAGTGGTTCAAGCCGAGCCGCAGGCACCGGACATCAGCATGACGGAGTCCACCTCGACCCCGGCCGACATCGCGAACACGCTGCCCCCGCCGATTCGCGCGCAGTTGCTACTCGCCCCGGGCGAGTCCGAGCACCGTCGCATCGCTGTCGCGTTCGTTCAGTTCTCCGGCACGGACGGGCTGCTGAAATCCGCCGGCCCGGACGCCACCGCGGCCGCGCTCGACGAGTGCGTGCGCAACGTACAGCGCGGGTGCGCGGACCACGACGTGACCTTCCTCGAGTCGGACATCAACCGCGACGGCGGGAAGATCATGCTGATCGCCGGAGCTCCGCGAAGCAGCGGTCACGACGAGGAACGAATGCTGCGCGCGGTCACCGAGATCGTCGGCCGGGCCGGAACGCTTGCCCTGCGCGCCGGCGTGAACGGCGGCGCGGTGTTCTCGGGTGACTTCGGGCCGGAGTTCCGCCGTACCTATTCGGTCAAGGGCGACGCGATCAATCTCGCCGCGCGGGTCATGGCCAAGGCCGCCCCGGGTCAGGTGCTCGCGACTCGCCGGGTGGTCGCTGCGTCGCGAACCGCATTCCGGTACCAGGCGCTGCCCCCGTTCACCGTCAAGGGCAAGTCCCGGCCGGTCGAGGCGGTCGCCATCGGCGCGGCCGAGACGGCACCCGCCGACGAACGTGCCGTCCACGGCGATCTCGTCGGCCGCCGGCGCGAGCTGACGGCGCTGACAAAAGCCCTCGACCGGGTTCGGCACGGGCACGGCAGTCTGATTGAGCTGGTCGGTGAACCCGGCATGGGCAAGTCGCGGATGATCGACGAGATTCGCCGACGCGCGGCGGACCTCCGCGTTGTCGACGGACCGATCGGCAGCTACCAGTCCGGCACGGCGTACTACCCGTTCCGGAACTTGCTTCGCGGTTTGCTCGGTATGGCGTCCGGCGATGACGACGTCGCCGTCGCTGGCCGGCTGGCCGATCGGGTCAACGCGAACGCACCCCAGCTGCTGCCGTGGCTGCCGTTGCTCGGCGTCGTGCTCGACCTCGACCTGCCGCCGACGCGAGAGACCGCGGAACTCCAGGAGCAATTCCGCGCCGCCAAGGTCGCTGACATCACGGCAGAGTTCCTTTGCCGGCTGCTACCGGCGCCGACGGTGCTGATCTTCGACAACGTTCACCTCGTCGACGACGCGTCCACCGACCTGCTCCGCCGACTGGCCGAGGAGGTCTCGCGGCGAGCGTGGATCCTCCTGGTCACCCGCAGGGATCGCTCGACCGGGTACGTCCCCGATCCGTCGATCACCGCCGAACGACTGTTCCTCGGGCCGATCGATGAGACCGCCGCCCTCGAACTCCTCGCGTCGACCGAGCAGTCGACGCGGCTCGGACCCCAGGCGATGTCGGTGATCACTCGCAAGGCCGGCGGAAATCCCCTGTTCCTGCACGAACTCGTCGTCGCAGCCAGTCGTTCGGGCTCCGCGGCTGATCTGCCGGACTCGGTCGAGGCCGTCGTGACGAGCCGCATTGACCTGCTCGATCCGGGCGATCGGACGTTGCTGCGCTATGCAGCGGTCCTCGGGATGCGATTCGCGTTGGCCGACCTGCAGCACATGCTGGGCCGCACGCTCAGCCGTGACGCCCTCCGCAACACTGCCGGCCTTCTGGAACCCGACGGCGAGGGCCGCATGAAGTTCCGGCACATCGTGATCCGCGACGTCGCCTACGCCGGCCTGCCGTACCGGCTGCGGCGCCAGATGCACCACCAGGTCGGGCAGGCGCTCGAGCGCACAGGCGCCCACCGTGACGACCTAGCCGACCAGCTCGCGCTGCACTACTTCCATGCCGGCGACCACGAAAAGGCGTGGACCTACTTGCGGGCGGCCGGCGCACGGGCCCGCGCGCGCTATGCACACATCGACGCCATGGAGTCCTTCGAACGGGCGCTCGAATGCACACGGGGTTTCCGGGAGATCGCGCCGACCGAGATCGCGGAGGTCTACGAGCAGCTCGGCGACGTACGCGACATGGCCGGGCTCTCGACCGAAGCCGCCGATGCATATCGCCGCGGCCGCCGCTTCGCTACCGGGGACCCGGTATTCGTGGCGCGGTTGATGTTCAAGGAGGGCAGCATCGCCCAACGCGTCGGCAGGTTCGCCACGTCGCTGCGACTGCTCAGCCGCGGGCGCGCCGTGCTCGGTGACGCATCAGGTGCTGCCGCCGAGGCCACGCGTTCGCGGCTGGCTTCCCGCTACGGCTTCTGCAAGTACCTGCAAGGCAAGTATCGCGACGCGGCGCGCTGGGGCTCGATCGCGGTGGACGAGGCCCGCCGAGCCGACGACCGCGATGCGCTCGCCTACGCGTACATGGCCATGCACCTAGCCTACCTGCACGCGCGTCGCACCGAGGAGATGCCTTACGGCGAAATGGCGCTCGCAATCTACGAGGAGATCGGTAACCTGCGCATGCAGGGCCAATGCCTCAACAACCTGGCGATCGGTGCCCTGGAGGCGGGCCATTGGGAGCTCTCCTCCGATCTGCTGCACCGGGCGGCCGACCTGTTCCGCCGCCTCGGCGACACCGCGAACGAAGCGAACGCCGTGTACAACCGAGCAGATCTCCTTATCCGGCAAGGACGATTCGCTGAGGCTGAGCCGCTGCTCGGCACCGCACTGCGCGTCGCCCGAGCCGCCGACGACCACGAACTGGTCGCACTCGCCCAACGGGAGCAGGGCCGCACGCTCTGCGGGCTCGGCCGGTGGGACGAGGCCCGCGCACTGTTCAGCGACGCCCGGGACCGACTGTTGCATCTCGACCTCCCGCAGGAGGTGATCGCGCTCGACAGTGCCGTAGCCGAGTGCCTGCTGCTGAGCGGGCACGTCGACGAAGCCGCGGTACTCGTCGCGGATGCGCTGGACCGGGCCCGGGCGTTGCGCGCCGCCGCACTCATGGCGCCGCTGTTCCGGGTCCAGGGCTTCGGCCTACTGTCCGCCGGTCGGTACAGCGACGCCCGTTCGGTTTTGGACGCCGGCCTCGCCATGACGGACGAGGCGGACGGTCAATACGAACACGCGCTGATGATGCTGGCGCTCGCGCACATTCCTGGCGAGCGGCACGCCGAGGACTTGCGCCGTCGCAGCCGAGAGATCCTGAGCCGGCTTGCAGTGGCGACGGTGCCGATCGCGCAACTGCTGAGCAGCCCCTGATTCACATACCCCCCCGCATGTCCTTCGTGAACAGCAGGACCAAAATGAGATCGCCGGCATTGTCGCGGTGGCTCTGGTTGTAGTCGGTGCAGAACGTGACGCCGTCGTTCACAACGCCCTTGGTCAGGCACGGTTGCGAGACCTGGTCCAGTGGCCCGGTGGCCGACTGGCTCACCTTCAGCGTGAAGCTCTTGATGCCGTTGTTGGTGTTGCGGCACAACTGCTTGCTGCATCGGAAGATCAGCTCGGCAGGACTGGTCGCGGGGTAGAGCGTTCCCAGATCGGCGACGAACTGCACGATCTGGCCCCCGCTGGTGCAACCGAGGTTCGACGTGCACTTGCCCAGGGTCAATGCCCCATTCGGCGACTGGATGTCGTTCGGCAGCACGACGATCCCACACACCGGTTCGTCGGTGCCATCGCCGCAGTTCTGGTCGCCGACGCCGACGCCGCCGGGGGGAATGTTGCCCTGTGACAACGACACAACCGTCTTGAGCACGTCGAACGGCTGGGTGGATCCGGACGCAACCTTGGTGTTCTTGGGAGCCGATGCGGTCAGGATGACCCCGTTGTCCACTGCGGAATACGAGACGTTATTGAACGTCGCACTCGACACTCCGCCTGGGAAAACGACCGTCGAGGGACTGAACGTGCCCTGTGGTTGACCGCCGACGCTGGGGTCGATGCTCGGCGTCAGGGTGAGAGTCGTGTCCTTGTTGAACGTCGCGCCATCCGGGCTGAGAGTGATGCTGAGCGCGATGGACGGATCGCCGGCCCGAACTAGAACCTTAGGCACCGCACCGCCCAAGCCGAGGTTGGCGGTCGAGGCCGAGACATTGAGTCCCGTCGGAGCGATCGTCGTGCCGTGTGCCGAACTTGTGCCGACAGCCATCGATGCGAGCAGTCCGATTGCGGCAAAGGCGAAGGCCAAGCGGTGACGTGCAGATCTGACAACAGCGCTACGGCGCATACAGAGTCACTCCCCCCGGACGACATGGGCAGCATCGACCCTCGCGGCCGTTACGTCAATGCCCCTTCGCGCAACCCCAGGTCGGGCCTTCGCAAACTCCTATCCTCGGCTAACTATTGCGCCCTATCGCCGGATGCGCCGGACACGTCGAGTACGCGCCGCTGCGCCACATCGAGCACGGCGCCTTCGCGGGCGACAACGACCGGCACCGGGGCGCTGATTGCGGCCGCCAGCTCGTCGAGTTGCGCGTCGGTGCGCACGGGTGAGTGATGGAACAACACCAACTGCCCGACGCCACCGTCCACGGCCAGGCGGATCGCCTCGTCCACCGTCGCGTGGCCGTACTCGTCGGCGACCGCCCGTTCCGACTCCAGGAACTGCGCGTCGTGCAGCATCACGTCGACGCCGGCGACGAGGGCGAGCGCCTCATCGCTGGTGCCCTGCACCGGCCCGTGATCGGGCAGGTAGGCAACTGAGCCGGCCGCGTCCTCGATCCGGTAGCCGAGCGTGCGACCCCCCTTGTGTGCCAGGTCGGCGCTGCGCAGGGTGAATCCACCGATCTCGTACTCGCCCTCGTCCAGGGTGTGGAACGACCAGTCGCCGTGCAGCCCGCCCGGCTCGATCGGGAACAGCGGCGGCGACATCATCCGGCTGAGCAGCTGCCGGCCGGTCTCGCCGCGCTGCGCGGGAACGTAGAGATCGACCACGCTGGCGTGCCGGTCCCCCGCCGCGAAGAACGGGATGCCCTGCACGTGATCCCAGTGCATGTGGCTGAGCACGATCGCACCGTGGTACGCCCGCGTGGACAGCCTCGCGGTCAGCGTGCGCAATCCGGTGCCGGCGTCCAGGACGAGCGTGGGATCGTGGCCGCCCTCGGGGATCACCGCGACGCACGACGTGTGCCCGCCGTACTTGACGAAGTCCGGACCGGGTGCCGGCGTCGAGCCGCGCACCCCGAGCAAGACCAACTTCATGACGCCTCCCCCGCGGTTCCCGCAGACCCTAGCGCTCCGATGCGAAGTCCGAGGCCGATCGTTACACGCAGCACGATGATCCCGCACCGGGAGTTCAGGCCACGAACGCTCCAGGTTCGCGAAAGCTGCCAAGGCGCCGACACCGGTGTGTTTAGCATGCAGCGTGACCGATGTGGCGGGGCCCGGACGTACCGGGCTCGGCCAGGCGCGTCAGGTCATCGCGTCCATCGCAGTCTCCGCATTCGGTACCTGGGCTTACAACGTCGGCATCGCGGTGTACGCCTACGAACGCACCCATTCCGCGGCGTGGGTCGCCGTGGTGACCGTCGGCAGGTACGTACCGGCGCTCGTGCTGAGCTGGCTGGCCAGCCGGCTCGTGGACCGCCTGCCGCGCCGCGGCCTCGCAGTGGCCGCGGATCTGCTGTGCGCCGCGGTGATGGTGCTCCTCGCCGCCCTGGGCGCCGCGGCGGCACCTCTGTGGCTGATCACCATGGTTGCTGCGGTGAGCTCCACCCTGGCTCGCATCCAGGCCGCTGGCGTGTTGTCGCTGGCCGCCGACGTCGTCGTCGAGTCGCAGCTCGTCCGGGCGAGCGTGCTCGCCGGCGCCGCGGAAGCCGTTGCGACGGCCGCCGGTTCGGCGGCCGGATCTCTGCTGCTCATTCCCTTCACCGCACCGACGCTGTTCGTGGTCAACGCCGTTAGCTTCGTCGCCAGCGCGGCGCTGTTGGCGAGCATTCGGGGCGCAGGTGGGCGGCGTCGGCGTGCACGGCCGGACTCGGCGCAGCCCAGCGCCGTGACCTCGGGCGTCGTCAGCCTGATCTGGCCGCTGGTGGCCAGCCGCGCTGTCGTGGCATGCGTGTACGGATTCGACGTCGTCCTGCTGACCGTGATCGCGAGCAGGGCCCTCCACGGGACGAGCGGTTACGGTTGGCTGCTTTCGGCCGCCGGCGTCGGCGGGTTGCTCGCCGTCGTCCTTGTCGGGCGGACCGAAGGGCGGCGTATCGCACCCGTCGCTTCGCTCGGCCTGCTGCTCTACGCGCTTCCGCTGGTCTTGTTCGCGCTGGACCCACCTATAGCCGCAGGCATCCCGGTGCAGATCGCCCGCGGGATCGGCAGCGTCGTGGTCACCTCGACGCTGATCAGCGGCTTGCAGCGCGCGGTGCCCTCCCCGATGGCCGGACGGGTCTTCGGGATGATGCAGTCCCTCGTACTCGCGGGGACCTGTCTCGGTGCGGTGGCCGCGCCCATACTGCTGGCGGCGGCCGGGTACGAGACCGCGCTCGTTGTGGCCGCAGTCGTCCCGATCGCGCTCCAGCTGCTGCTGTTCCCGGGTCTGCATCGCTTCGACCGCAGGCAGGAAGACCTGGTCGCGGCACTCGAACCACGCCTCGCAACGTTGCGTAGCCTCCGCCTCCTGCACGCGGCCAGCCGCGGCACGCTTTACGAGATCGCGGACGGCATCGTTGAGCTCTGGGTCGGACCGAACACGGTCATCGTTCGCGAAGGAGACGAGGCCGACGCGCTCTACATTCTCGTCGCGGGCGCCGTTGAGGTGACCGCTTTGCAGGACGGGCAGCCAGTGGTCTTGCGCAGGATGACTGCACCCGATTACTTCGGCGAGATCGGCCTGATCCACGGCGTTCCACGGACAGCGACCGTCACGGCGACCGACCCGGCAGACCTGTGGAAGGTCCCCGCAGAGGTGTTCCTCTCGGCCGTCGCCGAGGCGGGTGTCTCGGGCGCGCTCTCCGACACCATGCACGTGCGTTTCGAGACGACCGCCCCCGAGGCGCGGACCAGTTCGGCGAGCAACGTCCGGTGAGTACCCGATCCAGGCCTAGTGCTGCTGGATCGGTGGTGCGATCCTCGATCGGGGACCGAGGGGGGCGGCGATGAGGTCCGCGCGGTGGGCTGCGCTACGCGACGTGCTGCGGCTCGCGGAGGTGCGGCGGCTCCAGCTCGGCTATGGACTCTCGTTGATCGGCGAGTTCGTCTCGACGATCGCCCTGTTCGTGTTCGCGTTCGACGCGGGCGGCGCCACGTTGGTAGCGATCTACGGCGCGGCGCGCACTCTTCCCGGCGGCCTGGTCACGCCCGTCCTGCTCGCGTTGACGGACCGGGTGTCCGCGGACCGGCTGTTGCGGGCCACGACGGGAGCGCGGGCGTTGCTGATCGGGCTTGCCGCCGCTTGCGCCGCGGCCGGCGTCTCGCCTGGGCTGGTCATCGCCCTGGCGGCGGCTGCAGGATCGCTGACGGCGATCTTCCGGCCGGTTCTGGCAACCATGGTGCCCTGGCTCGCGCGCACCCCGGCCGAGCTCACCGCGGCGAACGTCGCCGCCACCATGTCCGAGAACGGCGCTGCGCTGGTGGGACCGGCGCTCGCCGGTGCTGCGTTGGCCATCCTCAAACCTCCGGCCGCAATGGCCATCGCTGCCGGGTTCCTCGGCGTGGCGCTGCTCGTGTTGTGGCGCCTGCAGGTACCGCGACATGCGCAGAGCGCTCGCCGGTCGGCCGCGCGCGGGGTGTTGCGCGACGTCGCCGCCGGCGCGGCCGCGCTCGCCCGGATCGCCCGCCCCGCAGGTTTCGTGGTGCTCGCCTTCGTGCAGACCTTCGTGCGCGGTGCCCTACTCGTGCTGCTCGTGGTCATCGCCTTGGATGTGCTCGCGCTAGGGCACGGTTCGGTTGGCTGGCTGAACGCCGCCATCGGGGCCGGCGGGCTCATCGGCGGCGTGTTGGCGGCCTGGCAGGCCCACCTGACCCGTCTCGGCCGATGTTTCGTCGTAGGCCTGCTGCTGTGGAGCGTGCCGCTGGTGGTTCTCGGCGCGTTTCCGAGTGCGGTCGTGGCGTACCTGGCCCTGCTGGTTGTCGGTGCGGGCAACGCGGTCGAGGACACGGGCATGTTCACGCTCCTGCCACGCTTACTCGGCAGCCGCGATGCGGCGCCGGCGATGGGCGCGCTCGAACTCGTCGTCTTCGCGGGACTGGGAGCAGGTTCGCTCGCCGCGCCGGCGATCTCAAGCTGGCTGAGCCCGACCGGCGCATTGATCGCGATCGGGGCAGCTCTGGCGATCATCACGTTGGCGTACGCGCCGCGCTTCGTGCAGATCGACAGGGCCACCGTGATGCCCGGGCCGGAGATCGAGCTGCTGCGCGGCCTTGAGATGTTCGCCCCGCTGCCCGTGGCGACCGTCGACCAGCTGGCCACGGTTCTGGAGCCGCACGAGTATCGACCCGGCGAGGTGGTGATGCGCGAGGGCGCGATCGGCGACCGTTTCCACCTGATCCTCGCCGGACGCGCGGACGTGACCCAGGACGGGAAATCGCTGCGCAATCTGGAACGGGGCGACTGTTTCGGTGAGATCGCGCTGCTGCGCGACGTGCCGCGGACCGCGACCGTGACCGCGACAGAGGCGCTGCACACGGTTGCGTTGTCTCGGGCTGACTTCCTGACCGCGATCACCGGCAACCGCGTCAGTTCCCGAGCAGCGGAGGAACTTGCTGACCAGCGGCTCGCCGCGACGTCGTGAGGCGTTTGCGGCAGGTCACTGCGCGGGTAGCCCTACGCCATGACGCTGGCGAGCACCATGCGGACCCACGTTCCGGACCGCCTATGACAGAGCCGATTGTCGTAGGAGTCAGTCCGTCGACCGGTTCGCCCAGTGCCCTGCGCTGGGCCGCCGCCGAAGCAAGGCTGCGCGGAGCACCGCTTCGCGCGGTACTCGCCTGGTTCCCGCCCCGCGGTCTCGCAGCTGCAGGAGGCGGGGCCCCGGCTCGAGCATCCGCAGGCCTCGAGAGCGGCTCGGCCGCGCGCACGCTCCATCGGCATGTGGCGGCCGTCCTCGGCGAGGCACCTATCGACTGCGTGGCAGTGCGCGGCCAGGCGGTGCCGGCATTGCTGCGCATCTCGACGGACGCCCAGCTGCTCGTAATCGGCGAGCCGCGGCGGGGACGTCTGGCGTCCATGCGGGCCAGCCTGGTCGCGCCACAACTCGTGCAGCGAGCCGCGTGCCCGGTGGTCGTACTGCCCTCATCCGCCTGAGCGCAGCTGGACGCCTGACCGGGCGCGGGACGCGCTACTCGGTGACCTCGTCGGGTTCCTCGCCGGTCTGGCTGATCCGAGCGGCGATGTCGCGGATCTTCACGTGTGCGCGCTGAGACGCTGCGACAAGCCGCGCGAACGCGGTGTCCTCGTCGATCTTGTGACGCTCCATGAGAATCCCGACGGCCTGCCCGATCAGCTGCCGGCTGGCCACCGCACGGCGCAGGTTGAACACCCGGTCGGCGTGTGTCAGCGCGATGCTCGCCCGGGCCGCGAACACCGGCGCGACGAGCTCGGCGAGCGGGGTGAACGCGTGCGGTTCATCCGAGTACAGGTTGAGGGTTCCGGCGCCACCGCGCAGCACCGGCAGTTCGCAGATGAGCAGGCTCCGGATGGGGAGCTCACCGGCCTGCGCAGCAAAGCGCGGCCAGCGCACATCCTCGCGTATGTCGTCGACCCGGCACGGTCGGTGCTCGGCGATCACCTCCGTGATCGGCCCTTCGCCGAGATCGATCTGCAACCGGTCGCAGCCCGACGCGAGGTCACTAGTAGTAGCGGCGGTGTGCAACCTGCCGCCCTTGCTCGAGATCGTCACGCTCGCCACGCTGGCATGCGGGATCCAGCGCAGACTCAGCTCGACCGCACGGGTGAGCAGCACGTCCGGCTCCTCGTCCGGTAACAGCTCCGCGGCGAGATCCTTGCGCGCTAGCGAGAGCAGCTGGCCCAGCTCCGACTCGCTGACGTCAGCCGCTGAATCGCTCACCAGCCGCAGCAGCGGCGACGCGTCGGCGGGCACCAGCTCCCAGCGCAGCAGCGCGGCGCCCGAGTGTGGCTCGGTGCGCAGCTGGACGTTGACCCGCACCTCGAGATCCTCACCGCCCGCGCGAAGCGTCGCGCGCTCAGTCTGCGGTTCGCCAACCAGCGAGGCGCGGCTGATCAACGCGCGGATGCTGCGGCGCGAGTCGGGCGGGAACTTGGTCGCGATGGGCCGGCGGCCATATGGCCGGGATGTCTGCCCGAACATCTGCCAGGCCGCCTGGTTCGCGTCCAGGATGATGCCCTGGGGATCGGTAATCACGTACGCGACGGACGAGCCGCCGAACAGTTGCTCGTTGCGCGTTGCAGCCGACTCGAGCTCGAGCCGCACCGCGGCGAGCTCCTCGTACTGACTGCGTAGCTCCTCGTCGGCGCTCAGCAGTTCCTCGCGCAGCACCGTCGCGTCGTCACCGGCATCTGCCGGTCGAGTCTTGGTTTGTTGCTCGAATTCCTGCTCAGACGTCATCGGAGCCCCTGCACAGCCTTGTGCGACATGGGATGCTCTCTAACCCACTTCGCAGTCTTGCCGGTCGCTCGTCCCTTCGCAAGCCGCGCGACTAGAACGGCACCAGGCCTTCGGTCGTGGCGAACGGTACTTGCTCAACGGCAATACGGTGCGTCTCCGCTGCGGCGAGTGGCACGTGCCGACGCCGGCTCACGACGACGACGGGGCACGGCGCGCGATGCAGGATCGCGGACGGGACGGGTCCGAGGCGAGTGCTCCAACGGTCGTCACTGTGGTGGCAGCCGACGACGACGAGCACCGCATTCTGAGCGGCCGCCAGCAGGGCGTCGGCGGGCTCGCCGGTCTCACCCTGTGCGCGGACGGCGACGACCGTGGCGTCGCGGCAGGCGGCCTCCTCAACGGCAAATTCGAGGGCGGCCTTGCCGGATGCGCTGGCAGAGATGCCGACGACGATGCGCGCTGCGCGATGGCCGTTCAGCGCCGGCTGTTCGGGGATAACCGCGACCGGGCAGTGTGCGTGCGCCGCGACGCGATGACTGACCGATCCCAGGATGCTGGTGAGGTTGCCGCCCCGGCCGTGCGTACCCACGACGAGCAGATCCGCGTCGCGACTCAGAGCGACCAGGATGTCGGCGGCGGGGTCGTGGCTCAGCATCGTCGTCACCGCGACACCTGGTTGACGTGCCGACGCCGCGGCCGCATGCGCACCGAGCAGCCGCTCGCCTGCTTCGTCGAGGACACGCAGCGCCGGCTCGCCCGGCGTGGCAGCCGCGGCGCCGTCGGGGGCGTGCACGATCAGCAACGTGCGCCCGCGCACCCGGCACTCGTCGACAGCCCACAGCAGCGCAACACGCGCGCCGACGGATCCGTCGACGCCGACGACGACTCGATTGGTCACGTCCCCAGGATGGCCGCGGGAGCGTGGATACCGGCAGGGCCGGACGTCCTGATCGCCAAGGACCGATCAGCCTTCGCGGTGCTGGACGCCGTAGACGGCGGCCTGGGTGCGGCGTTGCAGGCCGAGCTTGGCGAGCAGCGCGGACACATAGTTCTTGACGGTCTTCTCGGCGAGGAAAAGCCGTTCGCCGATCTGCCGATTGGTCAGCCCTTCCGCGATGAGATCGAGGATCTCCCGCTCCCGCTCGGTCAGCGAGGCGAGCCGCTCGTCACGCGGCTGGCCGTCGCGCAGCCGCGCGAGCAACCGCTCCGTGACCGACGGATCGAGCAGCGACTTGCCGGCAGCGACCTGACGGATCGCGTCCACCAAAGAGTTGCCGCGAATCTGCTTGAGCAGGTAGCCGGACGCGCCGGCCATGACGGCGGCGAAGATCGCGTCCTCGTCGTCGTACGAGGTAAGGATCAGGCAGCGCACGCTCGGCTGAGACGAGCGGATATCGCGGCACACGTCGATGCCGTTGCCGTCCGGGAGCCGGGCGTCGAGCACCGCGACATCGGGCTGCACGGCGGGAATGCGGCGCAACGCCTCGGCGGCCGTGCCGGCCTCGCCGACCACGGTGATGTCGGGTTCTGTCTCCAGCAGGTCGGCAATGCCACGGCGGACGATCTCGTGGTCGTCGAGAAGAAAGACACGCACCTGAGGCTGGGTTACTTCAGCGGGATCGTCCATCGCAGCTGGGTCCCTTCATGATCAGGCAGCGTCAATGATCCACCGTAACGTTCGGCGCGGCGGGCGAGGTTGGCAAGACCGCTGCGACGTTTGCTCTCGCCGATGCCGACCCCGTTGTCGGTGACGTCGACGGTGAGCTGCGCAGGCGTGGCGGTGACCTCGACCGCAGCCGCACTCGCGTGGGCGTGGCGGGCGATGTTGCTGAGCGCTTCGCGGACAACAGCGATCAGGTCCCCGGCGACCTCGTCGGGAACAACGGTGTCCACGGGCCCGGTGAAGCGCAGCGCGGGACTGAATCCGAGCATCGGAACGACTTCGTCGATTACGTCGACAACCTGACTGCGGACCGTGCTCGGTTGCGGGGTGAGCGGGCCGCGCAGTTCGAAGATCGTGGTACGGACCTGGCGGATGGTCTCGTCGAGGTCGTCAACGATTGTGTTCAGCCGGCTCGCGCCACTGTCGCTGCCAGCGCTCGCGGCCACGCTCTGCACCCCGAGCCCGGCGGCGAACAGGCGCTGTATGACGTGGTCATGCAGGTCGCGGGCGATGCGATCCCGGTCTTCGAGCAGCATCATGCGTTGCTGGTCGGCGCGCGCATCGGCGAGTTCCAGTGCCACTGCGGCGTGCTGTGCGAACGTGGTGGCGATGTCGAGGTCAGCTTCGTTGAACCGGTGCCGCCCCGGCACCCGCGCGACCAGCACCGCGCCGCGGCTGCCCTGGGTCCCCAGTAGCGGCAGCGCCATCATCGGGCCGACCGGCGTCAATTGGGCGAGGTGCACGAGGTAGCTCTGCTGCTGCGTGACGTCGCCGACGAGAACGGGCCGGCCGGTGTTGATCGCCACTCCGGCGATGGTGTCCTCGACCGGGTAGCTGAGTGCCGTGAGCTGCGCCGCCTGCTCGCCGGTAGCCACCTCGACCATGAGGCGCTGCGGGTCCGCCGTCGGCAGCACGACGGCGACGACGTCGGCATCGGCCATCTCGTGCAGCCGGCGCGCGATCACCGAAAGGGGCGGCTCACCCTCGCTCGACAGCAACTGGCGGGTGATCTCCGTCGACGCTTCGAGCCATCGTTGTCGGCGGCCGGCCTCCGCGTAGAGCCGGGCGTTGTCGATCGCGCTTGCGGCGGTCGCAGCCAGCGCGGCGACCAGTTCCTCGTCCTCGGCAGTGAACGGCCCGCCCTCTCGCTCGGTGAGGTAGAGGTTGCCGTACACCTCGTCCCGGATGCGGATCGGCACCCCTAGGAAGCAGCTCATCGCGGGGTGCCCCTCGGGGAAGCCGACCGATCGCGGGTCGTCGGCCAGGTTGGCCAACCTGATCGGACGAGGATCGTCGATCAGCGCGCCGAGCAGCCCTTTGCCTTCCGGGAGGTGCCCGATACGGGCAACCGTCTCGTCGTCCACGCCGACATGGATGAACTGCTCCAGGCCGCCGTCCGGGCCGAGCACGCCGAGCGCGGCATACCGGGCCTGCACAAGGTCCCGGGCAGCCTCGGCGATCCGGCGCAGCACGACCGGGAGGGCCAGGTCCCCGATGATCAACCGATTGGCGCGCAGCAGGCCGCGCAGGCGATCCCGGGCGGCCACCACATCCTGCGCCCTGTCGATCAACTGAGTTAGCAACTGATCGAGTTCTAGCCGCGGGGCCGCCGAGTAGTCGGCCAGGGATTCGGCGCGATCGTCACCCGGCATGGTCACACGTTAGCCGTCACAACGTCGGTCGGTCAGCAGCCGACATCACGCCGACTCGGACAGCACGTCCACGAGCCGGCGCCGCCGCGACGCCGGTGTCTTCGGGGCATGACCGATCCGCAACAGCACATGCGGGTTCATGTCGAGGCCCAGCGCGGTGCGCAGCAGGTAGCGCGTATGCGGCACCTCGATGACCTGGGTGAACAGGCTCGCCGCATAGCCGGCAAGCGTCGCCTCCAGCAGCACGCGCTCGAGCGCTTCGCCGGCACGCAACCACCCGGCCGGCCGGTCTGCTGTGGTGCCGAGCAGCAGCAGGCACTGGTCCATGCTCGACCGGGTCTTTCCGGGCAGCCAGCCCATACCACTGGTATCGAAATCGCGGATCGGGATGTCGTCGCCAGCGCCGCCGTCCACATGCGGGACCGCGATCGCGGGGACGCCGTCGCGGCGATTCGCGTCGGCGCTCGTCCACGCGCGAAGCTCGGCGCGATACGCAGGGTCGGCGTTCTGCTGCCGGTCCGCGTCCTGGGTCAAGCGCGCTGTCGCCGAACGGTGCTCGGGCTGCGTGATCTCGAACAGCTGAGCCTGCTCGGCCGCGGCGGCGGCCACCAGATCGCGCACTAGATCAGGAGGCACCGGGTCGTCGCTGAACCGGCGGCGGTTGGACTGGCGGTGCTCGATGACCGGGTCCAGTTTGCCCAACGGCCGCCAGTCGACGGGTTCGTCTCCGATGCGCACGCGCGCGAGCAGTGTGGGACGCGTCGGATCGGGGAAGCGTTCCACGACGGCGTCGTGGCCCGCGCCGGCCAGCGCGACACGCGCGTTCAACAGCGCACAGCCGCAGCTGATCAGCAGCTGCCGCCCGGTCGGGTCGAGAACGCGAAGCTGACGAGTGCGATCCGCGTGGACCTCAAGCGTGTCGGCGCCGATCACGAAACGCCACGGCTGGGTGTTGTGCACCGACGGCGCCAGCGTGGCGCGCACCGCCGCTTGTCGCAGCGCCTGCGCACGGGGACGGGTCGGGGTGGTCATGGTCATCGGATACTCCTCGCCTCGCGCCTGGCCTTTACGATCCCTGCGTTCCTGGCCTGGGGTGAGAGGGCGAAAGTCCCCCGCGACAAGGTCCAGAGACCACCTGTTCCGGGGCCGCCAGGCGCGCGACACTTGAAGCGTGATCAGTTGCCTGGTTCGTGACCTGGACGACGTGTCGCGGGTGCTCGTCGAGGACGACGGTCACCAGATCGCGCGCGTCGACGTCAGCGAGGACGGGCCGGTTGTCGACCTGCGCTTCAGCGTCAACCAGGGACACCTGCCGGCCGGGACTCGCAGCCTACTCGTGGAGGCTGCCTTCGACTTGCCACTGCTCAAGGAACCGCGCCTGGTGCATGCGACGCTGCCGCTCGGCGATGTCGACCTGCTCGCTGGCCTGCGCCGCCACTGCACGCACGTCGACGCCCGGGCCGCAGGCGCGACGTGCCTCGTCGACGCGGACGTATAACTCGACGTATAGCTCTAAGCCGGGGTCAGCGCGAGCTCGTGCCTCGCGCAGCCTCGCGCGCGATGTCCCGCTCGACCTCGGCGCGCGCCCGCTCGCGTGCACCGGCGAAGTAACCCCGCGGGTCCGACAGCATGCGCTCGACGCGATCATCAGATGCGTCCAGTAGCGCCCGCGCCTGCCGGTCCATCATCGCCTCGGCGCCGGGCTCGACGCCGAAGCAGGCGATGTGCGGGACGTGCGGCCACACCGCGCGGGCGGCATCGATGGCCGCGCGCACAGGGGCCAGGGCAACGCGGTCTTCGAGCTTCACGAGCAGGGCGTCGTCGATCAGTTCGGCGTGCTTCGCCTCGCCGTCGGCGACGAGGTAAGCCACCGCGGCAACCGTGATCCCGCGCGCATCAGCGAATCGCGCGACCAGCCGCAGCGCCTCAATCGCATTGCCCGGCGGCTCCGGTGCCGGAACCGGCCGGCCGTCTATCCGGGAGCGGGCATCGGGCGCGCCTCGGTAGTCGAGCAGAGCCTGGAGCCGCACCGCCGGGTCGCGGACCACGACGCGCAGCGACGACGCGGTTGCGGTGATAGCCAGGATGGCGTTCATGTCACGGCCTCCGCCCCAGTACATCACCGTTCGCGCTCATGGTCGACGCTCTCCGTCACCTCCGTCAGTGCCGAACGTCCCTGCCGGATGGGACCGACGCCGCTGCTGCGGCGCTAGTAGGGCAACGACGCTGAGGGTATGGAGATCCTCGTCGGCGTCGACGGCTCGGCCGAGAGCGATGCCGCGCTTGCCTGGGCGGTTGCCGAAGCCAAAGCCCGCGGCTGCGGCCTTGCGGTGGTGCATTGCTGCGAGTCGCGCTACTACGGCCTGTGGACGACGACGCGCATGCTGCGCGAGGGGCTCCGCGACATGGCGCGACCCATCGTCGCCGACGCACTCGCGCTGGCTGCTGGCCTCGACCCGTCCGTCCCCGTGCGCGGCGCTGTCCTGGTCACCGAGCCCAGCCGCGCGCTCGTCCGGCTCTCGGCGCGCGCAGCCCTCGTTGTGATCGGCCGTCCGGACCGGGGTGCCCTGTCCCGGCTGCTGCTCGGCTCGATCACCAGGCACCTGCTCGCCAACGCCGCCTGCCCGGTGGTCGCGGTCCGCACGCCTGGCGGAATGGACCGGGTCGTCGCGGCGATCACTGCGCCGGATAGCAGCGACCAGACCGTCGCGTTCGCCGCCGCCGAAGCCGAACGTCACCACGTCCCGGTGAACGTCGTCGTGGCGCCGGCGCACGGCGGCTCGCTGGCCGAAACCGTCGCGCGGGTGTGCACACCCACGGACCTGCTCGTGCTCGGTCACCACCGACGCGGCCGGGCACCACATCGCCTCGAACACGACGCTGTCGTGGCGCTGCATATCGCACCCGGTCCGGTCGCCGTGGTCCACGAACCGAGCACGGCACACGCGCCAGGGACGAAGGTCCCTGTCGCAGCGGAGTCCGTCGTGCTCGGATAAGGAGCGTGCCGTCGCCTGCCCTGGACGCCATGTCCGACGACGAGTGCCGCGCCTTGCTCGCCACCGCCCAGATCGGACGCGTGGTTCTCTCGATCGACGCCCTACCTGCGGCATTGCCCGTCAACTACCGCTTGATCGATGACGCCATCGTGTTCCGCACCGCCCCAGGGACCAAGCTGACAGCCGCGCTGCGCCACACCGTCGTCGGCTTCGAGGTCGACGAGATCGACCGGGCAACCCGTTCCGGCTGGAGCGTCCTCGTCGTCGGGACGAGCGACGTCGTGAGCGACCCGCCCGAGATCGCGCGCCTCGACCGCGCCGGCTTGCGCAGCTGGGCGCCGATCTCGGCGCCGCGCTACGTCCGGATCAGCATCCAGCGCATCTCCGGCCGCCGGCTCCGCAACCCGGTGACCAATGCCGGTGCGGCCGGGGCCCAACGCCCCTAACCGCGCAGCGCCGTTCTGGGACACGCTGGTAGTGACCGAGGAGGCGTCATGTCAAAACGAGAACGCTTCGCCGTCACCCGAGGCCCGGCACGGCACACCGGACCGACCGCCGAGCGATACCGGTCCGCGATGCACCGCTACGTGGCGGCGATCGGCGGCGCCGATTCACATGAAACCACGCCGCACAGCCCGCTTCAGGAGGCGTACCGCTGGAACCTGGAGAACAACCTGGTGCGCGACGTAATGACCACGGACGTGGTGTCCGTGACCGTCGACACGCCGTTCAAGGCGATCGTCGACACCCTCGCCACGTACCGGGTCAGCGCCGTCCCGGTGGTCGACGACGAGTACAAGGTGCTCGGCGTCGTGTCCGAGTCGGACCTGTTGGCGAAGGTGGTCGCGGGCGGCGACCCCCGCATTCGCGTCGGTAGTGGGCGCGCGGAGAAGGCAGAGCGGCGGCGTAAGTCGCATGCCGAGACGGCGCGCGAGCTGATGCACTCCCCGGCCGTGACCGTGCGCCCGGAGGCATCGGTGGTGCATGCCGCGCGTATCGCCGCGATCGAGCACGTGCGGCGGCTTCCGGTGGTGGACGCTCAGGGCATGCTGGCCGGTATCGTGACGCGCTCGGACCTGCTGCGGGTGTTTCTCCGCGATGATCGCGACATCCGCGAACACCTCGAGAGCATGTTCGCCGACCAGTTCTGCATCGACACAAGTGCAGTCGACATCTCGGTCCGCGACGGAGTGGTAACGCTGGCCGGGCAGGTCGAGCGGCGCGGCCTGATCGCGCCGCTGCTCGATGCCGTGCGCACCACGGCAGGCGTCATCGGTGTGCACGACAGTCTCACCTACCGATTCGACGACACGTTCGCGCCGGCGCCGCGCGGACCGATGTTCTGAGGTGGCAAATGAAGGCACTGACGTATCACGGCCCGGGCCGCCGCTCGTGGGAGGACGTGGCGATGCCGGAGCTGCGAGATCCGGAGGACGCGATTGTCCGCGTCGACGCGGTGACGATCTGCGGCACTGACCTGCACATTCTGCGCGGCGACGTCCCCGAGGTTGAGCCCGGACGGGTGCTGGGCCACGAGGCCGTGGGCACCATCGAGCAGGTCGGGGCCGCGGTTCGTACCTTCCGGCCTGGTGACCGGGTGCTGATCTCCTGCATCTCCGGCTGCGGGCGCTGCCGCTACTGCCGTACCAGCAGCTACGGTCAATGCCGCAACGGCGGCGGCTGGGTGCTCGGTCACCTGATCGACGGTGTGCAGGCCGAGTACGTCCGCACGCCGTACGCCGAGACCTCGCTGTACAGGCTGCCTGACAACGTGACCGACGAGGCCGCGCTGCTGCTCGCCGACATCATGCCCACCTCGTACGAAGTCGGCACCTTGAACGGGCGTGTCAGCCCCGGTGACTCAGTGGTCATCGTCGGCGCCGGTCCAATCGGGCTCGCAGCGATCACTACAGCCAAGCTGTTGAGTCCCACGCAGATCATTGCCGTCGACCTCGCGAAGCCGCGGCTTGAGGCAGCTCTGGCCTTCGGTGCGGACGTCGCGATCTCGTCCGACGAACAGGCCCTGGACGCGGTTCTCGAGCTCACCGGCGGGCTCGGCGCCGACGTCGTGATGGAGGCTGTCGGGATTCCCGCGACGTTCGAACTGTGCTGCGATCTGGTGCGCCCAGGCGGGCATGTTGCCAACATCGGCGTGCACGGCAGGCCGGTGACGTTGCACCTCGAGTCGCTCTGGATCAAGAACGTGACGATCACGACCGGTCTCGTCGACACGTACTCCACGCCGACGCTGCTGGCGATGGTCGCCAACGGGCGACTCGACACGGCCGGTTTCATCACGCACCGCTTCGGCATCGGCGAAATGCTCGAGGCGTACGACGTCTTCGCTCGGCCGGACGAGACCGGCGCCTTGAAGGTGGCCCTGTTCCGAACCTGATCTACGACACGACCTGCAGCACGGTTGCCGGTTCGCGGCGCGGCGTACGAACCAGGTCCGACACGGGCCCGCCCGGATAGCCCACCCGCAGCATGATCTGCGGGAAGCCGACCCAGCCCATCAAGCCCTGCACCCGGGTTCGGAACGCGGCGAAGTCGACGGCCTGGCTCAGCACGCAGGTGGATAGGTCACGCAGCTGCGCGTCGATCAGCAACCGCATCATCGCTCGCCCGGAGCGCAGGTGGTCCGCCGCCTGGTCCGAGTCGGTGAAGACCACCGCGATGAGCGGCTGTTCGTCGACGTCTCGCGCGATCAGCTGCCGTCCGGTCACGCCGACCTCGAAGTCACGCAACGGCACGTCGGTGTGCCGGGGCTGGTCGGCCGGCACATGGGGGATCGCCTCGACGGGAACGCCGTCCATAATGGCGTGCACGTCCGGGTCCCGTAGCCAGCGGTTCATCTCCTCCTGATAGGCCTGATCGTCGCGTTCTACGCGGTCCGCCCAGCTCACCGCCACCGCCAGGTTGATGCGCTCATCCGGATCGGCCGGGAAGTCGACCCGTGCTGCGCTGTCGCTGCCGGCCACCCGCAGCGCCTCGACGGTGTCGGCCGGCAGCTGGCTTAGCGCGAACGGCCGCCGGTCGCTGCGCCGGTCGAGTGCCGCCTGCGCCTGCGCGGCTGCGCGCTCGTCGGGCTCGGCGCGACCGACCGGACGGAACCTCGCCAGCGCGTCCCGGTCGGACGGATCGGGCATCAGCGTCGTCTCGATCTGCCAGCCGTCGGCGCGCAGCGCCACGTCCGTCAGGTGCAGCGCCGCGCCGCAGCTGATCAGTAGTGAATGGCCGTCCGGGTCAGCCACCTCCAGCTGCCGCGAACGATCAGCCAGCAGCGTCAGCTCGCCGTTGTCCAGCCGCCACGCCCACGGCTGGGTGTTGTGGATCGACGGCGCACGCACCGCCACGGCAAGCACCGCCTCGGCCGTGTCCCGGTCCAAGCCTTCGCTCATCGCCAGCCTCTCTACTCGACGGCGCAGGAATTCCTCGTCTCAGATAAGCGATTCTTGCGCAATCCTGGGAGACCTACGCAGGGCCCTGCCTCCGAGGAGAAATCGTGGCTGATGATCCCGAACTCGTCGCGTTGGTCCGCGAGATCGTCGACGGCAACCACTATCTCGTGCTCGGCACGGCTGACCCCACCGGCATTCCGTGGACATCTCCGGTCTGGTACGCCCACGCTGGTTACCGCGAGTTCTTCTGGGTCTCGGACCCGGTAACCAGGCACTCACGCAACATCGCTGCCCGGCCCGAGGTCAGCATGGTGATCTTCGACTCGAGCCTGCCGCCCGGCAATGCCGGAGCGCTTTACGTCAGCGGCACTGCCGAGGTTCTGATCGGTCCGGACGCGGACCGGAGCATCGAGATCTACGCACGCCGCTCCCGGGACCAAGGCCTGCGGGAGTGGACGATCGGCGATGTCGAGCATCCCGCGCGGCATCGCCTCTATCGAGCCGTCGCTTCCGAGCACTCCGTGCTCGAGCCCGGTGGTGTCGACGTTCGCATCCCGATCTCGCAGGAATCGCTCGGCTAACGCGAGCGATCATTGCGCAGGCACCTACTGGTTCGGCGCCTCGGGTTTGTCCGGCGTCGCAGAAGCATCCAGCGTCTTGGCGACGGCTTCGTGTAGGCGCGCCAGGCTGCCAAGCGCTTCGTCGCGTCGCTGGGTGAGGCCCGCCAGTTGTGCGTTCAGCTCGGCGAGCCGGGCGGTAGCTTGGGCGTCCGCCTTCTCGCGTCGTTCCCGGGCCTGGCGATCAGCCATCTCGCGACGCGTCGCCGCTTCGGTGTCAGCCCGCTCGCGCGCCTGATCCGCCTCGGCCCGCGCCTGCTCGCGCTCCTGACGCGCCGCCTCGTGCTGCTGCTCGACGTCGACCTTGACGCGGTCGCGCTCGGCGGTTGCCTCGCCCAGCATCTGCTCGGCGTTCTTGCGTGCGTGCCGCATGACCACCTGCGCGTCGTTGGTGGCACTGGCGCGGATCTCGTCCGCGTCGGTCTGGGCGTCGGCTCGGATCCGGTCGGCCTCGGTCAGCGCGTCGGCCCGGGTCTGCCCGGCATCCTCTGCGGCGAGGTGGAGGATCTCGCGCAGCCGCTCGGACAGCGCAGACGGGCTGTCCGTGAGCTGGGCGCGCAGCCGCACGATATCGGCCTGGGCCGCCCGAAGCCGTTCGGTGGCCTGCGCGTGCGCGCGTACCAGCCGCTCGTGGGCCTCTCGGGACGACGCGAGTTCCGCCTCCAGCCGGCTGCGGTAGGTATCGACCTGACCGCGGTCGTAGCCGCGCCAGGCGACCTGAAACTCGGTGCCGCCGCCCTGCGGCTGGCTGACCGGTCGCATCACCGAAGTCTGCTCGTCCAGCCGCGGAAGGGGAAATTCCCTGGTATCCGCCGTCATGTCGGTGCCGGGGCGAGCCGCTTCGGGCTCCACCGTCGGCGTTGGTCCGGAGTCGGTCGCCGGACGAGTCATGCCACCTCCAGCTGTCGCGTGCGCGTAATAAAGACCTAGTATCCCGACCCGGCGTGAGCGTGCTGTGATGGGGAGTCACGGCTCATGCCCAGCTCAAGGTGGCCCTGGATGTCGCTTGCTGATCCCCGCCGTAACGTGCCGCGCACGGACGCGGTGCTGGCCGACCCGAGGCTGCAGGACGCGACGCAACGCCTGGGCCGGCCGGCCGTCAAGCGGGCGGTGAGCGCGGTCCTGGAGCAGGTGCGCGCCGGGACGTTGCCTCCGGACGCGGCCGCAGACGTGGCCGTCGCGTGCTTGCCGGAGCTGCCGGCCACCATCACGCCGGTCATCAACGCGACGGGGGTCGTGCTGCACACGAACCTGGGACGCGCCCCCCTGTCCGATGTGGCGGTGGCTGCCCTTCGGGCCGCGGCCGGCTATGTCGACGTGGAGTACGACCTTGCGACCGGGCAGCGTGCCCAGCGTGGCCGCGGCGCGCTGGCCACGTTGCGTGATTCCGTTCCCGGTGCCGAGGACGTGTTGATCGTCAACAACGGGGCGGCCGCGCTGGTTCTCGCGACCACCGTGTTGGCCCGCGGCAAGGAGGTGATCGTCAGCCGCGGTGAAATGATCGAGATCGGTGACGGGTTCCGCCTGCCGGAGCTGATCGAATCGACCGGTGCCCGGCTGCGTGCGGTGGGCGCCACCAACCGCGTCACGCCCGCCGACTACGCGGACGCGGTCGGCGCGGACACGGGCTGCATCCTGAAAGTGCATCCCAGCAACTTCCGTATCGAGGGATTCACCAGCGCGGTGGCGGTACGCGAGCTCGCCCTGCTGGGGCCACCGGTGGTGGTCGACATCGGCAGCGGTCTGTTGGCGGTCGATCCGCTGCTGCCCGACGAGCCGGTCGCTGCCGTAGCCCTGCGGGACGGGGCAGGGCTCGTGACGTGCAGCGGCGACAAGTTGCTCGGCGGCCCGCAAGCCGGGCTGCTGCTCGGCGTGGGCGCGCTCGTCGAGCGGATGCGCCGCCATCCGTTGGCCCGGGCGCTGCGGGTGGACAAGCTCACCCTCGCCGCGCTGGAGGCGACGCTTGCCGGACCCGTCACGCCGACCTGGACGTACCTGCGGGCGGACGCCGCAGCACTCCGCGCCCGTTGCGACGCGCTCGCGGCGGCCGTCCGCGACGCGGTTCGCGCGGAGGTGGTGCCGTGCGAGAGCGCGGTCGGCGGAGGCGGCGCGCCGGGCGTGCGGCTGCCGAGCTGGGCCGTTGCGCTGCCTGCGGAATTTGCAGCCCGGCTGCGTATCGGGACGCCCGCAGTCGTGGGCCGCATCGAGCACGACCGGTGCGTGCTCGACCTGCGCTGCGTTCCGGAACCCGACGACGACCGCGTGGCCGAGGCGATCCGTCGATGCACGTGATAGCCACCGCCGGCCATGTCGACCACGGCAAGTCCGCGCTCGTCCGGGCCCTGACCGGCATGGAGCCAGACCGCTGGGCCGAGGAACGGCGCCGGGGAATGACGATCGACCTCGGCTACGCGTGGACGGAGCTCCCGTCCGGCGCACAGCTCGCCTTCGTCGACGTACCGGGACATGAGCGGTTCATCGGCAATATGCTCGCCGGTGTCGGGCCGGCGACTGCAGTGCTTTTCGTGGTGGCCGCGGACGAGCGCTGGCGTGCCCAATCCGCCGAGCACCTGGCGGCAGCGGACGCGTTGCGGTTGCGACACGGCCTGCTGGCGATAACCCGCACCGACCTGGGCGACCCGGCCGCCGCATCGGACGAGGCCCGGCGACGGATCGCCGAGACCAGCCTGGGTGAGGTCGACACGATTCCCGTATCTGCCGTGACCGGCGCCGGCGTTGCCGAACTGAGCGCCGCGCTCGACCGGCTGCTGGCCCGGCTGCCGCCGCCCGACACGGTCGTCCCACTGCGGCTGTGGATCGACCGAGCATTCGCGATGCGCGGCAGCGGCACGGTCGTCACGGGAACCCTCGGCGCGGGCACCGTGACGGTTGGCGACCGGCTCGAGATTTCCGGCCGGCCGGCTCGCGTGCGCGCGCTGCAATGCCTGGGCCAGCCGCGCGAGCGCGTCACGGCGGTGGCGCGGGTGGCGCTGAACCTGCGCGGCGTCGCCGCCACCGAGGTCAGCCGCGGGGACGTCCTCGTCGAACCGGGTGCGTGGCATTGGACGTCCACAGTGGACGTGCGCATCGACACGCCGTCGGGGCACTTAGCCAACCCACTCATGCATGTGGGGACGGCGGCGCTGCCCGTCCGGGTACGGCGCTTCGACGCCGGCCACGCCCGCGTCACGCTGCCCCGGCCGCTGCCGCTGCGCGCCGGCGATCGGGCGATCCTGCGCGATCCTGGCCAGCCGAACATGTTCGGCATGCTGGTGCTCGACGCCGATCCGCCGCCGCTAACCCGCCGCGGCGCCGCCGCGGCCCGGGCCACGGAACTCGCCACCGCCATGGGACGCCCGGACGCACGCGCCGAGGTGGCGCGCCGCGGAGCGGTCCGCCGGCAGCACCTGGAAGCGCTGGGCATGGCCATCGGGGAGCTCGGCGATGCGCGCGACGTGGCCGGATGGCTCGTCGCAGCTCACGCCTGGCAGGGCTGGCTCGCTGCGCTACCGGCGGCTGTGGACGAGTGGCACGCGAGGTCCCCGCTCGACGCGGGCGTGCCGCTCGAGGCGTTGCGCCGCCGGGTCGGCATCCCGGACCGCGACTTGCTCAAGCCGCTGATCGCCGAGGCCGGCCTTTCCGTCCGGGACGGCCGGGTAGTGCCTCCCGGGCAGGACGTCTCCCTCGCACCCGGCATCGACACGGTGTGTTCCCGCTTAGCGGCGGCGCCGTTCGCAGCGCCGGAGCGGTATGAGCTGGACGCGCTCGGGCTGGGGCGGCGCGAGCTGGCCGCTGCCGAGCGGGCCGGCCGCCTGCTTCGGCTCAACGACGGCGTGGTGCTGCTGCCGTCCGCGCCCGATGACGCGGTGCGGATGCTGCGCGCCCTCCCGCAGCCGTTCACCACGAGTCAGGCCCGGCAGGCGCTGGGCACGACGCGCCGCGTCGCGATCCCGCTGCTCGAGTTCCTGGACGCCCACGGGCTCACGGACCGGATCGATCAACTGACCCGGCGGGTGATCTAGCGGCGCGTCTGGACGTTCTTGCCGCGCTGGTGCAAGGCTTCAGCGGTGACCGCGAAGCGCACGTTGCTGCAGTGGCCGGTCGCCCGACAGGTGACCGGGCCGGACCGGCTGGGTCGCGGTGCTGCGGTGCAGTCGGCCCTGAGTGCGCAGCGCGCTCCGCGCACGCGTGACGCTGATCGTGTGGTGGGCAGCGTCTGTCCGTACTGCGCCGTAGGGTGCGGCCAGCGGGTGTACGTCAAGGACGAGAAGGTCATCCAGATCGAGGGCGATCCCGACTCGCCCATCAGCCGCGGCCGGCTGTGCCCGAAGGGATCGGCCAGCCTGCAGTTGACCACCGGCGCGGCCCGTGAGTACCAGGTGCGTTACCGGCGTCCATACGGCACCGAATGGGAACACCTCGACCTCGACAGAGCGATGGACATGATCGCGGATCGGGTGATCAGCGCGCGGCGTGAGTTCTGGGAGGACGAATTCAACGGGCGCCGCGTCAATCGCACGCTGGGCATCGCAAGCCTCGGAGGAGCGACCCTCGACAACGAGGAGAACTACCTCATGAAGAAGCTGTATACGGCGATGGGCGCGATTCAGATCGAGAACCAGGCCCGCATATGACACTCCTCGACAGTTCCCAGTTTGGGAACCTCCTTCGGCCGCGGCGGCGCCACCACGTTCCAGCAGGACCTGCAGAACGCTGACTGCATCGTTATCCAGGGCTCGAATATGGCCGAGTGCCATCCGGTCGGGTTCCAGTGGGTCGTCGAGGCGAAGGCACGCGGCGCGACGATCATCCACGTCGACCCGCGATTCACGCGTACGTCGGCGCTTGCCGACCTCCACGTACCGATCCGGGCGGGCTCCGACATCGTATTTCTGGGCGCGCTGATCAACTACGTGCTCTCGGGTGGGCATGAGTTCCGCGAATACGTCGTCGCATACACCAACGCTGCCGCGATTCTGCGCGAAGACTTCCGCGACACCGAAGACCTCGACGGGTTGTTCTCCGGCTTTGACCCCGAGACCGGCCACTACGACTCGACCAGTTGGCAGTACGAGGGCACTGACGTCGCTGCGGCGGCCGGTGCGCGCGACGCCGGCTACGAGCAGCGCGTCGCCATTGCACGGTCGGGCCGCGGCGAGACGGCCGGCGCCGGCGGCGCCAGGGTCGGCGGCGAGCCGGAGCGCGATGAGACGCTTTCCCATCCGCGCTGTGTGTACCAGGCGCTCAAACGGCACTTCGCCCGATACACGCCTGAGATGGTGGAGCAGGTTTGCGGCATCCCGCCGGAGCTCTTCTACAAGGTCGCCGAAGCCCTGGTGGCCAACTCCGGGCGCGAGCGCACGTCCGCATTCGCTTACGCCGTCGGGTGGACGCAGCACACCGTCGGCGTTCAGTACATTCGCGCCGCCGCGATCTTGCAGACCCTGCTGGGCAATATGGGACGTCCGGGTGGCGGGATCCTCGCGCTGCGCGGGCACGCCTCGATCCAGGGGTCCACCGACATCCCGACGTTGTTCGATCTGCTGCCGGGCTACATCCCCATGCCGCACGCCCACGAGCATGAGACGCTCGCCGACTTCGTTGTCGCGGACGCCGCCGCCAACGGGTTCTGGGGCAACATGGCTTCGTTCCTGGTCAGCCTCCTCAAGGCGTGGTGGGGCGACTCGGCGCGTGCCGACAACGACTATCGCTTCGACTACCTGCCCCGGCTCACCGGCGACCACAGCAGCTACCCCACGGTGATGCGGCAGGTCGACCAGGGCGGCGGTGGGTACTTCCTCGTCGGCGAGAACCCCGCCGTCGGTTCCGCCAACGCCAAGCTGCAACGCCTAGGCCTGGCGAACCTCGACTGGCTCGTGGTGCGTGACTTCTCGCTGATCGAGAGCGCCACCTCGTGGAAGAACGGGCCGGAGATCGAGACCGGTGAGCTGCGTACCGAGGACATCAAGACCGAGGTCTTCTTCCTGCCCGCGGCGGCGCATACCGAGAAGGACGGCAGCTTCACCAACACGCAGCGGCTGTTGCAGTGGCACCACAAGGCGGTCGAGCCGACCGGCGATGCGCGCAGTGACCTGTGGTTCTTCTACCACCTCGGCCGCATCATCCGGCAGAAACTGGCCGGGTCGAGCGATCCGCGCGACCGTCCGCTACTCGAGCTCACCTGGGATTACCCGACCGAGGGTCCGCTCGACGAGCCGCGCGCCGAAGCGGTGCTCGCAGAAATCAACGGCTTCGACGCCGACGGTGGGCCGCTATCGGCGTTCACCCAATTGAAGGACGACGGCAGCACGCGCTGCGGCGTTTGGATCTACTGCGGCGTCTACGCGGACGGCGTCAACCAGGCGGCGCGTCGCAAGCCCGGTCGCGAGCAAAGCTGGGTCGCGCCGGAGTGGGCGTGGGCGTGGCCTGCCAACCGGCGCATCCTTTACAACCGCGCGTCCGCTGACCCAGAGGGCCGGCCGTGGAGCGAGCGCAAGGCGTACGTCTGGTGGGACGCCGAGCAGCAGCGTTGGACCGGCCACGATGTGCCGGACTTCGAGGCCGGCAAGCCCCCGGACTATCGGCCGCCCGAGGGTGCCCGTGCGCAGGACGCCGTTTCCGGAATCGATCCGTTCATCATGCAGGCCGACGGGAAGGCGTGGCTGTTCGTGCCGAGCGGCCTCGCCGACGGGCCGCTCCCCACGCACTACGAACCGGAGGAGTCAAACTTCGACAACCTGCTCTACAAGCAGCGTGCCAACCCGGCTCGCAAGCGCTTCCCCCGTAAGGACAACCCATATCACTCGCCCGACAGCGACGTCTTCCCGTACGTGTTTACGACGTACCGGCTGACCGAGCACCACACCGCGGGCGGAATGAGCCGCTGGCTGCCGTACCTGTCGGAGCTGCAACCGGAGATGTTCTGCGAAATCAGCCCCGCGCTGGCGCGCGAACGCGGCCTGGAGCACCTCGGCTGGGCGACGATCGTCACCGCGCGCACCGCGATCGAGGCGCGCGTCGTCGTCACCGACCGGATCCGACCACTGACCGTACACGGGCGTACGGTCCACCAGATCGGATTGCCTTATCACTGGGGTTCGAACGGATACGTCCGCGGCGACGCCGCCAACGAGCTGCTCGCCGTCGCGCTCGACCCCAACGTGCAGATCCAGGAGTCGAAAGCCGCGTCCTGCGATATTCAGCCGGGACGCCGCCCGCGTGGCAAGGCCCTGCTCGACTACGTCGAAGACTACCGGCGCCGCGCGCACGTCATCGACTCGTAGCGGGTCGCTTCGGTCGCGTTAGAACGGCAGCGACGGAGCGGGTCTGTTGCTTACTCTGCTTACCTTGCCGGGTTGCCGACTCGCTTCGCTCGCTTTTAGAACGGCAGCGACGGAGGGAGTCGCCCTGCTTGCTCTGCTTACCTTCACGCAACGCTGTCTGCTCGAATCTCCTTATGAAATAAGGGTAGACGGCACTACTGGCTGTTGATAGACGCGTACGCATGTTCGAGTAACCGCCGCCCGTCTCCGAGGTCGACGTGCTCGAATGTCCCGACGCGGCCGCCGCCGAATCGGCTACGAGCCTGCCTCGTGCGGATGACGTGGCGGCGTTGCTCATGCTCGACCCCGAGGCGTTGTCCGACGCGGGGCGGGTGGATCTGCTGGTCGCCTTCGAGCGGCACATCGCGCTGCTGCAGGCCGCGCAGCAGCAGGTCTTCGCCTCGCTGGACGGGCGGGCGTTGGATTGGTCGGGTAAGAAGCTGATCGATTACACCCGCGAGCAGGTCGGCGCCGCGTTGCGGCTCTCCCCAGGTACCGCAGAACGCCGACTCTCTGTTGCGCGGACCTTCGTGGACCGGCTACCCGCCA
>DATFRC010000003.1:0-3419 GCA_035263725.1 Jatrophihabitantaceae bacterium | reverse complement strand
CACCGCCCGCCCTGGAAGGTTCCCATCCCGCTGCCGCTGCGCCTGTTCCGGGCCCCGGGAACCGGTGAACTCCTGGTGAAAGGGCTGAACATGTTCGTGCGCGGCTTCTTGTTCCGGGCCGGCGTCACCCACCCCGAACGGCTCACCGCCCCGGTGCGCCGCGCCTACCTGGCGCCGCACCCCAGCTGGGCCAGCCGCACCGCGATGCTGGCCTTCCCCCGCCAGATCCCCTCCGGACCCGACGGCCCGGTGTCCGAGCTCGCGGCCCGGCTCGACGGTGGCCTGCGCCGCCACTTCGCCGACCGGCCGGTCGCGATCGCCTGGGGCATGAAAGACCCCGCGTTCACGCCACGGTGGCTCGAGCTATGGCTCCAGACCTTCCCCCACGCAGACGTCCTGCGCCTCGCCGACGCCGGGCATTACCTCCAAGAAGACGCCCACGAGCGCATCATCCCCGCGCTGCTGCACTTCCTCGGCCCGCCCACCACGCCAGCGGCGTGATCCTGAACCGGCCAACAGCTCTCCCCCGGGTCACCACAGCCGGGCCACCGCTGCGCCAACCGCGCCGAGCCTACGGCGCCAAGCCGGCCTTCGGCGGCCGCCTGAATATGCGCGGATCACCGGTTCGGGCGCAGCGAAATGGTCAACAAAGGACCCCTCGTGCCGCGCATAACGGCTCGGCGCGCGTTCTCCTCGAACCGCCCCGATCACTCAGTGTGATGCCGCCTAGCGGCATAGCCCGATCGTCGACCACCGACTCCATCCGACGCGATCGCCCCTGGCACGCGGCTCGCCGCGCGTCAGGCGTAGCAAAAGCCCGCGGCCAGGCTGGCCGGAGTCAGTCCTCCGCTTCAGCCGCAGTCTCATTGGTAGTCTGATTCGTCTGAGTTCGCGGGCGTCCGCCGTGACCCGTCAGTTACGGCTATTCCAGGTCACGGACGTCCCCGGCCGGTCGTGAACGCTGAGGCGCACACTTGGAAAGCGTGTTGGGGGTAACCCCTCAGGAGATCGAATCTCTTATCCTCCGCCCCGCTGACCAGGGAAAACACCGATCGGCGGTGTCGGCAGGCGGGCGTCTCTGGGCCCGCTGGTCTCATTTGCTGGTCTCAGTTTGAGCGCCGAGCACCGCTTACACCGGGAGTCGCCGCAACTGTTCTGCCAGGTCACGGGCGTCGCGGACGGCCCTGAACAGGGAGCAGCACGCCGCCGAAGCGTGCGGCACAGGGCGGCAAGAACGGCCAGCCCGGACGATGCTCAACACAGCGCGAATAAGGCTAGCTATGGCGCTTAGTCCGCGGCGTCGAGAGCCGCGGCGACGCGGCGGTGCGCCTGCCAGATCTCCTCGGGCAGGCCGGTGAACTGCTCGAGGTGCTGCTCGCGGTGTTTCATCTCCTGCTGCCACCGTGAGGTGTCGATCGAGAGGATCGTCTCGAGGTCCTCCGGCCTGATCGTGACGCCGTCGAGGTCGAGTTCGTCCTTGGCCGGGATGACGCCGACCGGCGTCTGCCTGCCGCGGGCCTCGCCCTCCTTGAGCCGCAGCAGCCACAGCAGCGGCCGCAGGTTGTCGCGGTAGCCGGGCCACAGGTAGTGCCCATCCTTCCGGTCGCGCTGGAACCAGTTGACGTGTGCGAAGATCGGCTGGCTTGCCGCCGAGCCGATGACCTTCAGCCAGTGCGCGGCGTAGGCGCCCTCGGGATAGGACATGAACGGGCGCATCGACATCGGGTCGTAGCGCAGCAGCCCCTCGACGCCCTCGGCGGCGAATGTTGCCTCGGCGCCGAGCGTCAGGCCGTCGTAGACGCCCTCGGCGAGGTCGGTGATCGCGCGGATGAGCGGCTCACGGTCACGCGCGCGGCCGCCGAAGATGATCGCGTCGACCGGCACGCCCGTCGGGTGGTCGGCGTCTGGCGCGAGGTTCGGCACGTTGGCCAGCGTCGTGGTGAACCGGCTGTTGGGGTGCGCCCACGGCGCGCCGGCATCCGCGGGCGGCCGCTCGGAGATGAGCGTGCCGGTCCAATCACGCCAGCCGGTGACGTCGGCGGGCGGCTCGGGCGTGCGGCCCTCCCACCACACCTGCTGGGTGTCGTCGTTGTAGGCGACGTTGGTGAACAGCGTGCCGGTGCCCGGTGCCACCGACGCCAGTGCCGTCGGGTTGGTGACCTCGCTGGTGTCCTTCGCGACGCCGAACACGCCGAACTCGGGGTTGATCGCGTAGATCTTGCCGTCATCGGGGTTGACCCGCAGCCACGCGATGTCGTCGCCGTAGAAGTCGACCCGGTACCGGCCGCCGAGCGCGCCGGGCGCGAGCATCATCGCAAGGTTGGTCTTGCCCGAAGCGCTCGGGAAGCCGCCGCAAATGTGGTAACGCTTGCCGGCCTGCTCGTCGGTGATGCCGATGAGCATGAACTGCTCGGCGAGGAACTCGCCCGACGCCCAGCCGTCATAGGCGGCTTGCCGCAGCCCGTGTGCGATCTTGCCGAGCAGCGCGTTGCCGCCGTAGGACGAGCCGAAGTGCAAAATGGCCCGCTCGTCGGCGATCGTGACGAAGTAGCGCTGGTCACCGGGCGTGCCCTGCCCGAGCCTGCCGAGATCACCGGTGACGTGCACCGCGCGGACGAAGCTGTTCTGGTCGGCGAGGCTGTCGATGTAGTGCGCTCCCACGCGCGCCATGCGGATCATGTGCAGCGCGACCGTGCGGCAGTCGGTGAGCTGCACGCCCGCGGCGTACCGCTCCAGCGGCGAGCCGGCCGGTGCCATCAGGTACGGCACGACGTACATCGTCTTGCCGGCGGACGCGCCGAGCATGCGCTCCTCAAGCAGCGGGCGCATCTCGCTGGCCGGGCGCCAGTTGTTGTAGACGCCCTTGTCGGCGGGGTTGCTCGTCGCGACGACGGTGCGTTCCTCCGAGCGCGCAGTGTCCTTGACGTAGCTGCGCGAGTAGTACCGCCCCTCCCCCGCGGGCAGGATCTCCCCATCGGCGAGGCCCTCGCCGATCAGCCGCGCGTCGTCGGACGCGCTGACGACCTCGACCCGTGCGGCTCCGGTGAGCTCGGCCCAGTACCGCACGTACTCGCGAACGTGAATGTTCCTCAGCCCCGCCCGTCCCAGCGCCGCGTCCACGTCGACCATCAGCCTGTCCCTTGCCTGCGTGAAGAGGTTTTCAACTTTGTATATTTCGAAAAGGATAGACAGTGCGGAGAGGACGCCCGATGCCGGTCCCGCTCTACCAGGCCAAGGCTGAGTTCTTCCGGATGCTCGGCCACCCGGTCCGCATCCGAGTTCTCGAACTGCTCCAAGACGGGCCGAAGCCGGTGCGCGACCTGCTCGCCGAGATCGACATCGAGCCATCCAGCCTCTCCCAGCAGCTGGCGGTACTGCGCCGGTCGGGCATCGTCACCGCCACCCGCCACGGCACCACC
>DATFRC010000002.1:0-10102 GCA_035263725.1 Jatrophihabitantaceae bacterium | reverse complement strand
TGGGCGCAGCCGGAGATCACTCGGCTCGAGGACCTGCGGTCGGTGGCCCGTGAGCGCCTCGCGGCGGCTCGCGTGGATCGCGGCGAGGCCGCAGTCATGGTCGGCGAACTCGAGGCGATGGTGGCCGAGGCACCGCTGCGCGAGGAGCGCTGGCGACTGCTGGCCCTTGCGCTCTACCGGGCGCACCGGCAGGCCGACGCGCTCGGTGCGCTGCGTCGCGCCCGGCAGACGTTCGCGAACGAGCTCGGTGTCGACCCCGGACCGGCGCTGCGGGCCCTCGAGGCTGACGTGCTCGCGCAGTCGCCGGCCTTGGACGCTCGCCCCGCGGTGTCCGCTCTCACCGCGGTACCTGAAATCGTCCCGGCCGACGATGCGGCGGCCGATCTCGTCGAGCGAGACCGCGAGGTGTCGCAGCTGCGTCAGGCTCTGGCCCAATTGCGCCTCGGCCGCTCCACGCGGCTGCTGCTGGAGGGCCCGGCCGGCATCGGCAAGACCCGGCTGCTGGAGGAGCTCGGCCGCCAGGCTCAGAAGTGCGGCGTCCGCGTCCTCGCCGCACGGGCCAGTCCGCTCGAGCAGTCTTTCGGCTACGGCGTCGTGCGCCAGCTGCTGGAGCCGGCCGTCACCGACGGGCTGTTATGCGGGGCAGCTGCTCCGGCGCGGGCAGTGTTCGACCTGGCGTCCGAGCACGGTGAGGGATCGCTGGCCGTGCTGCACGCGCTGTACTCGGTGACGGCAGAGCTCGCTGCCGAGACGCCGCTGGTGCTCAGCGTCGACAACCTGCAGTGGGCGGACGGCCCGTCGCTGCGCTACCTCGCCTACCTCGCCCGCCGGATGGCCGAGATGCCCGCGGTCGTCGCCGCGACCATGCGCACCGGCGAGGCCGACGACCTGGCCGACCTGGTCGCCGAGCTCGCCTTCGACACCGACGCTGTCGTGTTGCGCCCGCAGCCGCTCTCCGAGGAGGCGACGCGTCAGCTCGTGGCGCGCGCGTTCGGCCGCGCTGCGGCGCCGCTGTTCGTGGCCGCCTGCCACCGCACGACGAGCGGTAACCCGCTGCTGCTCCGGCAGCTCGTGCAGGCGCTCGTCGCCGCGGACGTGAAGCCGGACGCCGCACACACGCACGCGGTGCTCGCGGTGGGGTCGCGCGCCGTCTCGAGTCAGGTGTTGCTGCGGCTGCGGCGGATGCCGGAGGAGTGCCGGCGGGTAGCCCGCTGCGTGGCGGTGCTCGGCGATGCCGCGAAGATGCCGCACGTCGCCGCACTCGTCGGCCTGAGTGAGCCGGAGACCGCCGCCGCCATCGCCACGCTCACACGCGCAGAGGTGCTGCGCGACGAGGACCCGCTCGGCTTCGTCCACCCGATCGTGGCCGAGGCGGTCTATCGCGACGTGCCCTCCGCCGAACGCGGGCTGGACCACGAGCGCGCGGCTGCGCTGCTGAACGAACGGGGCGCCGGTGCGGAAGAGGTCGCCGCGCACCTGCTCCTGGCGCCGACCCGTGGGGGCCAGGTGACCGTCGATGTGCTGTGCGCGGCGGCACGGAAGGCAACCGACCGCGGTGCCACCGACAACGCGGTGACCTACCTGCGCCGCGCGCTGGACGAGCCGCCCGAGAGCGCGGCACGACCCATGGTCCTGCTCGAGCTCGGCAAGCAGGAGACGCTGGTCGACGGCCGTGCTGGCATCGAACGCCTCATGGCTGCGTACCAGCACGCCACCGACCCTGACGCCCAGGTGCGTATCGCGACCGCAATCGCACAGACCCAGGTGTTCGCCAGCGAGCCGGGCGCCGCAGTGGCCTTCGCCCGCGAGGCAACGAAGCGGCTGCCACCGGGTTCGGACGATGCCCGGGACGGCCTGGTCGCGCTGCTGCGGATCGGCGGAATCGTGCAATCCGTGGATCCGGCGCTGTGGCGCGACCCGGACGTCGCCGAGCCGACAGGCAGCGGCGCCGGCGCGCAGATGCTGCGCGCCACACTGGCCTGGGAGGCGGTGCTCGAGGGCCGCGACCGCGACCGTGCGGTGCGGCTAGGCCGCGAGGCGGTGCAGGACGAGCGGCTCTGGCAGGCGGACACCGGGCTGCTGTGGTGCGTCGCCGCGGCGGCCCGCATGTACGCCGACGACGACCTCGGCGACTTTTGGCTGCGTTCGCGGACGGCGGCACATGCACGCGGCTCGCTGTTCGCTGTGTTGTCCGTCAATCAGTGGGAGGGCATGTGGCGCTGGCGCAGGGGTGAACTCGCCGAGGCGACCGCGCTGATCCGGGAGGCACAGGAGCAGGACCGGATGTGGGGCGGCTCCGGCGTCGGGCTCGCGTACTCCTACGGCGCGCTGGTCGCCATCGAACTCGACCGCGGCGCCGTGGCCGATGCCCGGCAACTGCTCGACGCCGCGCCGCCCGCACTGCACGGTGACGGCGCCCGGCTGCTCGGCCTGGCCGCGGCCCGCGTGTTGCTCGCCGAGGGCCGATACGCCGACGCGCTGGCTGCGGTGGAGCAGGTCGCCGACCCGGTGGGCATCGCCAACCCGGCCTGGAATCCGTGGCGTCGGTTGCGGGCAGCGGCGCTTTCCGGGCTCGGCCGCACTGGCGAGGCGCTACCCCTGCTCGAAGAGGAGGTGGCGCTGCTGCGCGGCTGGGGCGCCCCGAGTTCCCTCGGCCTTAGCCTGACCGAGCTCGGGGTGGTCAACCGGCGCCACGAGACGCTCGCGGAAGCGGTCGCAGTCCTGGAGAGCAGCGACGGCGCGCATCTGCTCAGCCGGGCCCGGCTGGCGCTCGGCGAGCACCCGGACACGCCGCACGGCGAGGCCGTCGCGCTGCTCCGCGACGCCCTTGACGGCGCCGTGGCGTGCGGGGCGCAGGGCGTAGCCGAGCGGGCGTGTGAGGCACTGCGCCTGCTCGGTCAGCATGCGGCGGACGTCCCCGCCTGGGAACCGAGGCCGACCGCGACGCAACAGCGGGTTGCGGCCCTCGCCGAGTGCGGCATGGACATCGCGCAGATCGCCCAGGCTCTCTTCCTGACCCCGCAGACCGTGCATGCGGCGCTGGACGGGCTGGCTGAGGAGGGTGTCCGATGAGCAGTCTCAAGCGCGTCGCAAGTTCGCCCGAGCATGCTTGCTGTGGATCACGACGATTGAGGAGCACGTTCCGGTGAGACCCCCGACCTCGGCGCCCGTGACGACCGGCAGCGCGCCCACACCCGCCGCAGCCGCCTCGCTGCGCGGGCTGTGCGGCGGCGCGGTCCATCTACCGGGCGACCCTGGGTATGACATGGCGCGCTCACCCTGGAACCTGCAGATCCAGCACCACCCCGCCGCGGTCGCCTATCCGGCCACCCCGGCAGAGGTGGCCGAGGTGCTGCGCGCCGCTCGCCGGGCCGGCCTACGGGTCGTTCCGCAGGGCACCGGCCACGGCGCGGCGCCGCTGGACGGTCACCTCGGAGATGCCGTCCTGCTGCGCACCGCAGGCCTGAGCGAGCTCGACGTTGATGTCGAGCGTCGCTGCGCGCGCGTGGGTGCGGGTGTGCTCTGGGGCGATCTTGCGGAGGCCGCCGGCCGTCACGGCCTGGTGGGGCTGCACCCTTCGTCGCCGGACGTCGGCGTTGTGGGGTATTCGATCAGCGGCGGCATCGGGTGGTATGCGCGCCGGTTCGGGCTGCAGTGCCAGGCGATCACCGCCGTCGAGGTGGTGTTGGCCGACGGCAGCGTCGTCCGTGCGAGCGCCGAGACCGAGCCGGAGCTTTTCTGGGGATTGCGCGGCAGCGGCATGCCGCTCGGGGTCGTTACCGCGCTCGAGTTCGAGCTGTTTCCGCTCGAGACGGTGGTCGCCGGGTTCCTCGTCTGGGAGTGGACGCTCGTCGAGCGGGTTCTTCCGGCATGGGCCGAGTGGGCAGTGGACGCGCCCGAAGCGGCCACCACGTCCTTCCGCCTTGTCGAAGCGCCGAACATGAACCACATCCCCGCCGAGCTGCGCGGTCGCCGGTTGCTCGTTATCGACGGCGCGGTGCTCGGCAGCGATACCGCAGCCGCCGAGATCATCGCGCCGCTGCGCGCCCTGCAGCCGGAGTTCGACACCGTCGCCAGGGTCCCCGCGCCGTCGCTCGTCCGGCTGCATCTGGATCCGGAGGGGCCGACTCCCGCGTATGCGAGCAGTCGCCTGCTGCGCGGGCTGCCGGATTCGGCGATCACCGCGGTGATCGGCGCGGTCGGGCCAGGCTCGGGCAGCCGGCTGGATGTCGCGGAGTTCCGGCAGCTCGGCGGAGCCCTGCGCCGGGCGGATCCGCGAGCAGCGCTGGCCTCGCTCGACGGCGAGTTCCTTGCGCTGAGCCTTGCGCTCGGTGACGACGCAGCGGAGTGGGGCAGGTTGCGCGACGATGCAGGCCGGCTGCTCTCCGCACTCGAGCCATGGACGACCGGGCGCGAGTATCTGCCGATGCTCGACGACCCGACCGACACGCGTAAGGCGTTTCCGCCGGACGTGCACGCCCGCCTCGCCACATTGCGTGCCGCAGTCGACCCTGATCGGCTATTCGTCGGCCAGCACCTGATGCCCCAGCAGCCCACGCCGTAGCACCTGGGCGTCGGCCTTCAAGTCGTCCTCAAGCGCCGCGTCAACGCGATCTCAACTTCTCGTCAAGCCGCGCCCCACAAGCTGCCTTCACACCACCTGATCTGGAGGCAGCAATGATTCACGAATTCGACAGCTTGCGAGCCCGTGTGAGAGGCGCCGTCGCTGAACCTCACGAACCGGCGTACCGGGAGCTGGTCACGCCCTGGAACCTCGCGATCGAGATGCGCCCAGCCGCGGTCGTGGCTGTCCGCAGCGACGCAGACGTCGTCGAGGCCGTCACTTTCGCCCGCCGGCACGGCATGACCGTCGGCGTCCAGGCCACCGGGCACGGCGCCATCTCGTCAATCGCCGGTCACCTGCTGATCGTCACCCGCGACCTCGACGAGGTCACTGTGCACGCTGAGGAGCGTTGGGCGCGAGTCGGCGCAGGCGTGAAGTGGCTGCCGCTCATCGAGGCGGCTGCACCGCACGGCCTCGCGCCGCTGAACGGCTCGTCCAGTGACGTCGGCATCGTCGGCTACACGACCGGAGGCGGCGTAGGCCCGATGGCCCGTACCCACGGCCTGGCGGCGGATCGCGTCCGGGCCTTCGAGGTCGTGACCGGCGACGGCCGGCTGCGCAGGGTGACGCCGGAAATGCACCCGGACCTGTTCTTCGCGTTGCGCGGTGGAAAGGGTGCGAGCGGGATCGTCACCGCGATCGAGTTCGACCTGCTTCCGGTGTCCACGTTCTACGGCGGCGGAATCTACTTCGACGGCGCGGACATCCCAGCTGTGATCAAGCGCTGGCGGGCATGGTCGCACGCCTTGCCGGAGCAGGCCACCACGTCGTTCGTGATCCTGCAGCTGCCCGACGCTCCGGGCTTCCCGCCGCCGCTGGCCGGACGCATGTCGATCGGCGTTCGCTTCATGTGGTTGGGCGACGCGGCCGAAGGGGCGCGGCTGCTGGATGAGATGCGGGCAGTGGCGCCGCTGCTGCTCGACGACGCTTCGGTAAAGCCCTACGCGGCGGTCGACTCGGTGCACGCCGATCCAGTGGATCCGCTGCCTGTCGTGGACACGGGCATGCTACTGAGCGAGCTGTCCGACGAGGCGGTCCGACGCCTCCTGGATCTCGCCGGGCCGGGCTCTCCGTCGCCGCAGGTCATGGTCGAGGTGCGGCAGCTCGGTGGTGCGTACGCCCGCGAGGGGCAGCACCGGAGCGCCTTCGTCCACCGAGCGGCCGGGTACAGCTTGTTCGTCGTCGGCATGGCGCCGGATCCGCGGGTTGTGCCGCACGTGCACGAGCTGTTCACGGCGCTGGCCGACTGGGACACGGGTGGCATCTGGCCGAACTTCGCGCCGCCGCACGACGAAGCGACGGCCCGGCGTGCCTACGACGGGGCGACGCTCGCCCGGCTAGCGGAGGTCGCCGAGCGCTATGACCCGGACGGTGTCCTCGCCGCCGGTGCCTTCGCCCGCCGAGCGGTGGACGAGCGCGCCGCCTGAGCGCCAGCCCCCCGATTGCGCAAGATTCCCTCGCGTCAGGCGAGGAAATCTTGCGCGATCGGAGGGATGACACTCACGTGCACCTCGGTGATGAGCTCGTGGGTGATCGTCAACTCGATCACCGCACGCAGTTCGCGGGCAACGAAGCCGAAGAGCACCGGCGAGCATCCCGTCGTGACCGCGACGAGCAGGGCTGGCGCACCCCAGAAGCGCATGAAGTTGTTGGCCACGGCGGCTGCACCGGTGGTGACCACGCCCGGGCGGATGTCCACCCAACCGGACACGGCGGGATCGAGCACGTGAAGCAGGCCGGACAGATCGCCCGACGCGCAGGCCTCGATGAAGTGCTGTGTGATCAGCCGGTGTTGCGCGCTCGACAGGCCGATGTCAACGCCGTGAGCTGCGTCGTCGATCTTGCCTCGCGCCCGCACTGCGAGTTGGCGACAGGCCTGCGCGGTACGGCCGACAGTCTCGGCGACGGTTTCGAAGGGCACCTGGAAGATGTCGTGCAGGACGAACACCACGCGCTCGGCCGGGGTTAGTCGGTCCAACACGACGGACAGCGCGAGGCGCACGTTGTCGTCCAGCGTCACCCGCTCGGCCGGGTCGACGAACGAGGATCCGACGCCCGGCAGCCGCGATTCGACGGCATCGAAGTCGTGCGGTTGTTGCAGCCGCCAGCGCGACGAACGGATCTGATCCAGGCACAGCCTGCTCGTTACGACGGTGAGCCATCCGCGCGCGTCGGCGATGTCGGCGACATCAGTTGCCATCAGCCGTGCGAACGCCTCCTGCACGGTGTCCTCGGCCTCACCGATATCGCCGAGCATCCGGAATGCCAGACCGACCAGATACGGGCGATGCGCTGCCCACGCGTCGCTGACTGGATCCGAGGTCGAGGTCATAGCTACAAGGACGGTCGAGCCTTCCATAGTGTGACGCACCGCGAGGCGTCACAATCTGCCAGCTCCGCCCGTCGTAACAGTCATGCCGCTCATTCAGACGTGAAGGACAGCACATGACTAGTACGACCGCAGCGGTCGAGGCCGACCAGCTCGTCAAGATCTATCCGGGCAATGTGCACGCGGTGGCGGGCATCAGCTTCTCTGTCCCCGCCGGCGAGGCGTTCGGGCTGCTCGGGCCGAATGGTGCCGGAAAGACAACGACGATCGGCATGCTGACCACCACGGTGAAACCGACATCCGGGCGCGCCACCCTCGGCGGAATCGACGTCGCACGCAACCCCACCGCCACCCGAGCGATCAGCAGCGTCGTCTTCCAGGACGCCGTCGTCGACCGGCCACTAACCGGCCGCCAGAACCTCCTGCTGCATCTGCGCCTCTGGGGCGTGGACCCCGCCGCCGGGCGCATCCGTTGCGACCAGCTCAGCGACGCGGTGGGCATCACCCACCTACTTGACCGACCGGTCGCCACCTACAGCGGCGGTGAGCGGCGCCGACTTGAGATCGTGCGCGCGCTGCTATCCGGGCCGCAGGTGCTCTTCCTCGACGAACCGACCGTCGGCCTGGACACCAGGGTGCGGCATGACCTGTTCGACGCAATCACCACGATCCGCGAACGCACCGGCGTCACGATCATCATGACCACGCACTACCTCGACGAGGCGGAGCGACTCTGCGATCGGCTGGCCATCATCGACGCCGGACGAATCGTGGTCTGCGACAGCCCGCGCAACCTGCTGGCCTCGATCGGGCCGGAGGTGCTCGACCTTCGGGTCGCCAACCCCGAGATGGCCGTGGCCGCATTGCGTGGTCGCGGTATCGCCGAACACGACATTGCAGTCACGGGCTCTACCGTCACCGCGTCGCTGCGGGACGTGTCTTCGCAGCACATCACCGAACATCTGACCCGCTTCTCCGTCACCGTGCACTCGGCGACCACCCGTCGACCCAGCCTCGACGACGTGTACCTCCGTCTGACGGGCGCGCACATCGCAACCGGAACCGACAACTGACCTCCGAAGGACCGTCATATGACCACAGCTACGACGACAGCGCCCGCCGCCGTCCTGCCGGCGCCTGCCATCTCCCGGCCCACCAACGTGGTTCCCGCGCTCGCGCTCCGCCGGCTCGCGCTCACCATCCGTTCGCCGCGCGCCGTCGCCATCCCCCTCCTGGCCCCGGTGTTGTTCGCGCTTGTCGTGGCGCCCGCACTCGGCAACACCCTCGCCGGGCCGGGGCAGCACCGGACGTACATGACCTTCGTGGCGCTTGCCGCCGCCGGCCTGCTCATCCCGGTGAACTGCATGTTCACCGGCCTGGGCGTACTCACCGACCGCCAGCACGGCGCGATGCGCGAATTGTTGGTCGCCCCCATCCGGCGAGCTTCGATCGTGCTCGGAAACCTCCTGGCAGCCCTCGTGATCACCGCCTTGCAGGTCAGTGTTCTGATCTTCGTAGTCGCCCTGCGCGGCGCCCAGTTCCACACCGGCAGGCATCTGGTGTGGCTCGTCGCGTCAGCGGTGGGGCTCGCGGTATTCGTCTACAGCCTGGCTGAGACCTTCGCGACCAAGATCACCAATGCCGAGGAGTACACGGGTCTGGTACCGCCAATCGCGATCGTCCCGTTCTTCTTCGCCGGGACGCTGTACCCCATCACGTCACTGCCAGGCTGGCTCGCCGGTATCGCGAAAGTCCTGCCACTCACGCACGCGGTGGCCCTGTTCCGCTATGGGCTCACCGCACAGGGCGAGCAGGCACTGCACAACATCTGGGGAATGACCGACCCGACCCGAATGGCCCTGCTCTCCCTTGCCGTCGTCAGCGCGTACGCCGCAGCGGCGCTAGCGCTCGCCATCCGGCTCTTCGCCAAGGCCGGAACCAGCTGATCCGTTTTCCTGGGCGAAGCAACGGATCGCTGCGCTGAATGCTTCGGGTTGTTCGAGATTGACCATGTGCGAAGCGTCGGGGATGACCACGAGCGTCGACCCGGGGATGCGCGCGTGGAGGTCCTTGCCCACGACGTCGGCGGGTGAGCGTACGTCCGCGTCGCCGTAGATGAGCAATGTCGGGACGGTGATCGTCGCTAGCACGTCGCGGAGGTCCACGGCGCCTAGAGCGTTCAGGGCGGGGCGAATGCCGGTTGGGCTGAAGTCGCGCATCATCGTGGCCACGAGTTCGACCACGTCCGGTGATGCGGTCGGCTTGAGCAGCGTCGGGAGCCACTTCTCGATGAGCTGCTCGACCGGGGCGGTCAGATCCTGCTCGGTCTGCTGTACGCGACGCGCGACCTCCTCTGCCGACAGCGACCCGGCCCACCCGGCGTACGCGGAGACCAGCACGAGCGCGCCGACCGTCCCGGGCCGTTGGCGGTACAGGGCGAGCGCGTACGCCGACCCGAACGACAGGCCCACGACTGTCGGCCGGTCAAGGCCGAGCGCGTCGAATACTTCTGCCAGGTGGTTGCCGTAGTCGGCGGTTGTCCACGTCGGTGGCGGGTCGTCCGAGGCGCCGAAGCCAGGTGCGTCCAAGGCGATCACCGTGAATTCGTCGGACAGGCTCTGCATCTGCCGCATCCACGTCCGGCCGTCCTCGAATGCGCCGTGCAGCAACACCAGCGCGGGCCCGGAGCCGGCCTGCCGATACGCGACCGTGAGGCCGCCGGCCTCGATTCGGTAGAGATCACTCACGATCGCGAGTATCAGGCAAACGGCGACGGTGGTGTGGTGCTGGCACCACATCAGGTGGTTGGTGTCACCAGAGCCCGTCGTGGTGGCTCTAACGTCGCAGGGCATCGTCTGCTGGCGCGAAGCTGTCGGGGACCCCGCAAGCTGCGCCGCGCAACCACCTTCAGTCAGGCATTTTCGATGCGAGCTACGCCGACCCATTGCCCGTACTGCGCGCTGCAGTGCGGAATGGGGTTGCGGTCCGGGACGGTGGTGGAACGCGATTTCCCCACGAACCGCGGGCGGTTGTGTCAGAAGGGTTGGACCAGCGTCGAGCTGTTGACTTCTCCGGAGCGATTGCGATCACCGTTGGTCCGTCGCGGTGGCGTACTGGAACCGGTCGACTGGGACACCGCGCTGAACTTC
>DATFRC010000001.1:0-47936 GCA_035263725.1 Jatrophihabitantaceae bacterium | reverse complement strand
TCGGCATAGTGATGCGACGAGAGCGCGAGGCGCCGTGGTCCTCCCCCATATTCCCGTGGTTCGGCTGGATCATCCTCGGCTGGGTCCTCACCTGGGCGGCCGTCGAACTAAACATGCTGCAACGGCTACTCGACACGACGTCACTGACCGGCAGGCAGTGGGTGGTCGTACTCGCCCTTTCCTTGCTCGCCCCCGCAACGGTCGCGATCGACAAGGGAATCCAGATCTGGCGAACACGTCACTCCGCCGACCGGTCCCCATCGCCCAGCCGGCACCGCAGCACCGCGCCGATCTCCGCCGAGTAGCGCGGGCGCCGCGCGAATTCCGGCCTGCAGGGAATTCAGGCCGGTGTCGTGGCGACCGGCGCGAAGGGCGAGGTGGCGGACTTCGAAGTCGGCGCCGGGCGCTGGCCAGCCGGCGCGCGAAATCAGCCACCTCATCAATGCGGCGTGGTTTCACCTTCAAGGGGCCGTGCGGAAGGATCGACCGATCCCAGGGCACCCTCCAACCCCGCTGCAGCAGACCGCAACAGATTCAGGGCAGCGTCCCTGTCTTCCGCGGTATCCAACGTTGCGAGCTGAGTCCGGGAACCGCGTACCGCGTCTCGCAGGCTGCGGGCCTGGCTGCGGCCGACGTCGTCTACAGCCGCTGCCTCGAGCGTCGTAAGCCGGTCCTCGATCGCAACGACCCGGTCGGATTCGACCCGCCAGCCACCGGCGATCTGCTGAGCTGTGGGCGCCTGCTCCAGGCGAGGGATGAGCGTCCGCGCGAACCAGGCGACCTCGTCCTTGCCCGCGGCGAGGTTGTCCGCCCAGGCCCGCTTCCGGCGTCGCCTGCCCAGCAGGAACACGGTCACACCCGCGCCTGCCAGCACGAGCGCGCCGATCAGCCACCACAGCCATGCCGGCGGTGAATCGCTCGTGTCACCGGATGCGGCCGCGGGAGCTTGTGTCGCGGTCGGGGTTGGTGTCGGCGTCGGGGTTGGTGTCGGCGTTTGGAGCGCGGCTGCCGTCTGCGTCTGCGTTTGAGTCTGGGTCTGCGTCTGGGTCTGCGTTTGAGTCTGGGTCTGCGTCCGGGTCGCGGTCTGCGTCTGCACAGGAACCGAGGTCTTGGTCTGTGTCGGTGGCGCGGGCTGAGTTTGCGTCGGTGTCGCGGTCTCGGTCTGCGCGGGTGGTCTCGAAAGCGAGGGCGGCGTCCGGGTCGCGGTCGGACCAACCGACTCACTCGCCGGCGCTTCCGGCGATGCCTCCGAGCGCGTGGGCAGACCGGACACTGACGGCGACCGTGTCGGATTAACCCGACCACCCGAACCGCACGACGACAGAACCACCGCCGCCAGCGCAATGACCATCGCCAGCCGTGCCGGCCGCGGATGCCGGCAGGCGTCGCGCATCCTGGGCGACACGGTGCGGCTGTCCCGCGTTGTGGTGACGTCCCAGCTCCGGCCTCGGCTGCTCACAATCGCTCCTTTCAGGACACGATTCGCAACTCGCGTGGTTCCGTTCGGGTACCCCGGTCGATCGCCCGACATCAATCGCGGTCACGCCGAACGCACGACTCGAGGTCCTGATCGTTCGGTGTTCGACACCGCGCCGAGGCCCACTCCACGTGGCGGCCCGCCCAGAACGAACAGTCCAGATATCCGGGTACACCTTGGCGCCGATCGAGTGGTCCGGCATCACACAGGCAGGGTGACCCGGCGAGGGTGCGTCCTACCGAGCGGACGTCACCTGTGACAGGTGATGCAGCGCCGGGCGAGATGATGAACGGTAAGGCTGCTGATGGAGGAGCCGATACGCGGAGCGGGCAGATGACCACCTCGGATTTGGCTCTGGTGGCGGCGCTGATATTCGGGTGGGGCGTCTTCTCGGCCCGCCTGGAGCGGGCGGACCTGACCGCTCCCATCGTGTTCGTCGCCGCCGGTCTGCTGCTCACACACGGACCGCTGGCTCCGCTTAGCATCTCGCCGAGCCCGGAGAGCGTCCGGGGCCTGGCGGAGGGGACGCTCGTGCTGGTGTTGTTCACCGACGCCTCACGGGTCGACCTGCGCACGCTGCGTGCCGACTGGAAGCTCTACGCGCGGTTGCTCGGGCTGGGCCTGCCGTTGACGATTGGCCTGGGCATCGTGCTGGCGCTGCTCCTGTTCCCGGGCATGGACATCTGGCTTGCCCTGCTGGTAGGTGCTGCGCTGGCACCCACCGACGCCGCTCTGGGTGCCCGCATGATCGTCAACCCGAAGGTTCCGGCACGGCTGCGACGGCTGATCAACGTCGAGAGCGGCCTCAACGACGGGATCGCCACACCGTTCGTGACGATTGCCCTGGCTGGAGCCGCCAGCGCGGAACACATAGCTACCCACGGAGCGCTGACGGCGGTGACGGAACTGGCCGTCGGCCTGCTCATCGGCGTGGCGGTCGGCGCCACTGGCGGTTTCCTGCAGAGGTTCACCCGCGGCCGCGGGTGGGCGGCAGCCGAATTCGCCGGGCCGGCGGTGCTGGCACTCGCCGCGTGTGCCTACGCCTCGTCCGTGGCTCTGCATGGGAACGGGTTCATCGCGGCGTTCGTCGGCGGATTGGCGTTCGGTGCGACAGCCCGGCCCGGCGGCGAACGCATCGTGCCGTTCGTAGAGGACGTCGGAGGCCTGGTCTCGCTCCTGACGTGGCTGGCCTTCGGCGCGGTTGCAGCTGCCCCGGCCTTCGCCAACTTGGACTGGCAGATCGCGTTGTATGCCGTGCTGAGCCTGACCGTGGTTCGTATGTTGCCCGTCGCCATGGCGCTCGCCGGATCTGGGCTTGGCAGGACTGTGGCGGCGTTCGTCGGCTGGTTCGGGCCGCGCGGGCTCGCCTCGGTCGTCTTCGGCCTGCTTGCCCTGGAGACGCTGGACCAGAGCGACGCCAGACCGGCGGTCACGATCATCGGCATCACGGTGATGTTGAGCGTCGTTGTTCACGGGGCCAGTGCCGATCCACTCGCCAAGCGCTACGGGCCGAGGCTTGCCGCGGCAACTACGACGGCCGCCCCGGCTATGCAGGAGATGCCGGTCCGCCAGCTCGCCCACCGGCCGGCGGTGGGTCGCCGAACCTCTGAGTGACGCGATGCCGAGTCGACGAAGCATGCCCAGGCGCTAAGCGTTGGGACCTCAGGCCGCGAGCGCGGCGTACCGGCCGTTGTCCTGAACGAGGCTGGTGTGCGTGCCGTGCTCGATCGCGCGTCCGTGATCGAGCACGACGATCTGGTCGGCGTCGTGCACTGTGGACAGCCGGTGGGCGACCGTGATGGTCGTGCGGCCCTTCGCGAGGGTGTCGAATGCCTGCTGCACCGCGCGTTCGGTCTGGTTGTCCAGCGCGCTGGTCGCTTCGTCCAGTACCAGCACGCGTGGATCGCGCAGTAGCGTGCGGGCGATGGCGATGCGCTGCTTCTCCCCGCCGGAGAAGCGGTGGCCGCGTGAGCCGACCATCGTCTCGTAGCCGTCGGGCAGGCTGCTTATCAGGTCGTGGATCTGGGCAGCCCGGGCAGCCTGCTCGATCTCGACGTCGGTCGCGTCGGGCTTGGCGTAGCGCAGGTTCTCGCGGACGGTCGTGTGCAGCAGATACGTCTCCTGGCTGACCATTCCGACGATCTCGGCGAGGTCGGCCAGTCGCATCCGACGTAGGTCGATGCCGTCCATGGTTATCGCTCCGCTGTCCGGGTCGTACAGGCGCGCGACGAGCGACGCCAGGGTCGTCTTGCCCGAACCCGTCTCCCCCACGAGGGCGAGAGTTGTGCCGGCGGGCACGTCGAGGTCGATCTCGGCGACGGCTGGGGATTCGGCCCCGGGGTAGGTGAAGCTCACCTGCTCGAAACGGACGTGTCCGGTTATGCCGGCCGGATCGAATTCAACCGGGTCCGGCGGATCGCCGACCTCGACGGGCAGGTCGAGGTATTCGAAGATGCGCGCGAACAGGGCCAGTGAACTGATCACCGAGACGCTGGTACTCAGCAGGCCCATCAGCGGCCGGAACAGCGTGTTCTGCAGTGTGGTGAAGGCGATGAGCGTGCCGATGGTCATCGTGCCGCGCGTCACCGGCAGGCCGGCGCTGAGGTAGATAACTGCGGGGATCGCGGCAAAGATGACATTCATCGAGGCCATCCGCCAGCGACCGGCCAGCTGTGAGCGCAGCTCGAGGTCGATCAGGCGCGCCGACGAGGCGGTGAAGCGGGCGACCAGCGAGGGCCCGGCCCCCATCGTCTTGGCCAGCTGGGCGCCGTTGATCGACAGACCCTCCTCGACGGCAACATTGAGATCGGCCAGTTCGCGCTGCTGCTCGGTCGTGATGGCCCGGCGCATCCGCGCAACTTTCCGGGTGAAGTAGACGGCGGGCGGCATCACGACGAGGGAAACGAGCGACAGCTGCCAGGACAGCGCGACCATCGCGACGGCGGTGGCGACCACCGTCGTCAGGTTGGATGCGATGGAGGTCGCGGTCGAGGTCACCACCGATTCCATTCCACCGATGTCGTTGGTGATGCGTGACTGCACTTCACCGGTGCGGGTCCTGGTGAAGAACGAGATCGACTGGCGCTGCAAGTGGGCGAAGACACTAGTCCGCAGGCCATGCATGACCTGCTGGCCGACCTTGGTGCTGATCCAGGTCTGCACGACGCCGAAAGCGGACGTGAGGACAGCCACCCCGACCATGCCGGCGATCAGCAAAACCAAGAGGTGGACATTGCGGGTGGGTAGGGCCGTGTCGATAACGGCGCGCAGCAGGAACGGTGAGGCCAGCCCGACGACGGAGGAGGCCACGATGATGGCGATTACGACAGCAAGCTGCGCCCGATATGGAAGGAACAGCTGGCCGATCCGCCGCAGTGAGACCTGACGGGCCTGGGCTTTCTCGGCGGCGGTCACGGTCTGGGGCTCGCGACGCCGACCGGTTCGGCCGACGTCACGCTCGATCGGAGTGGCGGTAGATGTGGAGGTCATAGGCGCTCGAATCTGTTCGGCGGCCGCTGCACGCGAGGCCGGCGCGGCCATGGCGGAAAGTTCATATGCTGAGGTAACCTCAATATGAGCCTACAACAGGATTGGTGCGTAAGCTATTCCGATGACCGAGCCGCAAGCGACCGACAACCGCGACGACACACTCGTCGAGGCGTTCTGGTCGGTTGCCAGGCAGCTGCGGCGAGCCGCGGCCGACTCGTTGGCGCAATGGGACATCTCCCCGTCCCAGGCTCGAGCCCTGAGAGTACTGGCCCGTCACGAAGGGGCCCGGCTCTCCGAGCTGGCCGAAAACCTGCACATCGCGGCCCGCTCGGCGACCGAGGTCGTCGACGGTCTGGAAGCCAAGGGACTCGTGCAACGGCGACCCGATCCGCACGACCGTCGCGCGACCCTGGTCGAGCCAACCAGGCGAGGCGCAGAACTGAATGCCACGATCCAAGCCGCCCGCGGCACCGAAGCCGAGCGCGTATTCGCTCAACTCAGTGAGACCGACCGCGCCCGCCTCGGGCACATCCTTCGCAAGCTCACCGCTGAACCAAGCAGCCTCAGAGCGGGCCGACGTCCGTGATGGTGACGGCCGGCTCCCCGGCCACGTCGCTCTCGGGCAGGTTGACCTCGGCGCTGATGGCCCAGTCGTGGTCGCCATTCGGGTCGTCGAACACTTGGCGCACGCGCCAGAGCGCGTTGCCGCCATCGGTGTCGATGTGCAGCAGTGCCGGGTTGCGGGCGTCGCCGCCGGTGCCGATTCGGTCGTACTCGCCGAAGTAGGACTCGATCGCGTCGCGCCAGCGGTCGGCGTCCCAGCCGGCCACCGTGTCGAGTTCGCCGAGATCGTCGTAGCGGCGCAGTGCGGCAAGCTCCACCCGGCGGAACATGGCGTTGCGGACGAGCACGGTGAACGCCCGCGTGTTGGCGGTCAGATCGGCCGGGGGCTTGGGCTCGACAGGTTCCCCGGCATCACCGCCGGCGGCCAGTTTCTCCCACTCGTCGAGCAGGCTGGAGTCGGTCTGCCGCACGAGCGCGCCGAGCCATTCGATGACATCGGTCAGCGCCTCGGTGTTCGCCGCGTCGGGCACGCCGGAGCGCAGCGCGCGGTAGGCGTCGGACAGGTAGCGCAGCAACGTTCCCTCACTGCGCGAAAGGCCGTAGAAGGAGACGTATTCGGCGAACGTCATCGCGCGCTCCCACATCTCGCGCACGACTGACTTGGGCGAGAGCTGGTCCTCGTCCAGCCATGGGTGGCTGCGGCGGTAGATCGCGAAGGCCGCGGTCAGCAACTCGTCGAGCGGCTTGGGCCAGGTGACCTCGGTGAGCAGTTCCATCCGCTCGTCGTAGGCGATGCCGTCGGCCTTCATCGCAGCTACGGCTTCGCCTCGGGCGGCGTGCTGCTGTGCGGCCAGCACCTGCCGCGGATCCTCCAGGGTCGCCTCGAAGACCGACACGACGTCCAGCGCGTAGGTCTCCGCCTCCGGGTCGAGCAGATCCAGCGAGGCGAGCGCGAACGTCGACAGCGGCTGGTTCAGCGCGAAGTTCACCGGCAACTCGGTGGTCAGCCGCACCGTGCGGCCGGTCTCGTCCGGAGTATCGAGTCGCTCGATAACTCCGGCCGCCAGCAGCGCCCGGTACGCGCGGATCGCGTCGCGCACCTGTCCCCGGTGCGCCGCGGCCGGGCTGTGGTTGTCCATGATGAGGTGGCGCATCGCCGCGAACGCGTCACCGGGCCGCGCGATCACGTTGAGCAGCATCGCCGGGGTCACCCGGAACTGCTCGGTCAACGCCTCGGGCTTCGAACTCACCAGCCGATCGTGAGTGTTCTTCGACCAGGAGACGAACCCCGCAGGCGGCCTCTTGCGCACGACCCGGCGCCGCTTCTTCTCGTCGTCGCCGGCTTTGGCCAGCAGCCGTGTGTTCTCGACCTCGTGTTCGGGAGCCTGCACCACGACGGTGCCTGCCGTGTCGAATCCAGCCCGGCCGGCCCGCCCGGCGATCTGATGGAACTCGCGCACCTGCAACTGCCGCGTCCGCTGTCCGTCGTACTTGCTCAAAGCGGCGAAGACCACCGTCCGGATCGGGACGTTGATGCCGACGCCGAGGGTGTCGGTACCGCAGATGACCTTGAGCAGCGCGGCCTGTGCAAGTTGCTCGACCAGCCGGCGGTACTTCGGCAGCATCCCGGCGTGGTGCACGCCGATGCCGTGACGCACGAGACGCGAGAGCACGCGCCCGAAGCCGGCGTTGAACCGGAAGTCGCCGATCGCCACAGCGATCGCGTCGCGTTCCGCGCGCGTCGCGACGTTGATGCTGGTCAGCGACTGCGCCTGTTCGAGCGCCGCCGCCTGCGTGAACTGCACGACGTAGATCGGCGCCGCGCCGCCTGCGAGCAGATCGCTGATCGTCTCGTGCAGCGGCGTCACAGCGTAGTAATGATGCAGCGGCACCGGCCGGACCTCTGCGGCAACCGTCGCCGTAGCCCGACCGGTGCGCCGGGACAGATCCGTAGCGAGATCGGTGACATCACCGAGGGTCGCCGACATCAGCAGGAACTGGGCCGACGTCAGCTCGAGCAGCGGCACCTGCCACGCCCAGCCTCGGTCCGGGTCGGCGTAGAAGTGGAACTCGTCCATGATCACGACGCCCAGATCGCTGCTCGGACCAGTGCGCAGTGCGATGTTTGCCAACACCTCCGCGGTGCAGCACAGAATCGGGGCATCGGCGTTCACCGCGGCGTCGCCGGTCATCATGCCGACCTTCTCCGACCCGAATACCGCGCACAGTGCGAAGAACTTCTCGCTGACCAGCGCCTTGATCGGTGCCGTGTACACGGAACGGACGCCGGCAGCCAGTGCGAACCAGTGCGCCGCCACGGCGACGAGCGACTTCCCGGACCCGGTCGGCGTCGCCAGGATGACGTTGCTCCCGGTCACGAACTCCAGCAGCGCCTCCTCCTGCGCCGGATACAACTCGATCCCCTGACCGGCGACCCACTCACCGAACGCCGCGTACAACTGATCCGGGTCGGGCGGTGGCCCGCCGAGTCCGGCCGTCGGCAGCAGACCATCGGTCAGATTCGAGGCAGCCGTATCCATGACGCCATCCACTGTGCCCGACCAGACACGGCAGCACTTCGTTGGGCCTAGGCGACGGGCGGCGGCGCGAACGGCCAGCGCCGTCCGACGCCCACGTGCAGGATGATCGACAGCGCGAGGGCGTTGAGCGCCGCCTGCTCGACCCAGTCGTCGGCGTCGGCCCCGGTGATGTCGACGGCGTCCGCGGCTGCGAACAGCGCGAACGCGAGCACGGCCGCGAAGGCGACGGTCAGAGCAAGCAGCACAACACGCTCCGCGGCCGCGCGATTTACGCGGCCGTAGAGCAAATCCTCGAAGGGCATGCCGAACAGCAGCCCAGCCGCCACGACGCAGCCGGCGACGGCGGCGGTGCGCCCGGCGCTGACCTGCCCGAGGACGTGCACCACGAGGTAGGTCAGCACACCACCCCCGATCACGACGGTGTGCGCGCAGGCTAGCCGGGTCGCTCGGTTCGTGATGTCCGAGAACGGCCAGCCGCGTCAGACGACATGGCACAGGACCTGCCAGGCACCTATAACGACGAGCACCTCGCCGAGGACGGCACCCCGCACCGGCCCGTAACGCACGATGACGTCCGATCCGGGAGGCGTGTCGACGCCCGCGAGGCGGCCGTAGACCGCGAGCGCGAGGGCCCAGGAAATCAGTACAGCCAGCAGGCCGGCGGGGATCCGGGGCAGCCGCCGCAGCGGCCAGCCCTCGCCGACGAGGGTGAGTTCCAGCATCGCGACGAACGCCGTGCCGCCGAGCGGCAGGGTCGCCGGGAACATCGGGACGTGGCCCGGCCCGGCGTCGGGTCGAAGATCGCGGCCGGATCCAGGCGGCCGGCAACGGCCTGCCCGACCCCGGTCAGCACGATCCCGCCGACTGCGATCAGGACGGTGTCCGCCCACCCGGACAGGCCGCTGCGCACCCGGGTGCCCGGCCAGTCTTCCCACCAGAACGCGACCATCGCCACGAGGGGCCAGCGAGTAGGTGACGATGGGTCCGATCACGAAGGTCGACCCGTCGCCACCGGCGCCGATCGCGAGAGCGGTCGCGATCGGCACGACCAGCAGCAGCCCGAACAGGCCGAGCGCCGGCTGCGACCGCTCCCCGTGTCGGTCCGCGCGTGGCTGGCTATTCACCGTCGCCGAGCGCATCGCCATCGACCAGTGGCGCGCAGCTAATCGCCGACCAGAGCTGGTGACCGACATGGTTCCAGAGCGAGCAGTCGACGACGCGACGGAACAGGCGGTCGACCGGAACCTGGTGCTGACCGCGTTACGGACGCTCTCGACCGACCACCGTCGGATGCTGTTCGAGTGTTACTTCCGCGGCGCGTCGGTGGCCGAAGCCGCCGAAACCCTTGGCGTGCCAACCGGCACCATCAAGTCCCGCACCCATTACGCGCTGCACGCGCTACGGCGAGCAATCGACGACCGAGGCAGCATACCGTAACGACCATCGACCCATTCGAGCACAACGACATATCGCGATCTGCGTCTATCGCTGTGCCTGGGTGTGCGGCGTGACTGAAAGGGGATGCCGCGTCCGCGCCGGTCGTAACGGGGACCGCGTACCCGACTTCCGTTGCTGAAGCAGCATCGCAGTCGCCAGCAGTGCGAATGCGACGGCGCTGTATTCGGCGATCTCGGCAAGTATCTCCGAGGAGCCGTTGGTGGTCTCTTTTACGCCGAACAGGCCGTGAATGACGGAGATCCAGAACGCGACGACGGTTGCTGCACCGAACCCGGCTGCAGCAAGTGCCGGTAACCAGTGCCGCCAGACCAGCACGCCGAGCCCAATGATCATCCCGGCCACGAAGTTGAGCATGAACAGTGGTCCGATGGTCTCGATCGAGCGAAAGCCCTGTGCCCATAGATCAAGGTGAACCACCGCTGCTAGGAACACGCCGGCCGCGGCCAGGCCCCTCGATACGTCAATGACGAAGTTACGCATACTTCTAGGTACGCCGCACCACCGCCAGCGGTTCACGTGACCCCGGCCACCGATTGCGCGCCTCAACGAATTCCCTTTCTGAACCAAAATCACGGTGATGTCTGGCATAGCACATCGGTCGAACCGCCGGCGCTCCGGTGGCGTACTGAATGGTGTGGGCCTATCGAATCAAGCCCCGCCTATTCCAACTCGAAAGGAATGCACAGCAAATGATTAACCTACGCACATCCAGAAAGATCTCGCTGGCCCTCAAACTTGGGCTACCGCTCGCGGCGGCCGGTGTTTTTGCGGCCGCCTGTAGCTCTGGCGGCTCGCACGCTTCGGCACCATCACCGACGTCCGCCGCGGCGGACAACTCGTCGGCCTCGACCATCGACGTCCGCACCAGCAACGGCAAGACGTTCCTCACCGACGGCTCGGGCCGTTCGTTGTACTTATGGACCCCGGACAGCAACACGATGTCGATGTGCTCCGGTGCCTGTGCCACGGCATGGCCGCCGTTGACCGCCAAGGGCGCACCCACGGCAGGCACAGGGGTCACCGCAACCGATCTCGGCACCATCAGCCGCTCCGGAGGCGCCAAGCAGGTCACCTACGCCGGGCACCCGCTGTACTACTTCGCCGGTGACAACGGCGCGGGGCAAACCAACGGCGAAGGCAACAACGGGTTCGGTGCACCCTGGTACCTCGTCGCGCCCTCCGGCCAGCAGATCACCAGCCTGAACGCGGCACCTGTGCAGCCGTCCCCTGCATCTTCCAGCAGCAGCGCTTACAACGCCGGCGGTGGCTGGTAGTGAACCTCATCCTGACCGCCCCCCATCAAAAGCCGGCCACGGACCACCACGACCGATCGGCCGTCCCGCACCACGGGGCGGCCGATGGCGCGCCGTGTGATGTGCAGGGATCGGGGACAGGAAGGACGCGCGGTCAGGCAGGCTCGACTGCGAGTTCGGGCACCGTGCCGTGTGGCTCGGGGTGGTCCTTCGGCTGCTCGGGCACCTCTGCGGACTCGTCGAAGCGGACCAACACGATGCCGGTGATGACGAGAACCGCGCCGATGCCCTGCACGACGCTCGGCAGCTGGCCGAGCAAGAACCACGCGAACAAGACGGCGAAAAGTACCTCGGTCAGTCCGACAAAGGACGAGAGTTTCGGCCCGAGCCGACGCGCGGCGTGGATGCCCGCCACGTAGGCTACGGCCGCGGCGATCACCGATAGTCCCGCAATCGGCACCAGCCAGGTCATGTGGTGGTGGGCGAGCGTCACGGTGCCGAAGGTTGCGTGTAGCGGAAGGATGCCGGCCACGCCGATCGCCACGAGCGCGACCGCGCCGACGGCTAGCCCTGCACAGGCCATTGCGATCGGCGGCAACGTGTCCGCGGAATGCGCCGAGAGCACGAAGTAGCCGGCCAGACCGACCGCCGCGCCGAGCCCCCAGAGCACGCCCAACAGATTGACGTCGGCGCTGCCGAACAGGTCGAGCACGAAGCTCAGCCCCACCAGCACCACGGCCATGCCGGCGACCGTCAACGCACGTGGCCGCTGCCGGTGCCGCAGCCACATCCAGGCGACCACCAGGGCGATGCCGAGGTATTCCAGCAGCAGTGCGACGCCCACCGGCACGTACTTCACGGCGTTGAAGAAGCACACCTGGGCTCCGGCGACGGCGACGACCCCGTAAATGAGTGTCGGTGCCGCCGCGGCGCCCAACGTCGCGGACGAACGGCGCAGCGCCACCGCCGCCGGCACAGCCAGCAGCACCGCGGCGATGCTGATCCGCGCGATCACCACGGCGTCAGGTGTCCACCCGGCATCCAGCAGCGCCGTAGCGAACGACCCGGAGGTGCCGAACGTCGCCGCGGACAGCAGCGCCAAGCCCACCCCAGTAGTGGCGTTACCTCGTGACAACATGTCGCGCTCCGGTAATATCCAAACTGGCCTTATGATGATGACACACGTCACACCGTAGTCGGCGGGGCTGTTAGGAGTCAACGTGGTTTTTGCTCATGACACCGAGGTGGCCCTGGCCGCAACCGTTGCCCTGGTCAACACCCTCGACGGCGCCGATGACCACCTCACCGACCTGCTCGCGCTCGACGAGTTCGTCGACACCTGGGGCTGGACCGGCACCCGCACCCATGACGCCCAGGAACTCGAGGCGGTCCGCGCGCTGCGGCCACAACTTCGCGCACTCTGGGACAGCGAGAAGGACGAGGTCGTGCAGCGCGTTAACGACATGTTGCGCGCCGGAAACGCACTACCCCAGCTCGTCAAGCACGACACCTGGGACTACCACCTGCACGCCACCGCCCCGGAAGCACCCTTCGCTACCCGCATTGCAGTCGAGGCGGCGATGGCCTTCATCGACGTCGTACGCAGCCAGGCGCTCGACCGGCTGCGTATATGCGACATGCACGACTGCAACGCCGTCACCATCGACCTCACCAAGAACAAGTCCAAGCGCTACTGCGACGCCGGGTGCAGCAACCGCGCCGCCGTGGCCGCCTACCGCGCACGCCAAGCCGCCACGCGACACAACACGAACGCGGCCACGCGCATCGCATAGGCGGGTAACCGGATCGAATGCGGCTGAACATCGGGGTTCGCTGCTGGGTTGCGCGCTATCGGCAGCAGCGGCGGCGTCCCGGATACTTTTTCGAGACAACGTTGTGAGGCCTCACCGGGGAGCGACGTGCTGCTGGACCGTCATAGCGAGCGGCGGGCTCTCGACCGCCTCCTTGGCGACGTCCATGCCGGTGAAAGCCGCGCCATGGTCTTGCGGGGCGATCCAGGCGTCGGGAAGACGGAACTGCTCCAATACCTGGTTGGCCGCGCAGCCGGATTCAGAGTCCTCCGCGCGACCGGAGTGCAGTCAGAAATGGAACTGGCCTTCGCGGGGCTGCACCAGTTGTGGGCTCGCGTACCTGACAGCGTTGAGCGCCTCCCTGCGCCGCAGCGCGGCGCGCTGCGGACTGCCTTCGGAGTCGAGGCCGGACACGCTCCGGACCCGTATCTGGTGGGATTGGCAGTACTTGGTCTCTTGGCCGAGCTAGCGCGGGATCAGCCTCTGCTCTGCGTTGTAGACGACGCGCACTGGCTCGACCGAGTGTCGGCCCAAGCGCTGGCTTTCGCGGCGCGGCGGCTCGTCGCCGAGTCCGTGGCGCTTGTCTTCGGTGTCCGCACGTCCCGCGACATGCCCGAGCTGAGCGGCATAGCGCAACTGACGGTGGAGGGCTTGCCCGAGCCGGACGCGCGAGCCCTGCTCAAGTCGGCGTCGCTGGGGCTGGTCGATCCACGGATCCTCGACCGGGTGGTTGCCGAGGCTCGCGGTAATCCCCTGGCGTTGCTGGAGCTGTCGCGCGGATTGGCCAGTGCCGAAACGTCCGGCGATTGGACCCCTATCGGATCACGCTCCCTGCCCAGCTGGATCGAGGACCGGTACCTGACGCAACTGAGCAAGCTCGACGCCGGAACGCGGCAGTTGCTGCTCGTGGCAGCGTCCGAACCGATAGGCGACCCAGTGCTGGTGTGCCGGGCGGCCGAACGACTCGGGATCGCGGCCGATACTGCTACGTTGGCTGCCGCCGAGGGACTCGTGCAGTTCGGAGCCCGCGTGCGGTTCCAGCATCCACTGGTGCGTTCCGCGATCTACCGCGCCGCATCCGCTGAAGCTCGGCGCAGCGCGCATCACGCCCTTGCGCAGGCCACCGACCCCGAGAATGACCCTGACCGCCGTGCCTGGCACGAAGCGCAGGCCGTGACCGGTCCGGATGAGGACGTCGCTGCAGCCCTCGAGCGGTCGGCCGATCGGGCGCGACGCCGGGGCGGCTGGGCCGCCGCCGCCGCGTTCCTGGCCAGGGCGGCGAAGTTATCACCCAAATCGGATCGACGTGCGTCGCGGGCGCTCGCCGCGGCGCAAGCGAAATACCACGCAGGCATGTATGACGAAGCACTCGGCTTGTTGCCCATCGCCGAGGCCGGCCCAATGGGGAAGCGCGAGCGGGCACAGGCTGGGCAGCTGCGTGCCCAGATCGCGCTCACCGTGAACCGCGGCAGCGACGCCGCGCCCCAACTACTCGCCGTGGCTCGACAACTTGAGCCGCTAGATGTGCGGCTGAGCCGCGAGACCTATCTAGACACCTTGCTGGCAGCAATGTTCGCCGGCCGGCTCGCGAAAGACGTGACCTTGGGCCAGGCTGCTGCCGCCGCACTAGCCGCGCCACGGGCCGCACAGCCGCGGCCGCCGGATCTCCTGCTCGACGGCCTCGCTGTTCGGTTCACCGATGGCTACACCGCGGCGTTACCGCTCTTGCGGCAGGCGCTGGTCGCCTTTCGCGATCCAGACCTGTCACCGGACGACCTTCGCTGGCTCTGGCTGGCGCATATCAGTGCCGGGAATCTCTGGGATGAGTCCACTCTGGACACCGCGCGTCACGTGCGGCTGGCCCGCGAATCAGGCGCGATCGCGACGCTGCCGCTCGCACTCACGTCACACATCGGGGCGAGTGTCTACGCGGGCGAACTGACCGAAGCGGCGACGTTGGTCGACGAGCTGAATGCGGTGGCGGATGCGACGGGCACACCGCTCGCGTCGTACGGCGCACTCTTACTCGCCGCTTGGCAAGGGCGGGTCGATGACGCCTTCAAACTGATCGATGCGACGGAAGCGGACGTGCTGCGTCGGGGCGAGGGGTTCGGGCTGACCATCACGGGAGATACGCGCGCCCTGCTGTGCAACAGCCTCGGCCGATACGGCGACGCGCTAGAGGCAGCAACGCAGGCCAAGGACAATCCGCCCGTCATGGGCGTCGAGCCGTGGCTCGTGCTATCAGAGCTCGTGGAGGCCGCGACTCGCAGCGGTGTGCCCGACGAAGCAATTGACGCGGTCCGGCGCCTCACCCAGGCAACGCGCGCTGCCGGCACCGACTGGGCCCTGGGCATCGAGGCTCGATGCCGGGCGCTGGTGAGCGACGCGGGGACGGCCGAACCGCACTACCGTGAGGCGATCGACCGCCTCAGCCAAACCCGCATCCGCGGGGAGCTGGCGCGGGCACGGCTGCTCTACGGAGAGTGGCTGCGCCGCGAGAACCGACGCGCCGACTCGCGCGAACAGCTGCATGCGTCGTACGAGGCGTTCATGGAGATGGGGATGGGAGCCTTTGCCGATCGCGCTGCCAACGAACTGCTCGCGGCCGGCGAGTCCGTCAGGAAGCGCGGCGGCGAAGCGCCGAGCCAGCTCACTGCGCAGGAAGCCCAGGTTGCGCGGTTCGCTCGCGAAGGGCTGTCCAATGCCCAGATCGCCGCGAGGCTGTTCATCAGTCACCGCACCGTCGAATGGCACCTGAGCAATATCTTCGCAAAGCTCCAGATCACCTCGCGCAGGCAGCTTCGCCCGCTGCACGGCGGCTCGTGACGCCGGTGCACGGCCAGGCGCCCGCCACGCCGCGCGCGGGGTAAGCACCAGTGACACCACCCGTAGTCCCTGGCCGCTAACCGGGGTGCATCTCGGGTGCCACGGAGGCTGGCACGGCTGATGATGAACCCGACCTGTGGGAGATCAAACGGTAGGTGTCCAGCGGCACCGAACCACCTCACCACCAAGGAGCCACGGTTGTGTCTAACCATTTCAGCGCCGCCAACCTTCAGCATCCCGGCGACGACGCCCGCCTCGACCTGACCGATCTGTTCGTCTTCGCAGCGCCCGATGACCCCGATCGAACTGTGCTGATCATGGACGCGAACCCCTTCTCGAAAGGGAATGCGTTCCATCCCGATGCGGTGTACCGATTCAACATCGACACCACCGGAGACGCCCTGGCCGATTTCGCGTTCAGCTTCACCTTCTCCGAGCCCCAGAACGGTCGGCAAACCGCCGCCGCCTACTACGCGTCTGGCAGCGATGCCCAAACACGCGAACCGCGCGGTGACGTGATCATCGAGGCCGTTGCGGTGGGCTTCGATGCTATGGCCACGCCGGTTCGGGCCGGCTCGTGCCGGCTGTTCGTCGGCAAACGCAGCGATCCCTTCTTCGCCGACGCCGACGGGGTCCTGCACTGGCTGATCGACGGCGCAGTGGGTGACTTCCAATGGACCGGCGCCGACACCTTCGCCGGCGCCGACATTTTCTCCATAATCCTGGAGGTACCCAACGACATGCTCGGCGGGGCGCAGAGATTCGGGGTATGGGCAACCACCAGCCTGCGCCGGGACGGCACTCTCGTGCCGATGGATCGGGCCGGGAATCCGTCATTCAACCCGATCCTCAACGCGAACGACGTCAAAAACATGTTCAACGCCACCGAGCCAGCCGACGACGTAGAGAACTACTTGCAGCCGCTGTCGGACACGCTTCAACGGCATGGCTATCCGCCGGACGAAGCCAGGCCCGCGGCCCTTTCTCTGCTGCCTGATGTCCTTGATTACGATCGCACAATGCCGGCCCACTACCCCAACGGCCGGGTAATGGCCGACGATGTCTTCTCTGCCCGCATGATCTTCATGATCCACGGCCGCGGCACTCCGCAGAACATCAAGCCACACGAGGACCTGTCGGCTGAATTCCCGTTCCTCGGCGTGCCGCACTCATAGGGTCCAGGGGCCCTTCCGGTAACGGGGTCCACAGTGGCAACCATGCAGTCGTTGGGCGCGACCGTCGATGCCGCGGCCAGGGCGCCGCGCGGATGTCAGCAATTCCCGGCGAGCTCGGGGTCCTCGGCCGGCGCTGAACCACGCGGAGCGACCGCTTCGCGTGAACTCGCAATCGCGCTGGATCGTATCGGCTTTCAACGTGTCCACGTTGTGATCCTGGCGCTGGTCGCGTTCGGCACGCTGATCAACGCCATTGAGGAGTACAACGTTGGTTTGGCCGGGCCGTTGATCGCCCGTGAGTGGTCGCTGTCGGATGCTCAGGTGGACTTGCTGACCACGCTGACGTTCGGTGGCATGGCAATCGGCTCCGTGGCAGCGGGCGTCCTAGCGGATCGTTACGGACGGCGCACGCCGTACATCTACAACCTCGCCCTCTACACGGTGGGCGCATTGCTCGCAGCGTTCTCGCCGGGCTTCGGTTGGCTGATCGCCGCGCGCTTCGTGGTGGGGATCGGACTCGGCGGCGAGCTGAACACCGGGTTGACGCTGGTCGCGGAACTGATGCCCACCAGATGCCGAGGCGCCGCCGTTGCAACGGTCAACGTCGCCGGCGGAGGACTCGGCATCTTCGCGTCGTCCGCCCTCGCTGCGCTGATGCTCGGACCGTTGGAGGCGACGCTCGGCGGACCTACGGTCGCGTGGCGGTGGCTCCTCGGGGTGTTGGCGCTGCCGGCGGTACTGATATTCATCTATCGCCGGTTCTTGCCAGAGTCGCCCCGCCACCTGGTCGTCGAGGGTCGGGGCCAGGAAGCCAACGAGGTGCTTGCGCGGTTGTCCAGCAACCGGTTGCGTCGCACGCGAACGGGGCCGCCCATTCGGCGTGTCAGGCAAGTACGTCGGACGCGGGCTCGGCTCTCGGACGTGTTTCAGGGCAGGTTGCGCCGCAGCACCGCGGTGATCTGGGTGGTATGCGCCATGACTTTCGGTGCCCAGGTCACCGTCACGGTGTTCATGCCGACGTTCCTCGTTTCCCGCGGACTGAATGTATCGACCTCTCTGGCGTACACCATGATCATCAACGCGGGCGGGCTGGTGGGCGCCGTGCTGGCCAGCGCTCTCAGCCACGTGTTCAGGCGCCGCGCGGTGCTCGGATACGGCTGCGTTTTCGCGGTCGCTGCCGCGATCGGACTCGCGAATGCATCGAGTCTCATGGCCGTGGTCGTGTGCGGCGCACTGCTGCAGCTGGCATTCCTTTTGTTGAATACGACGACCTTTGTGTGGGCACCAGAGCTCTACCCGACGCGGTTGCGTGCATTCGGAACAGGAACGTCGGTGACCGTGCTCCTAGTGTCCGCCTCATTCGTGCCGCTCCTGGCCGGGACGATCGCCGACGCCGTCGGCGCGGTCGGCGTGTTCCTGCTTGTCAGCACGATGTACGTCGTGATGGCTGTGGCCGTATGGTTCGGCCCGGAGACGCACGGACGCTCGCTCGAGGAGCTCAGCGAACCGCCGACAGGCTAGGTGCCGTCAGCCACGGTAGGCCTCCAGCAGACGCAGCCACACCTCGCTGATCGTGGGGAAGCAGGGCACGGCATGCCAGAGCCGACTGATCGACACCTGGGCGGCGACCGCGATGGTGGCCGAGTGGAGTAGCTCGGATACACCGGACCCTACGAAGGTCACGCCGAGCAGGTACTCCTCGTCTAGATCGACGACCATGCGAGCCCGTCCCTGGTAGTTGTCGGCGTAGAGCGACGCACCGATAACCGCTTGCGCGAGGTCAACGTCAACGACCCGAGTGCGACGCCCATCTCGTGCGGCCTGCTCGGCGGTCAGTCCGACCGATCCGACCTCTGGATCGGTGAAGATGACCTGCGGGACGGCGTGATGGTCGGCGGTAGTGGCGTCGGCGCCCCACGGTCCGGTGTCCAGCGGCCTGCCGGCGGCGCGCAGGCCGATCGCATTACCGACAATGCGCGCCTGATACTTGCCTTGGTGAGTAAGCAGGGCGCGATGGTTGACGTCTCCTACCGCGTAGAGCCAGCCCCCCGCTATGCCGCGCACCTGGCACGTGTCGTCGACGTCCAGCCAGGAGCCGGGGGCAAGGCCTACCGTGTCGAGGCCGACGTCGCCGGTGTTGGGTTCGCGGCCGATGGCGACCAGCACGTCGTCGGCCGCTAGCTCGCTGCCGTCATCCAAGATCAGCGTCACCGAGCCCGCGCCAGCGGGGCGACGCAGCTCGGTGAGAGTCACGCCGGTGCGTACATCGACTCCGGCGTCTTTGAGGGCCAGGGCGACCATTTCGCCGGCGAAGGGCTCGAGCCGGGCCAGCAGCCCGGATTCCCGCGACAGCAAGGTGATCGCAGAGCCCAAGCCGTTCCAGGCGGTAGCCATCTCCACGCCGACCGGGCCACCACCTACGATGGCGAGCCGCTTTGGCACATAGCTGCTGTCGGTGGCGCGCCGGTTGGTCCACGGCCGCGCCTCCGCAATACCCGGCAGGTCCGGCAGTGTTGGCCGGCTACCCGTGCACACGGCCACCGCGTGCCGTGCCGCCAGCACGACCAGCCGGTCGTCGGGAGTGGCGACGGCTACTCGGCGCGGGCCGTCCAGCCGCCCGTGACCACGGACCAAGTCGGCGCCGCCGGTGCCCAGCACGCCCCTCGCGATCTCAGTGCCATCGTCCCAGTTGTTGACGTAACGGTCTCGGCGGGCGAAGACGCCGGTCGGGTCGATCGACCCGGTGACTGCGGTCCGTGCCCCGTCGACGCGGCGGGCATCCGCCACGGCAATCACAGGCCGCAGTAACGCCTTGCTGGGAATGCAGGCCCAGTAGGTGCACTCGCCCCCGACCAGCTCGCGCTCTACGACCGCGACAGTTAGTCCGGCAGCGTGCGCCCGATCGGCAACGTTTTGGCCGACGGGGCCGGCGCCGATGACGATGACGTCGTAGTCGTTGGTGGTATCGCTCATCACCCGTTCCTCTCCGCGGAGAGCCCATGACTGCCAATATCTCGCCGTGCCGCTGGCGGCGAACCCGTGGTCAATGCGGGTTACGGCACGGGGATCCACCGTCGACGAGCGAGGACGGATCCACCGTCGCTGGTCGTGGCCAGACCCGTGGTTCGACAGGGGCGCTTCCCTGGGGCGGCGCGACGCGTTTCGCGCGACGGTTAACGACATGACGAGTCCCGAACTGCCGTTGCTCGACATCGGCAGTGCACTGGAACTCCTCGCCGCCGCAGTAGAGGAGCGTGGCGAATACCTCGCTTACCCGCTGGCCGTCGGCAGGGCCCACGAGTGCTTGTACTCGCGTCGGGCCGGACCCCGTTGTCTGGTGGGACATGCGCTGTCTCTCGCGCAGGTCGGCGCTAACGACCTAGACGCGCTAGGTGATTTAGGCGTCCGCGAGCTCTACCGCCACGGCAAGCTACCCATCAGGCTGACAATCGGTGCCCTGGTCGTCCTGGATGCGGCTCAGCGGACTCAGGATCGCGGCTACACAGGGGCGGATGCCCTCGAGTACGCAAGCAACGTCGCTGTCCGATTCCTTGACCTGGTCCCGGACAGCCTCTTCGAGGTGTGCGGCCTACCCGCTGCCTCGGACCGCGACTCATCTCATAGCGCGTAGCGAGGTGTGGGCGTGCTGCGAATCCGGCGGGCGCCTGCCCACGCCTGGCGCCGGATGCTGAGTGCTTTGTTGCCTGCGTGCGCTCGCGAAGACGCGCGCCGTCTGGGTTTGAGCGTGCCGGCGGGAATCTGGGTCTGCGAGCGTTGCGATCTGGGTAAGTGGGACGCTCATGACTTCGATCGACATCCCCGTGCGCATCCCGGGTGAGGCGTCACAGGTGATGCACCGTGAAACCCAGATTCCCGAGCACCTTGACGGCACCGCTCTTGCCGCCTTCGAAGTCAGGCGAGGCAAGTCGCTGGCCCGTAGCGAACTCATACGCAACGCCCAAGATTGCCTTCGGTGGGTAGTGGCGCCCTTCCCAGATCAGCTCGTACGTCGTGGCCGGGGCGAATCCGTGCTCGGCGAAGAACCGCGGTGCACCGAGCCGGTCGTACTCCGAAATCGCGCGCACTACATCGCTACGAGCCACCTGGTTCCACGCGATTGCATGTGCCATTGGATCCTCTCGAATCTCCTCCGAGCCGGGCAGTCCCGTGCGCCGGCTTGATCGCCCGACGCACGGGACGCGCTGTCGAGTCAATTGCGCCCGGCCATCACGCCTCCGTCGACGTTGAGGATCGCGCCCGTGACCCAGCTCGCGTCGTCGGACAACAGGTACGTGATGGCCGATGCGAGGTCCTCCGCGGTCCCGATTCGCCCGAGGGGGTGGAAGCTGTCGAAGCTGTGCAGCGTCTCGTCGAGCTTTTCCGGCGGGACGAAAGCCTCGTAGATGGGGGTGGCCACGACCGCGGGGGCGACCGCATTGACCCGGATTTGGTGGGGCGCCAGCTCGATGGCCAGGTTATGGGTCAAGGCATGCAGGCCCGCCTTCGCCATCGAGTAGGCGCTGGACGGGGTGGCTGCGATCGCCTGGTGAGCCCACATGCTGCCGACATTGACGATGGCGCCGGCGCTGCCGGCCTTCACCATGCACTGCACGACGGTCTGAGTCAGGAAGAAGATGGCGCGATCGAGGTCCAGATACGAGTCGTAGAAGGGGCCGTCGACGTCGAGGAAGGTTCGCGGGCTGAAGATGCCCGCGGCGTTGACGAGCAAGCTGGCGTCGGCGTGTTCGGCGGCCAGCCGCTGCCGAGCCTCGCTGACCTGGTCGCGGTCGGCCAGATCGGCGGTGATACCCCACGCCTTGCCCGTGCCGGACAGCGTCATCACCGTCTCGTCGACCCGGTCCGGGTCGCGGCCGACGACGACTGCGCTGCCGCCCCCGGCCACGACGTCCACCGCTGTCCGGCGGCCCATTCCGCTGCTTCCTCCCACGACGATCAACTTGCGCCCGTCGAAGCTATAAGTCATGACCTTCCTCCGTTCCATCGGCGCACCGATGCTTGAGAACCGCTGTTTGCGAGTTGCTCTGGGACTGGCTTGCCGGCCGCGACCACTACGTCTCACGTCAGGGGATACCGGCCGGGGCACGCTGGAGCCGGCGGGCGAGGAAGTCACGGGTCAGATCGGCGACCTGATCGCCGGCGCTTTCGAGCAGGAAGTGCCCGCCGTCGAGGAGATGGATCTCCGGGTCGACGGCGTCGTCGGCGAACGCCTCGGCGCCCGCTGGGCCGAAGATCTCGTCGCCGCGCCCCCACACCACCAAAACCGGGACCCGGCTACTGCGCAGGTAGTTGTGCAGGGCCGGATACAGCGGCGGATTGGTCGCGTAGTCACGGAACAGCGCTAGCTGAATCTCGTCGTTCCCGGGCCGGCTCAGCAGGGCGTAGTCGTGTTGCCACGCGTCCGGGTCGACCAGTGTCGTGTCCGGGACACCGGTCAGGTACTGCCAGCGGATGACGTCCAGGGTGAGGGCCTGGCGGACGGCCGCTTCGGTATCCGGCGTCTGGTCGCGCTGGTAGTCCCAAACCCCTTGCCAGAAGCTGGGTACGAAACCAGCGTCGTAGCCGTTCCCGTTCTGAGTGATGATCGCCGTGATGGCGTCGGAGTGCCGTAGTGCGATGCGCCAGCCGATCGGGGCGCCGTAGTCCTGGACGTACAGGGCACAGTGCATCACGCCGATATCTGCCAACAGCCCGACGGTCAGGTCGCTCAGCGCATCGAAGGTGTACGTGAACTCTTCGACGGGCGGCGCGTCGGAGAAGCCGAAACCGAGATGGTCGGGAGCCAGGACCCGGTACCGGTCGGCCAGGGCCGGGATGAGGTAGCGGAACATGAAAGAGCTGGTCGGGAACCCGTGCAAGAGGACGACGACAGGTGCGTCCGTGGGGCCGGCTTCCCGGTAGAACAGCTGGTGGCCGCCGACTCGGGCGCACCGGTGGTGAACGTTCGCCATGGCAAGCATCCCCTCGGTTCAGTCGCTCCGGTCCTGGCGGGCCCATCCGCTGCCTACAACGTTGCGCGGCTGACGCGGCCTGCGCGCCCGAGATCGGCACCGGTCATCCCCCGGGGTCGTCCTGAATGAGGGCCCGGTGTGGTGTCATCGGATGGCGGCCGACGCTCGCAACTGGCCATAGCTCATCGCTCGAGTCGGCGCGATACTCGACGCCTGGATTCGGCCATCGCGTCTCCGGAGGCCGCCGCCATGCTGTTGGATAGGCGCAACGAATGCGCGGAACTCGACCGGCTGGTAGCTGCGCTCCGCACCGGCCAGAGTCGAGCGGTGGTGCTATGGGGAGATATCGGCATCGGAAAGACAGCCCTGCTGAACTACGCGCGAGAGCAGGCGGTGGGTTGCCGGGTCATCCGGGCGTCGGGTGTTGAGGCTGAGCGCGAGCTCGCATTCGCGGCGTTGCATCAGGTGTGCGCGCCGATGTCCGGGGCGCTGGAACTGCTGCCTGCACCGCAGCGTGGCGCGCTGCGCACCGCGTTCGGCCTCGACGTCGGAAGCCCGCCGGATCGGTTCATGGTTGGCCTGGCCGTGCTGGGACTGCTCGCCGAGGTGGCACAGGTGCGGCCTGTCGTGTTGTTGATCGATGACGCGCAATGGCTGGACACCGCGTCCGCACAGGTGATCGGGTTCGCGGCCAGACGCCTGGGGACCGAGTCTGTGGGCCTCATTTTCGGGGCACGCCGCACTGGCGCCGAGATCAGTGTTCCGGAGCTGGCCGGGCTCCCGGAGATGCACGTCACAGGACTTCCCGACGACGATGCCCGAGCTCTTTTGGCCCTGGCACATCCCGGTCCGGTCGATGACCGCGTGCTCGACCGGATCGTAGCGGAATGCCAGGGGAACCCGTTGGCGCTGCTGGAGCTGCCGCGCGGATTCACGCCGGCCGAACTGGCAGGTGGGTTCGGGCTGCTCGGCACGACTGCGCTGCCGCGGCGCATCGAGGAGAGCTTCCGCCGGCAGATCGCGACGCTGTCGACGACGATGCGGCAGGTGCTGCTCGTCGCTGCGGCGGAGCCGGTCGGCGATCCGGTGCTCCTCTGGCGCGCCGTGGACCACCTCGGGCTCGCCGCGGACACCGACCTTGCCTCTGAGGAAAAGGCTGCGGGGTTCGTGGAGTTCGGCTCCCGGGTTACTTTCCGGCATCCGCTGCTGCGATCAGCGATCTACCACACGGCAACGCCCGAGAATCGGCGGAAGGTGCACCGTGCGCTGGCGGAGGTGACTGACCCGATCGTCGATCCGGACCGCCGCGCCTGGCACCGCGCTCAGGCGGCTGCTGGCCCGGACGAGGATGTGGCCGCGGAGCTGGAGCGCAGCGCCGGGCGCGCGCAGGCTCGCGGTGGGCCGGCTGCAGCTGCCGCTTTCCTTGAGCGCGCATCAGAGCTGACGCCGGTCCACGAACGGTCCGGACAGCGGGCACTGGCAGCGGCCGAGGCCAAGCAGCAGGCCGGCATGACCGATGCGTCGTTGCGACTGCTGGCCTTCGCCGATGCCAGGCTTATGAGCAAGTTCGACCGCGCTCGAGCTGATCTACTGCGGGGGCGTATCGCCTTCAGCATGAACCGCGGTGGCGAGACACCCGCGGTGCTGCTGAAGGCAGCCCTCGAGCTGGCACCGCTCGACGTGCGGATGGCCCGGGACACCTACCTCGAGGCGATCCGCGCCGGCTGGTTCGCCGCCCAATTGGCCGGCGGCGCCACGCTGCGTCAGATCGCTGAGGCCGCCCGCGCCGCCCCCGCGCCGGTCGAAGCGGTCGGGGCGGCCGATCTGCTGCTCGACGGTCTGGCCGTGCGTTACACCGACGGCTACCCCAGTGGTGCGCCGATCCTTAAGAAGGCGCTTTCCGTGTTCCGCGATCGGGACATGTCCGCCGACGAGGAACTGCGCTGGATCTGGTTCGCCGTGACGACGGCGGCGGCGGACCTCTTGGACGATGAGGCCTGGAACGCGCTGGCGACCCGCTTCGTCCAACTTGCCCGCGACTGCGGCGCACTCGCCATGCTGCCGATGGCCTTGACCATCCAGATCGTCTTCCAAATACTTGCCGGCGACCTCGCCGCGGCTGGCGCGCTGCTCGCGGAGCAGATGGCGGTCGCCGAAGGGACTGATGTCCACGAACCGGCCTACGCCGCACGGCTGCTGGCTGCTTGGCGCGGCGATGAGGACATGGCCGCCAAACTCATCCCCGCCACAACCGCGCAGGTCGAGCAGCATGGCGAGGGAATCGGCGTGATCTCCGGAGCATGGATGGAGGGGGTGTTGTTCAATGGCCTCGGCCAGTACGAGGCCGCGTTCGTCACAGCGGATCGAGGGGTCAAATCATGGCAGGAGCCGGCCATTACCACCGCACTCGCGCTGGTAGAGCTGGTGACAGCCGCGAGCCGTACCGGTCGCCGTGCGGTTGCCGCCGACGCACTACAGCGCCTTGCTGATATATCCGAGGCTAGCGGCACCGACTGGGCACTCGGTCTGCACGCGCGCTGCGCGGCACTCGTCAGCGACGCCGATGTGGCCGAGCCGCACTTTCAGGAGGCGATCGACCGTCTCTCCCGTACCCGCATCCGCGGGGAGCTGGCCCGCACGCACCTGCTGTACGGCGAATGGTTGCGTCAGCAGAACCGTCGCAACGACGCGCACGACCCGCTTCACACGGCGCACACAATGTTCACCACCATGGGCATGAACGGCTTCGCAGATCGCGCCGCCGAGGAGCTCGCTGCCATCGGCGAGACCACCCGCAAGCGCAGTGATGAGAGTGCCGGTCAGCTCACCGCGCAGGAAACGCAGATCGTTCGACTGGTGCGCGAGGGACTATCGAATCAGGAGATCGCCGTCCGTCTGTTCATCAGCCGCCGCACGGTGGAATGGCATCTCAGCAAGATCTTCGCCAAGCTCGAGATCACCTCTCGTCGGCAGCTGCACCGCTGAGGCGACTCGCGCGCGACGACGTCGAGTCCGTCCGCGTCACGCGCCGATAAGCTCACGGTACGCGGCGGCACCCAGCAGACCGGTAGGACTCGATCTGATAGACCAGCGCGGCGCGCTGCTCGCCGCCGTGGCCGTTGAGGTCGCCCTGGCCGTCGCCGTCAATGTTGAGCCTGCGTACCGTCCGCGCACCGTCGACGGAGTGCTTCCAGATCCCGGTGTACACGGTGTGGCCCTGCCACGCGACGTCCTTGGGCAGGCCGACGTTCACCGACAACAGTGTGGCCATTTGCGCTGGCCCTCTCCCCTGCGCCGGTCGGTGCTCGTCACGTGAGACCTTGCTGCGTAAGCCATTCCGACGCGACAGTGGCGGTGTCGGCACCTGCAGCGACCTTGGTGTCGAGGGTGGTGAGCACGTTAGTGGTGAGCTTGGCCGAGACGGCATTCTCGGCGTCGAGGTGGGACGGCGCCTCCAGGTTCAGGTCGCGGACCGCGGTCGTGCCGTCCGGATATTGCTTCGTGACTGATTCGTAGCGGATCATCGGGCATCCCGGTTGGAAACGTCCTAGGCGCGGGCCGGGCTCTTGCCGCGGTCGAGGACCTCGTCGGGGTCCAGGCCGCGGTCGATTCCGTGTGGGATGACGGTCTGGCCCGGCGCGAGCATGAGTTTCTTGTCGTCGAGGTAAACATCGATCTTGTCCGGTTCGAAGGAGACATAGTCGGCGACGCGTGCGACTTCGGGCCACGCCTGTGGGTAGGACCAGGCCGCGCCGCTGCGCTCGCCGATGTCGTAGTAGCTGGCCAGGCCCTTGTACGGGCAGAACGTCTGGTCCTCCGTCAACGCCAATGCGCTTTCGTCGACGTCCTCGCGGGGCACGTACCAGCGCGGGGCGAATCCCGACTCGTAGAGCGCGAGCGGGCGAGTCGTGTCGGCGATCGTTCGGTTGCCGTCGCGGACGACGAGGTGCCGCGACGTTTGGCGGATGTCGATGCGGTGGTAAGGGTCGGCGGCGTGTCCGACGATGCGCTCGTCCTCTTCGTAGAAGGCGTCCATCGCGCGCCAGGCGAACCCGACCCGGTCGCGCAGTTCTGTGGCGTGCTCGGGCAGGGCCGTGTACTCCCAGGCAGCGCGGGGGGTGCGGCGCTCGCCAACGGTGACGGTGAACCAGGCGGTGTCGCCGAGTTCGCGATGGTGCGTAGTGCGGTTCTCGGCGACGAGAACGCCGGGGCGCACATCGCCGATCGGGAAGAAGGCCACCGGGTAGTGGCCCGGCTCGTGTAGTAGAACGACGTTCTCGCTGTCGGCGATCCACTCGCCGGCGAACTGGACGCGCATGCGGCGGCGCAGCGGCTCGGCGAAAAGCAGACGCTGCGGCAGTGGTTCGGGAGTGAGGAAGCGGCCGATCGGGCCGTTGCCGAGAGGCCCTTGTTGCCAGGACAGTCCCATGATCGTCGTCCTCTCAGTTGCGCTCTTGCAGCGTCCAGGTGTTGCCGTCGGGGTCGGCGAAGTCCGCGAAACTGGCGTAGTCGCGTCGCTGCGGATCCGCGCCCGGAGCCCACCCGCCGGCCCAGGTCTCGACCGGGTGCTTGTGCCGGATCTCGCTGACCGCGACGCCGCGGGCGACCAGCTCCGCGCGGGCCGCGGCGATGTCGGAGGTGACGAGGTACAAGTCGTGCAGCCGGCGCGAGTCGTCTACGACAAGCTGCACCGAGGTTGCCGAGCCAGGCGGGGTGAGCTGGACGACGCGGAAGTCTGGCGTGGGCCGGTAGTCGACGTCGAGGCTGAACCCGGCCCGCTCGGCGTAGAAGGCCAGGGCCCGGTCTACGTCGGTGACCGGTAGCGGGATGACCTCCAGGGCAAGCGACACCGCCGGCACTGGAGCGTGGACCCGGCGGGCGAGAAAATCGCGGATCAGCGTGGCGACCTGGTCGCCCGCGCTCTCCAGCAGGAAGTGCCCGCCGTCGAGCAGGTGGATCTCGGCGTCGTCGGTGTCCGCGGCGAACGCCTGCGCCCCTTCCGGCGCGAAGATCTCGTCGCTACCACCCCACACCGCCAGCACGGGCACGCGGCTGGTGCGCAGGTACTCGTGAAGCGCAGGGTACAGCGGCTGATTGGTCGCATAGTCACGCAACAGCGCGAGCTGGATCTGGTCGTTGCCGGGGCGGGACAGTAGCGCGAAATCGTGCGCCCAGGTGTCCGGGCTGACCAACGTCTCGTCCGCGACACCGGTCAGGTACTGCCACCGAGTGGCCTCGAGGGTCAGCGCAAACCGAATCGCCTCTTCACTCTCGGGTGTCTGCTCACGCTGATAGTCCCAGACGATCTTCCAGAAGCTGTCGACGAAACCGACGTCGTAGCCGTTGCCGTTCTGCGTGATGATCGCCGTGACGGCGTTGGGCTCCCGTAGCGCTAGCCGCCAGCCGATGGGCGCGCCGTAGTCCTGCACGTAGATTGCATAGCGGGCGACGTCAAGCTGCGCGAGCAGGCTGGCGGTGAGATCGGTAAGCGCGTCGAACGTGTAGTCGAACTCCTCGACGGGCGGCGCGTCGGACAGCCCGAAGCCGAGGTGATCCGGCGCGATGACACGGTAGCGGTCAGACAGCTGCGGGATCAGATCACGGAACATGAACGAACTTGTCGGGAACCCGTGCAGCAGCAGGAGCACCGGCCCCTCGGCCGGGCCGGCTTCGCGATAGAAGATCCGGCGCCCGTTGATCGTGGCGTAGCGATGGTGAGTCTGCGGCATTGTCCCAACTCCTTTGAACACCTTTGCTAGTTAGCACTGAAGCACACAGTCGCGTAACCTGTCAAATGCCTATTGGAGGTTAGACATGGAGTTGACGCACGCGCCCGCCGACGAGGCGTTCCTGCTCGACCTACTCAACAGCACGCCGATCGTTGACGGCATAGAACGCGACACGCTCGACCGGTCATGGCTGGGCGCGCGCGGCCACGGTGGATCGACAGCTGAATGGCAGGCCGTTCGCACAGCTCGATCGGCGCTGCAAGCGGTGGTGCGCGAGGTCGAACCGGTCGCTTCCATAACCCCGCTGCTCGAGGAGGTCAGCTTCCGCCCCGCAATATCGGCGACGGGCATCCAGTGGCATCTGAACGCGCCGGCCGATCGGGCGGCGGCCGTGCGAGCCGTGCTGGCGTGGGACGCAGTGCTCCGGACGCGTCCCCGGCGGCTGCGGCCTTGTGCGAACCCGGAGTGCACCCTGTTCCTGATCGACCACAGCAAGCCGAATAGAGCGCGCTGGTGCTCGATGGCCGTGTGCGGGAACCGGATGAAGGCACGCCGGCATTACGAGCGGACCCGTACCAACCCCGCCTAGGTGCCGACGTGCGGGGGCGGCGTCCTCCTTCGCCAACATCGGCGTACCGACACTGGCCTATCGGGTCTTTACGCTGGTGAATCCTGTCCACTTTTCAGATCCCTGCGGGTAATGGGTGGAGGGCACGCGTCCTACCCCTCGAATGCTCGCCGAGACCCGCTTCGATCGGGCCTGTAGTCACACGGGCTTGCGCTCGGGACTTTCCTGCCGCGGCCCAGTGGTTGCGGTCGGCTATTTCACTGCCACGAGTCGGACCATGCGAAAGTCCGGCTCGCTGGCGAGGAGGTCGGGCGCGATGCCGCCGAGGGCTTTGGCGACCTGCCCACCAAGATGCGCGTCGCGAGCCTCCTCGGTCTCGAACGTGTCGAAGATGCCGTAGCTGGTGTCACTGGCCTTGAAGCCGTACCAGGTCACGGTGCCGTCCTCGGCGAGCGCTAGCTCCCGCCCTGTTTCGAGGAACGTGGCCAGCTCGTCGCCCTTGCCGGGCTTGGCCTCGAGCAGCGCGAGGATTCCCAGTCTTACTGTCATGTTCAGCCGTCCTTCTCTTCAGGTGACGGCTCCACGGTCGCGCAGAAACGGGTCCCGTGTCCCCGGGTAGCTCACGGGTTGGATCCGTGGAACAGGCTGCGGAATTCGTAAGGTTCGGTACCCGGGTGACGTTTCGGCATCCGCTGCTTCGATCAGCCATTTACCACGCGGCCACGCCGGACGAGCGGCGGAATGTGCACCGGGTTCTAGCGCAGTTGACCGACCCGATCGTCGATCCGGACCGCCGGGCCTGGCACCGCGCGTAAGCAGCCGTCAGGGCAGACGAAGAGGTGGCGGCCGAGTTAGAACGCCGCGCCGAGCGAGCGCAGGCGCGCGGTGGGCCCGCGGCTGCCCCGGCGTTCCTAGAGCGGGCATCGGAACTGACGCCAGACCACGAACGATCCGGACAGCGCGCGCTGGCCGCAGCGCAGGCCAAGCAGCAGGCCGGCATGACCGACGCCTCGCTGCGACGGCTGGCATTAGCCGACGCAAGGCCGGTGAGCGACCTCGACCGCGCTCGTGCGGATCTGCTGCGAGGCCGAATCGCCTTCAGCATGAACCGCGGCGGCGAAACGCCCGCGATCCTGCTCAAGGCCGCCGCCGAACTGGCACCGCTCGACGTGCGCATGGCCCGGGACACCTACCTCGAGGCGATCCACGCCGGCGGGCGCGCGGCCCACCTGGCCAGCGGCGCCAGTCTGCGCCAGGTCGCTGAGGCCGCTCGCGCCGCCCCCGCCCCCGTCGAGCCGGTCCGGGCAACCGATCTGTTGCTCGACGGCATGGCCGTCCGGCACACCGACGGCTACGGAGCCGGCGTGCCGATCCCGAAGCAGGCGCTGCGGATGTTCCGCGGTAGGGACATGTCCGCCGACGAAGAACTGCGCTGGATCTGGTTTGCGGCGACAACCGCTCCGGACGTCTTGGACGACGACGCCTGGGACGCGCTCGCCAGCCGCTTCGTCCAGCCCGCGACCGCGGCGCGCTCGCCATCCTGCCGATCGCGCTGACCGCCCAGATCATCTTCCAGATCCTTTCCGGCGATCTTTCCGCGGCGCGCCTGCTGCTTGCGGAGCAAGGGGCGGTCTCCGAGGGAACCGAAGTCTGAGAGCCGGCGTACGCCGCGCAGCTGCTGGCTGCCTGGCGCGGCGACGAGGACCTGGCCGCCAAGCTCATCCCGGCACCATCGTCGAGGTCCAGCGGCGCGGCGAGGGCATCGGCGTGGCCGCCGCGGAGTGGATGCAGGCAGTGCTGTTTGACGGACTCGGCCAGTACCAGGCCGCCTTCGCTACCGCCCAGGGCGCCGTCGAATCGTGGAAGGAGCTGACCATTACGACCGCCCTCGCACTGGTGGAGTTGGTCACGGCCGCCGCCCGTACCGGCCGACCCGACATCGCCGTTGAGGCAGACCGGCGTCTGGCGGAGATCACCGAGGCCAGCGGGCACAGACTGGGAACTCGGCCTGCAGGCGCGCTGCGACGCGCTCGTCAGCGACGCCAACACTGCCGAGCCCCACTTTCAGGCGGCGATTGACCGCCTCGCCCGTACCCGCGTTCGCGGGGAACTGGCACGCACTCACCTGCTCTACGGCGAATGGTTGCGCCGGCAGAACCAGCGCAGCCAGGCTCGCGAGCAATTGCGGAAGTCCCATGAAATGTTCACCGCGATGGGCATGGACGGCTTCGCGGAACGGCCGCCGCGGAGCTCGGCGCGACAGGCGAGACCGTCCGCAAACGCACCGTCGAAACCAGCAGTCATCTCACCGCGCAGGAAACGCAGATCGTCCGGCTGGTCCGCGACGGACTGTCCAACGCCGAAATCGCGGTCCGCCTGTTCATCAGCCGCCGCACCGTTGAATGGCATCTGAGCAAGATCTTCGCCAAACTCGACATCACGTCCCGCCGACAGCTGCGTCGCTGAGCACTGGCCATCGCCGAGTGCGCCGCGGCCTCAGGTTGCGCGGCGGGCAGTCCCGGGAAGGTGACGGCGAGCAGCGATTCTGCGGCCAGGTTGAACCGGCGGGTCGCCCGATTCGTGGCCTACAAGAGGCGTCTGCCCTGGCCTCTACCCGGTCACGATCAACCAACTTTGGAGTGTGACCTTGTTCGGACGGCGTGCAGCCGTTACGCCGGACGGCTGTGAGCGGCACGGTCGACCTCGGCGCTCCTGGCGGCCCGGCGAGCGCCACGTTCGCGGTCAACGGTGACACCAGCGTGATCGTCGGCAGTGCGCTGGCCAGTCAGTCCACCGGCTGGGACGCTGCATTTCGCTGGACAGCGAAAAGGGGTATGCAGGACCTGATGAAGCTTGTCAATGCCCCGCAACGGCTGATCCTGCACAACGCGATCGGCGTCTCTCACGACGACATATTGATCACCGGCGACGGCCTGAACCCCAAACTCGGCATCGACGGGCCCCGGCGCGCCGTGCTCCCGCTCTCCTAACAGACATTGCCACGACACCCCGCTCATCCGCCCGGCGCATCCGGCGACGCCGATGCTCGGCTTCAGCGCCGTCGGACGGCGGATCGCCGAGATCGCCTTCATCGCCGGCCCGGCGAAGCTACGCCCACGCCGTGCCGCTCGTTGCGTGCCGCGACCGCACGCGGGCCTCCGGCACTCGGACGGCTCGTGGGGGACGTGCGGGCCCTCACCGCCCCGCGGTGCGCCCGCTTTGAAGACGAGGCGCCGCCAAGCGCGGCGGCCTCCCATCACCTGTTACCCAGCAATCGACGGAGAATGTGATGTCTCCAATTCGCACTGCCCTGTTCGCTGCCGTGGTGACGGCGGCGTTCGCGGTGGCTGTTCCTGCGCAGGCGCAGACCACCGTCACACAAATCAGTTCCGACCCGTTCGCGCCGAACAGCATGCCGACAGCTGCGCATGCCACCGAGGTGGAGCCCGACACGTTCGCGTTCGGCTCCACCGTGGTGTCTGTGTTCCAGACCGGCCGCGTGTTCAACGGCGGCTCCAGCGACATCGGCTTCGCCACCAGTCATGACGGCGGGGCCACCTGGACGCACGGCTTCTTGCCGGCGACCACGACCGCGTCCACCCCGACCGGACCGTTCTTCTCGGTCAGCGACGCATCGGTCGCCTTCGACGCCCGGCACGGGGTGTGGCTGACCTCCTGGCTCGGCCTGCACTTCGCCGGCGGCGGCATCGTGGACGTGATGACCAGCCGGTCGACCGACGGTGGGCTGACCTGGAGCAACCCGATCGCCGTCGCGGCCAACGGCGTGTTCTACGACAAGAACTGGAGCGTCTGCGACAACACGCCGACCAGCCCGTTCTACGGCCATTGCTACACCGAGTTCGACCTGGTCAACAGCAAAGACCTGGAGCAGATGTCCACGTCCACCGACGGCGGGCTGACCTGGGGGCCGCCCTTGGCGACAGCTGACACCATCCACGGCCTGGGCGGGCAGCCCGTGGTGCAGCCGAACGGCCGAGTCGTCGTCCCGTTCGAGGGCCTCAATCACGGACAAGGCATCCGGGCCTTCACCTCCGACGACGGCGGCCTGACCTGGAACCGTTCGGTGCGGATCTCCACGGTCGCGTCACACGACGTGCCTGGTTTGCGCACGTCGCCGCTGCCGTCGGCCGAAATAAATGCCGCTGGCGTGGTGTACGTGGCGTGGCAAGACAATCGCTTCGAGCCGGGCGGCAAAGCCAACGACATCGTGCTGAGCAGCTCGGCCGACGGCACCACCTGGTCGCCGCTGAGCCGGATTCCCATCGATGCGGTGGGCAGCAACGTCGATCACTTCATCCCGGGGCTGGCCGTCGACCGCACGACCGCTGGAGGCAGGACGGCGCTCGCGCTGACCTACTACTTCCAGGCACCAGCTGGTTGCGTGGGTCTGTCCTGCACAATCCAGGCCGCGTTCGTGTCGTCGCTAGACAACGGGCAGACGTGGAGCGCACCGCAGACGCTCAGCGATCCCATGCAGCTCGGCTGGATCGCCCCGACGAGCCAGGGCGCAATGGTCGGCGACTACATCTCCACATCATTCGTCGCCCCCAGGCATGCCGTCGGCGTGTTCGCGATCGGTTTCCCGATGAACGGGTCGCTGTTCAACGAGCCGATGTTCGCCGCGCAGGAGACCGTCAGCGGCGGCAGCACCGGTGCCGAATCCACAGCCGTGCTGTTCAGTAGCGTGAACAGCAACCTGGTCGCACCACCAACCGCATTCTGATCGACACTCGCACAGCGCGGACGGCCTGATATCGGCATCGGTCAGCTTTGCGCCTCGGCCAGGGCGTGACCGTCCGCCACGCAGGATCGCGGCACGGCCTTCACGGAACAGCCCGTGAGGGTCGTGCCGCGATTGATGACATCGGGCGGTCCGGCGCGAGCGGCTCGCTGACGAGATCCCTGAGGCGGTTGTAGCCTGCCGCCATGAGCACGCGCGAGGACTACCCGGCCGGGGTGCCGTGCTGGGTCGATACCAACCAGCCGGACCCCGCAGACGCCGCTCGGTTCTACTCCGGGCTCTTCGGCTGGGAGACCGAGGACTCGATGCCCCCCGACGCTGGGGCTCACTACTACATGGCCCGCATCGGCGGCCGGGACGCGGCCGCGATCTCCTCGCAGCCCCCGGGTGCACCACCGCAGGCGATGTGGAACACCTACATTCGTGTCGAGTCGGCCGACGACGCGGCGGCCCGGGTGTCCGCGGCGGGCGGGCGGGTGCTTTCCGAGCCGTTCGATGTGTTTGACGCGGGGCGGATGGCGGTGTTCGCCGACCCTGAGGGCGCGGTCTTTTGTGTGTGGCAGCCCGGGTCGCACCGCGGCTCGGCGGCGGTCAACGAGCATGGCGCGCTGAACTTCAACAACCTGCGCACCGACGATCTCGAGGGCGCTCGGGTCTTCTACGGCGCCGTATTCGGCTGGACGACTATCGACGTCGGCTCGCCGATGTGGGCCTTGCCGGGCTACGGCGATCATCTCGAGGAGCTCAACCCCGGCCTGCGCGCGGGGATGAGGCAGATGGGCGCGCCCGAGGGTTTCGAGGACGTCGTCGCAGCGATCTTCCCCCGCGAGGGCGGCCCAGCCCGCTGGAGCGTGACCTTCGCCGTCGATGACGTGGACGCGATAGCTGCGCGAGCACGCGACCTCGGAGGCGCGGTCCTCGCCCAGCCGCAGAATGCGCCGTGGGTGCGATTCGCTGTTCTCGCTGACCCGGCCGGCGCGTCATTCACCGCCAGCCAGTTCGTCGTGGAGAACCGCTAGACGATCTCCTTGCGAGGTGGGCCGGAGCCAGGGCTTTAGCAGAGCACGCCTCTCGGTCATCGCGGTGGCCGGGCCCGTGATGCGCGTAGCCCGGTGAGCATCGTCGCTGCCGTCGCCCAGTTCCTCGGCGGCGCCGTGCTGGTCATCGTGGCAACCGAATCGCTGGTCAAGGGCCTGGTCGGGATGTCGCGGGCGGCCAGGATCGCGCCGTTCGTGGCCAGTGCCCTGTTGTCGGGGCTGGAGGCGGAGAACATCGCCGTCGGGCTGGCGGCGGGCCACGCCGGGCTCGCCGAGGTGGCCTTGGGGACTGCTTATGGCGGGGCGATCTTCGTGCTCACGGTCGCGCTCGGCGTGGGAGTGCTGGTCGCACCGCTGGAGATCCGGCTCCCGACGCCCATGCCATGGTTGCTGCCGGTCGCAGCGGTGCTGGCCGGCGCACCCCTGGCCGGGTCGGCCACGCCGCGATGGGCCGGCGTGCTGCTCCTGGCCGCGTTCGCCCTGGCCGCCGTCTACCTGGTATCCGCAGCAAAGGACCGCAAGCTCATGGCAGTCAAGGAAGAGCCCCACGGCTGGCAGCAAACCTGGTGGGGCGCCACCGGCCTCACCCTCGGCGGCCTGGCCGTTATCAGCATCGGTGGGCTGCTGGTCGAGCGTGGCGCGAGCGGGCTCATCAGCACGGCCGGGCTTCCCGCGGCGCTGGTCGGCATGGTCATCTCCCCAGCGGTCATCGAGAGTGAAGAGGTGATCCGCCAAGCGGTGCCGGCCAAGATGGGCTTCAGCGACATCGCGGCCGGCAATCTCATCGGCACCGTGCTGTACTTCACCTTGTTCAATCTCGGCCTGATCACGGTGCTGACCCCGGTAGTGGTGCCTCCGACCGTCCGCACCCTGGACTGGCCGGTGATGGCCGGCGTGAGCTTGTTGGTCGCGGTGCTGCTGGCCCGCGGGCGCATCACGCGCGCCAACGGGCTGCTCCTGCTGGCGGTCTGGACTGGCTACGTGGCCCTGCATCTATGGATGGGCTAAACCAGCGGAACAGCACCGAGGCCCACGGAGGCCCGGCGTGTCCGACCCGCCGTAAGACCCGACCTGGCGAGTGCTACTCGTCCGGCGTGCAGTGCTCGTCCCCGATACGGGCGCGGTCCAAGCGACGCTGCTCACGCCCCTCGCGGCGAGCTTCGCGCCGGGCGTGCCGCGCTCGCAACTGATCCTGTCGCAATACCGGGTCGTACCGCGTTCCCATAAGCGGGTTGTCCCAGGATTGGGCGGGTCCCCAGATCATCAGAGCGTGAGCGCGAACCCAACCGATCGGCCGCAACTCCCTGTCTGAGGTCCGCTCGTCGCGTTTGCTCATGTCCATCACCAGCTTCGACACAGCTAATCGCGCGTGAGACCGAGAATAGTCCGGGATGGGCGTGGCCGGCAGAGTCAGCGACGTCGGCCCGGCGCTTCGTGCCCCACATTTGCAGAATGCGGCTGATCCGCGTGTTGCTGTGTGCGGCGACGTTGGATCCGCACACCTCGCGGCAGCTCGGGTTGGCCAGCTAGCCGCCGAAACAGCCGGATCAGATCCGCATACAGCCGCAGCGTCTCGAGCATCGACAGCGCCGGGTGCAGGCGATGCGTGCGCCACAGCACCAGTGTGCTGCTGTTCCAGATCCGATTCTTCGACACCAACAAGGACGCCACGACGGCGTTCGATGCAGATCCGCGGGTACGACTGGTGATGCTGGTCGTGCTCACCGCGACGATCTTCGGTTCGCTCGAAGCCATTGGTGAACCTGGGATCCTGGAGCGCGGTTCTGGTCACGGTCGGCCTTGCGGTCTCGGTCTTGCCGATCCTGCTACGTGCGTTGCCACCGCCGCAGCGCGACGCGCAAACCCAGCAGCGCCATGCGCACTTCTGGACCACGGTGCTCGGCCTCGTCCTCTACGCCGCGATCGTCACCGTCATCGTTGCCCATCCATAAGCCCCTGGTCAGGTCGCGTTCGACGTCGCGTGTTTGATCGCGCTCGTCGTAGCTGTAGTGGATAGGGCCGCTCTCGGCTTCCGGGCGGGGCAGCATGGCGGCACGTACCTACTGTGATTGGCCCCAGCTGAGCAGTCGGATCGCGAGTGCCTCTGGTGCTGCCGGGATCACCTCAAGCTGGGCGGTGCCCCCGGTGCGGAGGTCCTCACCTGGGTCGGGCGTTGCGGTCAGGGCGGGAAGCGCCGCGCGCAGATTGGCGCCATGCCCGACGACTAGCGCGGGTCCCGGTCCAGCCGTGTCGGCAACTCGGCCGAGAGCACGCCGCAGCCGGGCCACTAGTTCCTGACAGTTCTCCCCGCCGGGAAATCGATGATCCAATTCGGCGCGGAGCCAGCCCGCCAGGGTTTCCTGGTAGATACGCCAGGATTCCGGGTCGCTCTTGCCGTCCAGATCGCCGACATTGATCTCGCGAAGTTCATCGAGCTCCAACCCAATGGGAACGCCCAGATACCCGCTGACGATCTCCGCAGTCTGAATCGCGCGGCGCAGCGGAGACACCGCGACGAGGTTGAATCGAGGTGCGGCGGCGACCAGCCGACGACCCAACGCGTGCGCCTGATCACGGCCCCGCTCGGTCAAGTCCCCATCGAACACACGGTGCGAGAACGTTTGGCACAAGTTGGCGACGTTCTCCCCATGCCTTGCCCAAAAGATCCGGATGACGACTCCTTACGCCACCGGCATACGCCGCACACCGCCAGGGCTCGCGCCACCGAAGACGCGACCCCGCGACCGGCTGATGCACGCGAATTCGGCCCTAACCCCGGTTTCCCAACGACTGTAAGGAGTTAAGGCAACAGACTAATGCGTTGTGGACGACATAGAACGGGACTCGCATACACTCCCGCGTGTCCATAGGTAGGACACGACGATCATGGGAGGCGCGATGATTCACCCCGACGAGGACGCCCTCGTAACGGCCCTTGACGGCACCAACCTCGGCGTCACGGTCGACCTGGATGACGAGACCGTGCGATTGGTGATCGGCGAGCTCGCCGAAGTCGATCTGACCGACGGCGCCGCGCTCAAGTTCGCCGAGCAGATCACGGCCGCGGTCGCAGTGCTCCGCCGTGGCGACGACCCGCCGGCTCCGTAGCGCGCGCTGGCAGGCCCGGTACACCGTGGCCGCGCACCACAGGCAGAGACCGCCCGGTACACGTTCGCCGCCTAGATGGATGCCGAAGTCTGGTGAAGTCGGTGGCGACCGACATGCACCGCGGCCGCACTCCAGCCAAGAACCGTCGCGCCACCCTTGCGGCAAGGTCTGGGACATCTGAACCGTTCGATCGATCGCACTTGCGCGTTTCGCCGTCGCCGCCAAATAAAGTTCGCCGCGAAGCCAAGATGATCAGCAGCAACAGAGGCAGCGCCAGCAGCAAGGCTCGGTCCAGCGACGTCGGGCCCGGCTCGCAGAACTTCTTGACAAGAATCGCGCTCTGTAGTGCACGCCGTCTCGCAGCGATCGGGCCGTCAGGCTTCATCCTCCACGAGGACGTCTTCGAGACGCCGCCGTCGCGACGTCGGAGTCTTCGGTGCCCGCCCGACCCGCATGAGGATATGCGGGTGCATGTTCAACTGGAGGTCTGAGCGGAGACGGGACCGAGTCGAGGGGATTTCGACGATCTGGGTGAGCGGGCTGGCGACGTATCCCTGGCGAGTTACTTCGAGCAGCACATGCTCGAGCGCTTCGCCGGTGCGCAGCCAGGCTTCTGGGCGGTCGGCAAGAGTGCCAAGCAGAAGCAGACATTGGTTCACGCTCGAGTGCGTCGCAATCGGCAGCCAGCCCGCTCCCTGGGTGTCGAAGTCGCGTATAGGGATATCGTCACCGGCACCGGCATCAACATGCGGGACGGCCAGGCTGGGCACCCCGTCACGGCGCGCAGGGTCGTTGGTTGTCCAGGCCCGCAGCTCGGCGCGATACGCGGGGTTCGCGTTCTCCTCGCGATCGGCCTCCTGACTGAGCCGCGCGACGGTGTCACGCTGCTCGGGGTCGACGACCTCGTACAGCTGCACGTCTTCGGCAGCTGCGCCGTCGCGGAGCGCGCCGACGATCTCCGGCGGCACGGGCTCGTCCGCGAAACGGCGCCGGTTCGTCTGGCGGAGTTCGACCACGGCATCCAGCGACGCAAGGGACGCCGGCGAATCGGTGCGCCCCCCGAGGCTTAGCCGGGCGAGACGATCGGGCCGGTCGTTGTCCGGATAGCGATCCACGGTCGCGCTGTATCCCGACCCTGCGAGCGCGACGCGGGCGTTGAAGAGCGCGCACCCACAGCTGATCGTCAGCTGCCGACCGGTGGGATCAAGCACGCGTAGCTGACGCGAACGATCAGCGTGAATCTCCAGCATCTCGCCCCGGATCACGAACCGCCACGGCTGCGTGTTATGAACCGACGGCGCGAGGACGGCTCGCGCGACGGCGCGGCGGAGCACCTGCACCTGGGTCGCTGCGCTGCCGGGCTGCGTCATCATGGGTATCGCCCACTCCTCGCGCGATGTAGCACCTCTTCTGAATCGAGAATGACAGAGGTCGCCCATCGGGTCGATAGCCATCGACGCCGCGGCGATCATTTCCAGCGGCGATGTTTAGAACCATGTAGGTCGTGGTCCGTAGGTCGGTCATCTAGCCAGTTCGGTCGTCGACGCCTCGGGCCCCGTGCTCGGCGCGGGACTTGATGCCGAGCAGCATCCGACGCGTCATCACAAGCGTGAGCGCGTCCATTGCCTGCCCGGCCAGCCACAAGAAGATCCCGCCCCGAGCCGTGCGGCTGCGTGAGAGCAGCCGCGAACGCCGCGGCCCGTGGGGCACGACGTGGAAAGACCACACGCCATCCCAGGGAGATGCGGGCGGCTGCTGCCGCAGCACGATCGCGCGACCGGGATCAACACGAACCACCGGCAATGCCATGCCCTCGCGCAGGCCCAGCCACCCCGGGCGGACCAGCCGAACTGCGTCGCCGACGCACAGGCGCTGCCACTCCGGGCGGATCCGGTCGGCACTGCGAATACGCAGCTGGGCTACATTCTCCAGCCAGTCATAGCCATACAGGCCCACGCGGTCTTGGCCGATATGCACCAGCCAGCGCCAGACCTCTTCGGCCGACGCGTCGACGGTCACGGCTCGCGTCATCACATCGGCGGGCTCGGGAATCAGCTCGTCACCAGGCAACACGGCCTCGCACTCGCCTTTGGTGGCGCCCCAGTCCCGGAAGCGACGCCCTGCAACGAACACCACCAGGGCGATCCCGGTCACGGCCACCGCGGGCGTCCTCACGAGCATCAGTCTGGCAGCGGCGCGCGATCGGGGTGCGGACGCTAATACACGCGCTCAGCCGCCTCAGCGACCGGCCACCAGTTCCGCCCAGTTCGAGAACCGATACTCCGGGCGCGTTAGCCGGCCTGCTCAGCATCGCAGCCGACTTGGTGGAAACGGCTCGACAAATGCTGTGAGTGCAGCGAGTCCAGCCGGGCGAGGATGCTAATTCTTGTCCGTTCCGGTGCCTGGGCCAGGTAGCCGGCGACTGCAACATCGCTTGATGCAGGGGGAACGCCCGTGGCTCGCCGTCGCAAGCTGCCGACTCCGCCCGAGCCAAACGTCTCCCTGAGCGACCCAAAGCCACCAACACCGAGACAAGCTATCGCGACCGCAGCCCTCGCCATATTCGCGATCACCATCACCGCATGGCTGGCTACCATGCCGCGGGCCGAGGTCGCCCAGACCGACCTCGCCACATGGTTCAATCACCCGCCGCAGCCGATCGCGGCGCTATTCGCCGTAGTCAATCCACTGTTCCGGCCCATTCCGCTGATCATCCTCGGGCTCCTCTGGATCATCTGGGTCCTGCTCACCGCAACACAAACCTCCCAGCGCTGGGAACTGGTGCGCGCAGCGATCGTCACGCTCCTCATTGCCGAAGTGGCCGCGCTGATCGCGAAGCATGCGGCGAGCCAACCACGGCCACTTGCCGTGCTCCCAGGCATGGACGATCACGGATACCCGATACAACCGCACGGCAACGCATACCCTTCTGCCCACACCGCGGCCGTCGTCGGGCTGGTTGCCGGGCTCTGGCCGTGGATGCGCTGGCCGCAACGCATCGTCGGCCTGGCCGCCGCCGTCCTCGTCGCCACCAATCGGCTTTACATCGGCGCACACTGGCCGATCGACGTCGTAGGTGGCGCTGCCATCGGCCTGTTCGCCGCAAGCGTCGCCTGGCTTATTGCAGCCGAATGGCCCATACGCCGACAGCGGTCGCCGAAGGAACCAAACCCACAACTGAATTGAGCCCGGGGATCCGCCAGCGCTCCGGTTGCGGGTTCTGCTCCGGCTGGCAGAGCCGTGGAACGATGGGGGATTCGCGATCGCAGCGGGCCCGCACGCCCGTGGTCGGATCGCTTGTTACCGGGGTGGCAAGGGGGCGTCGATGAATCCACGACGGGGTTGGGGCTCGACGAGGCTCGCTGAGATCCTCGGATGATGGACTGACGTGCATGGTTAGCGGCTCCGAGTGGAAGATCGCCGACCGAGATGCTGGCCGTCTGTCGTTTGTTCCGGGCTGGGCGATGGTCCGGTCGTATCACCGTCGGTGGCTGGCGAAGGACATCGTCGCCGGACTGGTGCTGTCGGCGTTGCTGGTCCCGCAGGGAATGGCCTACGCGCAGCTTGCCGGCCTGCCGCCGATCACTGGGCTGTACACGTCGATCTTGTGCCTTCTCGGGTACGCGGTCTTCGGCCCGTCGAAGGTGTTGGTCCTCGGCCCTGACTCCGCATTGGGCCCCATGATCGCGGCTACGGTGATGCCGCTGATCGTCGCCGGCGGCGATCCGGCTAAGGCGATCGCGTTGGCCTCGCTTCTTGCGATCCTCGTCGGTGTGATCATGGTTGTCGCTGGGCTGGTCAAGGTCGGGTTTGTGGCGGACCTACTGTCCAAGCCCACCCAGATCGGGTACATGAGCGGACTGGCCGTCACCATCGTCGTAGGTCAGCTGCCGAAACTGTTCGGTTTCTCGCTCGATACCAGTGGGCTGATCTCAGAATTCTCGGGGTTCGTGACTCATGTGGCCGATGACGCGAACACCACGGCTGCGATCGTCGGCATCGCATCGCTGACCGGGATCTTGCTGTTGCAACGACTCATGCCGAAGGTTCCCGCGGTCCTCATTGCTGTCGTTCTGGCGTCGATTGCCGTCAACGTCTTCGACCTGAAATCACACGGTGTCGACACCATAGGCATGCTGCCGCGAGGTTTTCCACCGTTCACGATCCCGACGGTCGCATGGTCTAACGTGCCACCGCTGTTCGTCGGGGCGCTCGCGATCGCGGTAGTCGCGCTGGCCGACACCATGTCGACGGCGTCCTCGTTCGCGTCTCGGCATGGCGAGCGGGTGCGCGGCAACCAAGAGATGATCGGTATCGGTGCGGCGAACATGGCAGCTGGCCTGTTTCAGGGCTTCCCGGTGAGCACCAGCGGCTCCCGCACCGCCGTCGCGGATCAGGCTGGGTCAAAATCACAGGTCACGGGTGTCGTGGGCGCGGTAGTGATCACGCTCGTGGTCGTGCTGTTCCCGTCGCTGATGCAATACGTCCCGCAACCAACGCTGGCGGCGATCGTCATCGCCGCTGCGGTGTCATTGGTCGATGTGAGCGCAACCCGTCGGCTGTGGCACCAACGGCGGACCGAGTTCATGTTGTCGATCGCCGCGCTGCTCGCCGTGGCGCTCCTCGGGGTGCTCCCCGGCATCCTCATCGCCGTCGGTCTGTCGATCCTCAACGTGTTCCGGCGCGTGTGGTGGCCCCACCAGGCCGAGCTCGGCCGAGTCGAAGGCGTCGAGGGACTGCACGACACCGAGTTGCATCCGGAGGCTGAGCTGCTCCCCGGCCTGGTGGTCTATCGATTCGATGCTCCGCTGATCTTCGCCAATGCCCGGAACTTCGCAGAACACATCCGAGCGATCGCCGAGCGCAGTCCAGCCCTCAGGTGGATCGTGATCGCCGCTGAACCGGTCACCGACGTCGACACCACCGCGTCGGACATGCTCCAGGACCTGGACCTGTGGCTTAACGAACGCGGCATCTCGCTGATCTTCGCGGAGCTGAAAGACCCCGTTCGCGAAAAGATCGAGCGCTACGAACTCACGCGCACCATCGACCCCAACCACTTCTTCCCGACGATCGAAGCCGCTGTAGAACGGTACGTGATCGAGACGAACACCACCTGGCAATCACCAAACGCCGGATGAGCGGCGACCGGGAGGGCCGACCCGCTGAGTGCGGGTCGGCCCTCTTCGACAGGTCCGAGCAGGCCACGGATTGGGCTGTGCCCACGTACGGCGAGCAGCGTCGCGTGGATCGAGGCGGGCGACGAAGGATCGAAGAAGCTCCGGCCGCCGATCTTGGACAGGCCCGCGTAGATGAATGTGAACGCGAGGTAGGCGCGTAGCACGAGCACCACCCAGCGCGGATCCCGCTGCACCCGGTGCAGTACGTCCGACACCGTTCGGTCGCTGCGCGTTGGCGGATGAGGGTGCGGTGCCAGCTTCCGGCTTGCCGGCGCCGAGGGGCGTCGTCCGGGATTGGGGCGCGTCGACCTCGACAAACGTTTGTGCTCCCTCACCGTTCCGATCCGGGGACATTCCCCAGATTGCGCGCTGGCACAGTATCTGCGTTCCCTCTGCAATACCTCTCAGCGCGCGCGATCGCCGCGGGGCGAGTACAACGGTGCGCGTACGCGTGCGGTGACGGAGCGGGCCCGACTGTTCCGGAGCCGCGGCACCGCTCCCGCGTACCGGTCCAGCTCCGTGTCAGCCGCAAGCCGATCCCCGAACGTGGAGAAACCGATGACCGCCGTGCCCCTATCTCACCCAGGCGAACCACATGGCGCAGGAATCGCCGGGCGACTCAACTGGCTGCGGGCCGGCGTGCTCGGCGCCAATGACGGGATCGTCTCTGTTGCCGGCATCGTGGTCGGCGTCGCAGGCGCCAGCCCGGCTCGTGGCCCGATCTTCACAGCGGGTCTGGCTGGGCTCGTCGCTGGGGCGGTGTCGATGTCGCTCGGCGAATACGTCTCCGTCAGCAGCCAGCGCGACAGCGAGCATGCACTGCTCGCCAAGGAACGCGCGGAACTCAAAAGCGATCCTGACGCCGAACTCGAGGAGCTCACCACTATCTACCAAGCCAAGGGCCTGACCCGCCCAACCGCCGAGTTGGTCGCCGCCGAGCTCACCGCACATGATCCTTTCGCGGCGCACGCCGAGGCGGAGCTGAACATCAACCCGAGCGACATCGTCAATCCGTGGCAGGCCGCCGGTGCCTCAGCGATCGCTTTCGTACTAGGGGCGGTGCTGCCGCTGGTCGCCATCCTGATACCGAGCCAGCCCTGGCGCGTCCCCGTCACGATCACGGCAGTGCTCATCGCCCTCGCCCTCGCCGGCGCCCTCAGCGCCCGGCTCGGCGGCAGCAGCGTCCGGCTCGCTGTCATGCGGGTTGTCATCGGCGGCGCAGCGGGACTGCTGTTCACCTACGCGATCGGACACCTCTTCGGGCAGGCCGTGGGCTGACCAGGATGCACTGCGATAGGTGGTCGAGTCACCGGTCTCGGAAGCTGACCGTGTGCTTCGTCCGTGGCGCCGCTTGCGGCATGATCGCCGTCGCAGCGGCGATCCCCGCGACGAGGGCGAGCGCAGTGAGCGCGATTCGAACGTGGCGCCGGCTGCCGGCCGGGTCACTGGGCGAGCCGCGAAGGTCCCGCCACGTGTCCACGGCGGCCGCACGGATGTGGCCGAGGACGTGAACGGTCATCACGGCAAACCACACGACGAAACTCGCCTTGTGGGCGGTCAACAGCAACCCGGCATGGCCGGGCCGCACCGCGAGCAGGCCGACGCCGGTGCCGAGCACTGCGAACGTGGTCAGGATGACTAGGGCTCCGAGTGCTCGCAGCATCGGCTGGGCGGCCCCTTCTGCCCCTAGGCTCGCGCACCGGCGTAGTACCGGATGAACCGGTAGACCGTACTGGCGCACTTCAGCAGTACCGGGCCGACGAGCAGCACCCCGACGTAAACGTGCACGCTGATCAGCTGCCGGATCCGCAGAATCGTGGCCCCTCGACGGCGAGCAGAACCACCAGCAGCACGCCGTTCAGCCCGGTAAGCCGCGCATTCCCCTCGACGCCGGATGCTGCCGAATCCTCGACAGCGGCGTGCCGTGCACCGGACGGCCGAGTCAACGTTGTGGCCACCCCCGCAGCCCCTCGATCGCGCGCACGACGCTGACCATGCCGTATCAGCCTCTAAGTTCGCTCTGAACGTATGAAGCACTTCCGGCGTCCAGTGGACGGTCAGGCCGGGTGCTTGCACGTCGGGCGGATCACCGACGCGATGCAACCGATCCGATACATCCCCCGGTCCCGCTGGGACCAGCGGCGATGACAGCCGGGACGTTCGTCCCTGGCGGTGGGTAGGTCGGCGAGCGTGTCCTTTTAGCACCCGCACCTGGAGGCGCACCGATGAGTACCGCCGTTGCCGTGTCGCTGATCAATGCCGTGCCCAGTGCCCATGGCCTGTTGTCCAGGCGGGCGTACTTCCTGCATTGGGGCGTGGTTCAGATCTCGCTGGCGAACTTCATCATCATCGTGCTGATGGTGGTGCTCTTCGTGCTGGCCCTGATCCTGCCGTTCCCGGGCGGCAAGGCCGTCAAGAGCGAGGAGAAGCGCGATGAGCAGTGAACAGCACGCCACGTCGAGTTGGACGGTATGGCTGCGTAACCACATCAAGCGCACTGTCCCGGAGGGGCAGTGGCTGCCCGATCGCCAGCCCGCCTACGTCCGCTCGTGGATCTACGTCTTCGGTGTGGCCACGCTCGCGGCGTTCCTGTTCGTGCTCGCCTCCGGTCTGGCCCTCGCCGTCGGCGGAGCGGCCTGGTGGCACACCTCGAGGGTCGGTCACTTCTTCAACTCCATGCACCTGTGGAGCACCGAGCTGTTCTTCGTGTTCATGGTGATCCACCTGTGGGGCAAGTTCTTCATGGCCGCCTGGCGCGGCAAGCGGGCGCTGACCTGGATCACCGGCGCGGTCGCCTTCGTCGGTTCGATCGCAACTGCCTTTACCGGATACCTATCGCAGACGAACTTCGACTCGCAATGGATCTCCACGCAGGCCAAGGACGGTCTCAACTCCGTCGGAGTCGGCGCCCTGTTCAACGTGCTCAACCTCGGCCAGATGCTGCTCTGGCACATCGTGCTCCTGCCGCTCGTCGTCGGGGTGCTCGTGGTGTTGCACGTGATCCTGGTCCGCCGGCACGGCGTGGTGCCACCGTTCGACGCGCAGCCGCCCGAACCCGCAGCGCTGGCCCACACCGAACTGCCCGAGACGGCGATGCAGGCTCCGACGGACGGTGCAGATCCCGCGCAGGTGGCACGATGAGCCACGACGGCAAGCCTGCCCGCCGCCGGCGCCGCGACCAGACACCGGACGCACACCGGTTCCCGACCCGCCCCTACGACCTGGTCAAGGAATTCGTCATCGCCGTAGCGGTGGTCGGCGTGCTCGTCGCGGTACTCGCCGCCGTGTTCTCCTCCCCGGACCGCAAAGCGATCACACTCGAAAACTGGGCCAACGCCGACCCGAACGACGTCGTCGCGACCGCCGCCGGCGAACTCGCCGGCACCACCACCAGCGCCGGCTACGGGGCGCCCTACAACCGGGCAAGCGACGGTCAGAAACTGGGACCGCTGCCGCTGCAGCGCTGGGGCAGCGTACGCATCCCCATCGACAGTGCCAACGATCTGGTCATCGAGCCGCTGAGCACCGTGACCGGTGATCCGGCTCTGACGCTCGCCCTGCGCACGTGGCACAGTGCCAGCCCGGACCAGCAGACCAAATGGGCCGGCAACTACTCCGACGCGCTCACCGCCACACCCGACGGCAACCCGAGCCAGGTAAAACCCGGCGACTACGGCCCGGTCCCGGTGCTCGCGGCACGGTTTCTGACCCTCGCCCGCACCGGCGGCCTGGAAGGACTGCTCACCTCGCGGCACACCTTCTACGCCACCGACCAGACCAAACCGCTGCTCCTGCTCGCCGACGGCGCCTACCTCGAAGACCAGGCCCGCGCCGATCACCTCGGCGGCGACCAATGGGGAATGATGAACGAGACCGGGAACTACCCCGGCCAACCCTGGATGTGGCTCTACACCTTCTGGTACCAGATCAAACCGTTCTCCACATCCGGCAACGCAGACGCACTCGTGTGGGCCCTGATGGCAGTGCTCACCCTTGGCCTGATCCTGCTGCCGTTCATTCCCGGCCTACGGTCGCTCCCCCGCCACCTCGGCGTGCACCGCCTCATCTGGCGCAACCAGACGCCCGCGCAGCGACCCTGACCCGGCTAGCGTCGCGAGCTGACGCGCCCGCTGCAGTCATCCGACGGTGGCCCCACGGCGCGCAGGGGCCATCGCATCGGCCACGCGACTACCTCGGCCCCAGTTGTCGAATGACTCTCTCGGTCTATGACCGTCTGCAACTGATGCGCCAGGCCACCAGCCTGGGCGGAGTCGAGACGCTGGTCAGCCTTCCGTTCAACACATCGCACGCCACCTACACCGCCGACCAACGCGCCAGGCTGGGCATCCCACCCGGATGCGTGCGCCTCTCCGTCGGCATCGAGGACCCCCAGGACCTGATCGCCGACCTGACCCAGGCGCTGTCGGCCCTTGACCGCTGATGTCTCACACCAATTCACTTCCAGGAGCCATCGTGCGAAACGGCATCTCCACCGCAGGACTGTCCGAGTTCGCCTACGAGGTACGGCAGCAGCCCGAACAAGCGCGGGCCGGGTACGGCGTGACCGTCGAATGGCTGTCGGGCACCCGCGCCCAGGCGCGGACGCTGCCCATGATCCTCGGCGATCAATCGCTCAACCGCGACTTTCGATGGCTCATCGACGAACCGAGGCAGCTGGGCGGGAGCAACCACTCGCCGAACCCACAGGAATACCTGCTCTCCGCCTTCGGATCCTGCCTAATGGTGACCTACCTCGTCGGCGCCTCCGTGCTAGGGATCCAACTATCACTATTGGAGATCGACGTTCGAAGCGAACTCGATCCGGCCGGCTTCCTGGCCACCGACGCCGACGCCCCAGTGCAGGTCAAGCAGATCAGCTACACCATCCGCGTGGCCGGGGACGCAACCCCAGAACAGTTCGAAACGCTTCGCCGTGCCGCACAGGCACATAGCCCTAACGCCATGTCTCTTGCGAATGGGGTGACGG